>JAZKBC010000082.1:4606-7504 GCA_040388825.1 Acidobacteriota bacterium | reverse complement strand
CAGATCCTCTGCACTATCAGTAGCCGGAAGCGGTTTGGTCGAAGCCATGGCATTGTCTCCTCAGCGAGCATTAACTCACTCACTCGCCGGTTAGATGCAGCCCACAGCCTCCTCGTCCAGTCATTCCGCAAACGGCGCCAATTGCTTCGCGCTGGGCGGCGCCGTCAATAGACTTACGACGAACAAACCAAGCAGCGAAGCCAGCAGCGCTGGCAGAATCGCATCCTGCGACCCGATCGCATCCGGCAAATGCGGCGAGACCGTGTCCCAGGAAAGAGTTACAGCCGTTCCCGCAGCAATACTCGCAACGGCACCCGCCGCCGTCGCCCGCTTCCAGAAAAACGCCGCCAGGATCACTGGCGTCAGCGCAGCTGAATAGATGGTGTATGCCTGCAGACTCTTCTTCAGCACACTCGTAACCGCAATCGACTGCACCAGCGCCCACACTCCGAGCAACACCACCATCAACCGGCTCACCAGCAAAACGCTCTTGTTCGACGCCTCCGGCCTGACGTAACGCACGAACACATCGTTCACCAGGTTGGTTGCAGGCGAAAACAAATAGTTATTCGCCGTCGAAACAACTTTGGCAAAGATCGCCCCCACCATCAGCGCTCCCAGCAGGCTCAGCGCAGAGCTGCCTACAAACGCATGCGTCGCACTATAAGCCAGCACCTCACGAGGGCTGTTCGCCACTTCCCCGGTCCGAAACAGCGCCGAGCCGACGACGGCCACCGCGACAATGACCGTCTCCAGGATCACCGTACCGACAATCCACCCAATCGTCGCTCGCGTCGCGTCCTTCTCCGTCTTGGCCGAGAAAAATTTCTGATACATCGACTGGTTGCCCAGCATCAGCAGGCACGTCGGCAGAAAGATCGCCAGCGCCGACTGCACCCGGTCCGTCGTTCCATCCGCGTGCGTCATCGTGTAACTGCTGATCGGGTGCAGATCGCCGAACAGTTGGAAGTGCGTCGCCGGAAGCACCGATCGAACACCCGCCCATCCGCCCGCATGATGAACCAGAACCGGCAGCGCCACGATCAGTGTCACGGTCGCGAGCATCCCGATCACCACGTCCATGTACGCCACCGAACTCATCCCGGCGATCGCCGTAAACACGATCACGAACCCGGCAAGGATGTAGCGCCCCGTCAACGGTGTGATCTGCGGAAAGATCAGGTGCAGAATGTCACCGCCGCCGATGAACTGGTAGCTTGTGATCGCCGTGTAAGTAAACAGCACCGCAATCACGCCCAGCACGCGAGCCGTCTGGTTGTAACGCGACTCCAGCAGATCCGGAATCGTGAACTGCGCAAACTTCCTCGCCCGCGGCGCAATGAAGTAGATCAGCGCCAGTCCCGCCCATCCGCCGGCCGACTGCCACAGCGCCGCGAACCCGTGCCTGTACGCATTCTCGGCCCCGCCCAGCAGCGAGCCTGAACCGATCCAGCTCGACAGCAGCGTAAACACCAGCACAAACGCCGGCAGCGAACGCCCTGCCACCAGGTAATCCGCCTTGGTCTTCACCGAGCCCAGCCGGGCAAGCGAGACCCCAAGCAGCGTCACAACGATGATGCCGAGAACGATCGCGTAGAGAATCATGGGTGCGCCAATTCTAGCCGAACCAGCCCCTGCCCACCGCTCCGCCGCTGGCACTCGTTCGCTACCAGACGATGCAACGGTCGGCGACTGGCCTGGACATGGTGCTGCTTTCTTTGCAGCTCCAGGCGGCGGCGAACGGAGCGAAGTTGGACATGGGGCCGATGACGCGATACTTGGCTAGCGGATGCGGGTCGCCCTGAACGCCGAGGCGCTGGGATTCGAGGCGGACTTCGTCGCCGCGGAACTGGCCCCACGCGATGAAGAATTGTTGGTCGGGGGTATAGCCGTCCTGCTTGGCGTCCGACTGGCCCTGCGGAGTTTTTTTGAAGGCCCGGTAGGCGATGTTGAGCCCACCGAGGTCGCCGATGGATTCGCCCAGGGTGAGTTTGCCGTTGATGTGAATGTCGCCAGGGCCGTCGATGGTGTAACCGTCAAACTGGTGGGCGACGCAAGCGGTGCGTTTGTGGAACTGTTCGAGGTCGGCGGGGGTCCACCAGTTTTCGAGCTTGCCCTGCGCGTCGAACTGCGCCCCCTGGTCGTCGAAGCCGTGGGAAATTTCGTGGCCTATGACGACACCGATGGCGCCGTAGTTCACCGCATCCGTATAGCCAAGCGAGAAGGCCGGCGGCTGCAGAATTCCGGCGGGGAAGACAATCTCGTTCATGAGCGGGGTGTAGTAGGCGTTGGAGGTGGGTGGGGTCATGCTCCAGCGAGTGCGATCGACGGGCTTGCCAATGGTGGAGTAATCGTCCGCGATTTGAAAGCGGATGGCTGCCAGGGTGTCGGCGAAGTAGGCCGAACGCTTGATGCTGACCGAAGAGTAGTCCTTCCACTTATCTGGATAGCCAACCTTGACGTTGAAGGTGGCGAGCTTTTCAAAGGCGCGCTTGCGGGTTTCGGGCGTCATCCACTGCGCAGCGGCGATGGAGTCATGCATGCCCGAGAGCAGATTGGCGATGAGGTCGGCGGCACGCTTCTTGGCTTCGGGCGGGAAGTACCGCTTGACGTACTCCTGGCCCAGAGCTTCACCAAGATAGGCGTCGGTGGCTTCGGCACAGCGCGTGGGCCGGGGCTTCAACTCGGAAACGCCGGCAAGCTGGCGGGAGTAGAAGTTGAAGCTTTCATCAACGAAGGGCTGCGACAGGTAACGTGCGGAGAAGTTGATGAGCTGCCAGCGCAGGTACGTCTTCCAGTCGGCGATGGACGTCGAATCGAGCTGGTGCTCCACCTCGGCCATAAACACCGGTTGATCAACGGAGAGATCGCTCTTGGGAAGCTTGTTTTCACCGTAGA
>JAZKBC010000082.1:0-4596 GCA_040388825.1 Acidobacteriota bacterium | reverse complement strand
TAGAACGCGTCCCAGTCGAGATGCGGAGTCATCTTCGCGAGTCCATCGAAATGGAGCGGGTGATCGATGGCGTGGGGATCGCGCAGAGCGACGTTGTCGAGTGAGGCCTTGGCCAGCGAAGTCTCGAAGGTCATGATCGCTTGCGCTTCGGCAGCGGCCTGTGCGGGCGAGTCGCCAGCGAGCTTGAGGATGTTGGCGATGTGCACAAGGTAATTGGCACGCGCGGTGACGAAACGGGGCTCGGTCTTGGTGTAGTAGTCGCGGTCCGGAAGCCCGAGGCCAGCGGCACCGATCTCGGCGATCACGCGGGTCGGATCGTGGGGATCTTGTGTAGAGCTGACGGAGAACGGCGCCGAGATTCCGAAGACATGCAACTCCGCAATCTCGTGATTGAGCGAGGCGATGTCGTGGACGGCGGCGATCTGCGCGAGGTAAGGCTTGAGCGGCGTGATGCCGGCGGCGTCGATGGCCTTGGTATCGGTGCAGGCAGCGTAGAAGTCGGCGCTGAGCTGGTTGGGCGAGCCGAGAGGCTGCGGTTTCGACGAGATGTCGTCGAGGATGATGCGGAGCTGATCCTTGTTGACTTCGCCGGCTTGCCAGCGGCGGCTCCAGCGATCCATGGAGGCGGGGATAGGATTGGCCGCGCGCCAGGCGCCGTTGGAGTAGTCGTAGAAGTTGTCGCAGGGAGCGACGGTCTTGTCCATGTCAGAAAGCTGGACACCCTGCAGCGGAGGTGTTTGGGCGGAGGCAGTGAATGCGGCGGAGGCGAGCGTGAACGTGAGCACAAACGTGCTGGTGCGACGAAGCATCGGAAATCCCCTTTGGCAGCTATTACAGCATGCAGACGGGGATGACCGGCGCGGGTTTGGGATGAGTGGCCTTTATTTGGGGGTGTATTCGACGTAGAGGTCGGGAAAGTCGGCCTTCAGAGTGGCGATCTTCGGTCGGTCGCAGACCTCGATGTAGGGGTTGTTCGGGTTGTGATACGCGTAATCCTGGTGGTAGGACTCGCCGTCATAGAAGCCCTTGTTGGGGACGACCTGGGTGACGATTTTATGCGGGAAGGCGTGCGCAGCCTCCAACTGGGCAATGTAGGCGGAGGCAATCTTCTGCTGCTCGGGCGTGGTGAAGAAGATGGCCGAGCGGTAGGACGTTCCAACGTCGGGACCCTGGCGGTTGAGGGTGGTGGGGTCGTGGACGGAGAAGAAAATCTGCAGCAGCTTGCCGTAAGTGATCTTTGCAGGATCGTAGACGACCTTCACGCTCTCGGCGTGGTTAGTGGTTTCGGTTGTGACCTGGTCGTAGGTGGCGGTGGAGGCGGCTCCGCCATCGTAGCCGGCGGTGGTGGCGACGACTCCTTTGACGCGCTGGAAGACAGCCTGCTGGCCCCAGAAGCATCCACCGGCGAAGATGGCCGTTTGCTTGCCGTGGGCAGCGGCAAGAGTGTCGTCAACTGTGGGCGCAGGGAGGAGCTTGTGCGTAGCGGCATTGCAGCCGAGAGTGCAGAGTGCGGCGAGAAAAAGCGGGATGCTGCGGACGTTCATTCAAGGCTCCGAGGGCTGCAGGTTGCACACAGCTCTGAAGATAGGACGCACTGGAGAGCGGAACGGTTTGGGGATATTTCAGGACGATGAAATCGCAGGGGTGCCCTGTGAGGAACCTGAGGAGAATTGACGCGGTTTTGACCGAGCGATGACTGGGATTGAATGCGACTTCGCCACTCTTGATGTAGCGACAAAAGGACTTGAGGGGAGAGGGCTATGGAGCCGAAGTGCAGGATTTCGATGAGCTGGAAAGAACCACTCGCGGTGGCGGAGTGGTCAACGGGAGTTTCGCTGCATAGCCATACGAGCTTCTCGGAGGAGACGCTCAGTTTCATCCACGCGATGGGCGTCCGGTTTCCGGGAGTGGCGCGGTTGCAGACGCACTATGAGAATCTGTGCCGCGAGCGCTACGGAGTGAAGCTGGACTTTGTTCGCGCGAACTGGCGGCCGCCACTGCAGCCGAAGATGGCGTGGGAGGTGGAGTCGCGGCAGATCGCCAAGACCGGGCTGTATCCGCTGGTGTCGATCACGGACCATGACACGATGGAAGGCGCGCTGCTGCTGCGGACACTGCCGAGCTCGAGGCATATACCGATGTCGGTGGAGTGGTCGGCGCCCTGGGGCCAGACGGAGTTTCACCTCGGCATTCACAATTTGCCCAGCCGGGACTGCGCGGAGTGGATGCGTCGGTTCGCTGCGTACACGGCAGCGCCGAACGACACCGTGCTGCTGGAAATGCTGCGCGAGCTGCATGAGTCGCCGCAGGTGCTGATTGTGCTGAACCATCCGCTGTGGGACCTGCACACGGTGGGCGATTGCCTGCACACCAGCGAGGTGCTGCGCTTTCTGCAGAGCGCCGGCAGTTGCGTACATGCACTGGAGTTGAACGGTCTGCGGCACGCACAGGAGAATCGCGAGACCGGAAGGCTGGCGCGAGACACGGGCCGGCTGCTGATCTCGGGCGGCGACCGTCATGGCCTGGAGCCGAACGCGGTCATCAACCTTACTTCGGCGACAACGTTTACGGAGTTCGTGGAAGAGATTCGCGTGGAGCGCCGAAGCCACATCCACTTCATGCCGCAGTACCAGCAGCGCTGGGAGCAGAGGATTGTTCAGTCGACGCTGGCCGCGGTGACGGACTATCCGCAGTTTCTCAAAGGGTGGCAGCGCTGGGACGATCGCGTGTTTCATCCGGACGCGAACGGCGAGATGCGGCAACTGAGCCAGCTTTGGGCGACGGGAAGGCCACCGGCCGCAGTGATGGCGACCATCCACATGACGCGCCTGTTCGGCAAGCGCGGCGTGGCCGCTCCACTGCGGTTTGTGTTCCCACGGGTGAACGACCTGGAAGTTGGAATGGAGTGGGTCTAGAGCTGGCGGATTAACCGATCCGCTGGAGTTGCAGGAGCCGCGCTTCCCCGAGCGCGGCTCCTTTTTTCGTGCTGCTTACGCTTCGTGCTGGGGATCGAGCGCGGCGGCTTCGCGGATGTCGATGTGGGTCTGCGACCAGGGGCGCTTGAAGAAGGTGGTCCAGAAGTAGTTGATGGAGTAACGCGCGGCCACGGTGAGCATGCCTTCGTGTTTGAGGCGGCGCGCGGAGGAGAACATCTTGAGCGCGAAGGTGAAGCGGACTTCGCCAACGGCGTTGAGGCGGCGGGCGATGTCGGTGTCTTCGCCGTAGAAGCTGATGGCCGTGTTGAAGCCGCCGATGGAGGCGAGAGCGTCGCGATTGGTAATGAAGTTGCCGCCCTGCAGCATGGAGCCGACGCGCAGGATGTAGCGATTGCAGGCGTAGGTCATCCACGCGCTGAGATAGAAGGCGTGCACGAGGACGCGCTGACGGGGCGTGAGGTCGTAGTAGACGAAGGGGCCGGAAAGTGCCGCGAGCGCGGGCTCGGCGTCGAACGTGCGGAGGACGGTAGCGACCCAGTTGGGGGTGAGGCGCGCATCGGCATCGACATTGGCGATAAGCGATCCGCTGCTGGCGGCGAAGCCGGCCTGACGAGCGAAGGTGAGTCCCTTGCGCGGTTCGTCGACGACGTGGACGCGGGGATAACGGAGGGCAACGTCGCGGGTGCGGTCGGTGCTGGCGTTGTTGACGACGATGATTTCGGTGTCGGGCTCGAGCTCGCGGGGAATCTGGGCGAGGATGGACTCGATGCAGGCGGGGAGGTAGGCCTCTTCGTTGTAGGCCGGGATGACGAAACTCAGGCGCATACGACCACGGTATCTATGTGGTGTTACAGCGCGCTGAATTTGCGGGTATCTGTGGGTATCGAAAGCGCTACTGGGTAACGGTAAGCGTGATGTTGAGGGTGTGGGTGGTGGGGATGGTGCTGCCTGTGGCGGTGCCCGTCGCGGTGATGGGGACGGTGTAGGTCCCGGGAGGTGTGTGGGCGGGATAGGTGTTGGCGCAGGCGGTTAGCGTGACCGCGAGGATCGAGAACAGAGCGCAGGCGAGTAGGTTGCCGATGCGGCGGCGCTTGAAGCCGAGGAGGGTGAAGGGGATGAGAGCGGCGAGGGCGACGCGATTGAGATTGGGGGAACGATTGGCGCCGTAGAACCTGGGGGAGCCGTCGGTGTCGAGGCCGAAGGTGAAGGTCGTGGTGGCGTTGGCGGCCAGCTGGACCGGAGCGGGGAGATAGCAGGTGGCGTAGGGCGGGAGCGGTGAGCCGCAGGTGAGGGTGATGGGAGCGGCGAAGCCTCCGATGGAGGTGAGCGTGAGTTGCATGGAGGAGCGATGCTCAGTCTGGATGCTGACGGTGGGCGGCGTGGCGGTGAGGGTGAAGTCCTGCGGGTTGATGGTTTCGGAGAAGGGTGTGGACTGGCTGGGGAGGAAGTTCAACGGAACGGTGGAAGGACCGTAGGCAGCGATGAGCGTATGCGTCCCGACGGTGAGGGTGGAGATAGAAAACGTTGCCGTGGACGTGGCCGCGGAGGAATATCCCGCGGGCGGGGTTGACCGGGTTGCTGATGGAAAAGCGGTATTCGTGGCCGTGGATGACGTTGAGCTTTCCGAGGCGGATGATCTTCATGTCCTGCACCAGCTCGA
>JAZKBC010000081.1:40633-45084 GCA_040388825.1 Acidobacteriota bacterium | reverse complement strand
ATAGCAGCGGAGGGGCAGGGGGTGGGAGTGCGGGGCGGGCGAAGATCGGCTGGGTTCGTCAGATTAAATCTGTGTCAGCTACGCGAACCCCTCCGGGGCTGAAGCCCCGAACTCTGTCTGGTCAGGGACGTACGGGCTGAAGCCCGTACCCTTCAAAGCGAACTAGCCGGGCGGCCGCTAGCGGGTTTGGGTGTGGGTCTGGGTACGGGCGCGGACGAAGCCGGCGAAGGCTCCGCTGGCGGTGGAGAGGATGACGAAGAGGGCGACGCCGAGGGCGGCGGTGAAGAGAACGATGCCGACGCGGAACTCGGGGATGGTGAAGTGGGTGAGGAAGTCGACTCCGGGGGTGTCGCCCTGGGCGGCTGCCTGCTGCTGCAGGTGCTGGAGGCGGGTGAGGAAGCCGGTGTCGACTTCGGACATGCGGTCGGTGGTGAAGCGGTAGAGCAGCAGGCCGATGGTGCTGACGAGACTCATGCCGAGGCTCATGAAGAGGCCGCAGATGAGGCCGACGCGGGCACCGAGAGCGGAGCCGATGCGGATCTTGCGGAAGCGCGAAGCGTAAAGCTGGAGGACGATTGCGGGAACCAGCAATGAGAGCGGAAGCAGGAAGATGGAGGGAAGGACGAAGAAGGCGCAGACCGCGGCGGCGATGCGGATCATGCTTTTCCAGACGACGGCGGAGGGGTCTGGATTGGGATCGGCGGGACCGGTGGATTGGAGGAGATCCTGGCCGAGGAAGGCGTTGCGCTGCTGCTCGGCGAGGGTGATGAGGTCCTCGGAGAGGCGGACCTGGGGAGCGCCGCAGTTCCAGCAGAAGACGAGCGCGCCCTCGTCCTCGATGTGGAGGACGGCGTGGCAGCGGGGGCAGAGGGGTTGGGTCACTGAGGAAAGGCTACGCGAGGCGGTGGCGGGTCGCAACCGCCTCGCGGAAGACCGAGCTATTGCGGGGTGTCGCCGTCGTGATGGCCGAGGTGGGAGGGGAGCTCGAGGGCGACGATGCCGATCTTGGTGCCGCCGTCTTTGGTGGAGACGCCGACGATGTGCTGGTGCGAAGGGGAGCCGGTGCGGAGTTCGAGTTCGCTGCCGGAGGAGTCGCCGGTGCTGACGTGGTTCTTGTCCTTGTCGTTGCAGGTGAGGCCCTGGGAGGTGCGGTCGGGGGAGCCGACGGTTTCGTTGCCGCGGCAGGTGATGACTTCGCCGTAGCGGGCGAGGTCTTTCTTGTAGAAGGCGAGGACCTTGTCCTGGGAGTCGGGGGTGATGAAGCTGGCGGCGTGGACGCCGAGGTGGAAGTCGCCGAAGCTCATGTTGATGTCGGCGGAGTGCTTGTTGCCCTTGTTGTCGCCGTCGTCGTCCTTGTCTTTGTAGGGCTTGGCGCCGGGGTACAGCGCGATGCCGATGGAGGAGGTGTCGGTGGCGTCGTTGGTCTTGACGTTCATGGAGCCGAAGGGGGTGCCGATGTGCACGTTATCGTTGTCGCCGTGCTTGTCGGAGCTGACGTTGCAGCCGGTGAGGGTGAGGGTGAGAGCGGCGGCGGCAGCGAGCGAACAGAGTGCGGACTTCATACATCCTCCGGGGAAGTGCAAAGGGGTGGCCGCGGGTGTGGTCGGGCGGCGGCAAATCGTTACGCAGACAGGATACGCGCGGGAGGGGTGGGTTGTTCCCGGGAAAGCGCTTCGGGAGGTGAGGAAGAAAGGGCGTGGGGATTCCGGGCCGGGAGTTTCAATAGGGATTCACGAGAATGGGCCGTTGGCGAGTACACTGGAAAGGCCTGTGACTTCAAGGCACGTGGACAGCGTGCGCGCTTGAACCAATTTTTTCGCAGAGGACCGAATGACCGAACAGCAGCAGCAAGATGCCCTAGATCAGCTTTCCATCAACACCCTGCGCTTCCTGGCCGTTGACCAGGTGCAGAAGGCCAACAGCGGCCACCCGGGAGCCCCGTTGGGCTGCGCTCCTATTGCTTACCTGCTGTACCACAAGATTATGAAGTACAACCCGACCGACCCGTTGTGGGCGGACCGGGACCGTTTTGTGCTGTCGAACGGGCATGCTTCGGCGCTGCTTTATGGCGTGCTGCACCTGACGGGCTATGACCTGCCGATGGAGCAGTTGCAGAGCTTCCGGCAGTGGGGATCGCATACACCGGGGCATCCGGAGTATGGCGAAACGCCGGGCGTGGAAGTGACGACCGGACCGCTGGGCCAGGGCTTTGCGATGGCTGTGGGTATGGCGACGGCTGAGAAGCACATGGCGGCCGTGTTCAACCTTGCGGGTGATGCGCACAGCAACGACAAGGCCGACGAGAGCAACACGCCGGTGGACCACCACACGTACGTGCTGTGCGGCGATGGCGATCTGATGGAAGGCATCTCGCACGAGTCGGCTTCGCTGGCCGGGACGCTGGGCCTGGGCAAGTTGATTGTGCTGTATGACGACAACCTGATCTCGCTGGATGGACCGACGGACCTGAGCTACACCGAAGACGTGACCAAGCGCTTTGAAGCCTACCACTGGCAGGTGCAGATGGTGGACGACGGCAACGACCTGGTAGCGCTGGAGAAGGCAATCCTCGCGGCGAAGGCCGAGACGACGAAGCCTTCGTTGATCCGGGTACGGACGGTGATCGGGTATGGATCGCCGAAGGCCGGGACGAAGGGTGTGCACGGCGAAGCGCTGGGTGTGGAAGCTGTGAAGGCGACCAAGAAGAACCTGGGCTTCCCGGAAGACAAGGACTTCTACATTCCTGAAGAGGCCGGCAAGAACTGGCTTGAGGCTGTAGACAAGGGCAAGAAGGCGCAGGCGGAGTGGCAGGCGAAGTTCGACGCCTACAAGAAGGCTTATCCGGAGCTGGGCGCGCAGTATGAGCGCACGACGGCTGCGAAGATGGCTGACGGATGGCAGAAGTCAGTTCCGACTTTCCCAACTGAGAAGCAGGTAGCGACGCGCAACGCCGGGCAGGTGGTGATGAATGCCATCGCGAAGGTTGTTCCGGAGCTGTTTGGCGGCGCGGCGGATTTGACGAGCTCGACGAAGACGATCTTCAAGGACTCGCCGAGTTTCCACGTGGACCCGAAGGGGCGCAACGTGTTCTTTGGCGTGCGCGAGTTTGGGATGATGGCGATGGTGAACGGGATTGCGGCGCACGGCGGGCTGATTCCGTTTGGGTCGACGTTCTTTACGTTCAGCGACTATTGCCGCTCGGCGATGCGTATGGGCGCGCTGATGAGCACGCACTCGCTGTACATCTACACGCATGATTCGGTGGGCCTGGGCGAGGATGGACCGACGCACCAGCCGATCGAGCAGCTGATGAGCCTGCGGGCGATTCCGCAGCTGACGGATTTTCGTCCGGCGGATGCGAATGAGACTGCTGCCTGCTGGCAGCTTTCGCTGGAGCGCAAGTCGGCTAGCTTTATGGCGCTGAGCCGGCAGGACCTGCCGGTGCTGGACGCAGCGAAGTACAAGGTGTTTGAGGGATGCGCGAAGGGCGCGTATGTGCTCGAGGCTTATGGCAAGGACGTGGTGCTGGTGGGTACGGGTTCGGAAGTGACGACCGTGCTGCAGGCTGCGGAAGAGCTGAAGGCTGCGGGGATTCTGGCGACGGTGGTTTCGATGCCGAGCTTCAAGATTTTCGAAGAGCAGGACGAGGCTTACAAGATGTCGATCTTCCCGCACGGCGTGCCCAAGGTTTCCTGCGAAGCCGGAGCCACGATGGGCTGGTGGAAGTACATTGGCCGCGATGGCGTGGCGATCGGGATTGACCGCTTTGGCGCGTCGGCTCCTGGACCGCTGGCGCTGGAGAAGCTGGGTGTGTCCGTGGCGCATGTGGTTGAGGCGGCCAAGGGACTGGTGAAGAAGTAGAAACAGGGAGTAGGGAGTAGGGAATAGGGAGTAGTAAGCAGACAGGGTCTTAGACGTGGGCCTCCTTTCCTCGCCGATTGGAGGTCCGCGACTAAGACCCTGAACTGCGTTTGGGGATTGGCCTTCAAGGCTCGGAGTGTATGAGAATGGCTGGCATGACACAGGATGAAGCGAAGGCGTTGGTTGGCAAGCGGGCGGCAGAGATGGTGAAAGATGGCATGGCTGTCGGGTTGGGGACCGGGTCGACTTCGGTGATGTTTATCAAGGCGCTGGGGGAGCGGGTGAAGGCGGGGTTGAAGATTCGGTGCGTGGCTTCGAGCGATTCGAGCGCGGAGCTGGGGCGGTCGCTGGGGATGGAGGTGGTGACGCTGTATGAGCTGCCGGAGCTGGATATTTATATCGATGGGGCGGATGAGGTGGGGCCGGGTTTGAGCCTGATCAAAGGTGGGGGAGCGGCGTTGCTGCGGGAGAAGATTGTGGCGAGTGCCGCGAAGAAGTTTGTCTGCGTTGTGGACCAGACGAAGATTGTGGAACGGCTGGGGAAGTTTCCGCTGCCAGTGGAGGTGATCAAGATGGCGCTGCCGCTGGTG
>JAZKBC010000081.1:16653-40623 GCA_040388825.1 Acidobacteriota bacterium | reverse complement strand
TTGCGGACCTTGGACTGAATCCTGCGCTGCGGATGAAGAAGGATGGGTCGGGACCGGTGCTGACGGATGAGCAGAATTACATTCTGGATTGCGCTTGTGGGGTGATTGAAGAGCCGGAGGAGACGGCGGCGGAGATTCGGAACATTGTGGGAGTGGTGGAGCATGGGTTGTTTCTGGGGATGGCTAGCCTGGTGCTGGTGGCGGGGGATGAGGGCGTCACGGAGATAAACGCTTAGTGCCGAGGATGTTTCAGGCGAGCATCGAGGAACACGATTGCCGAATTGAAGTTCGGCACCATTTGGGATTGCATCAGCACTCGTTTTGAGATCGCCTTGAAGGCGTCTGGATCGAGCGGCTGAAGACCTCCGAAGTCGACAGCGGCTTTCAGATGTGGCTCGGCTGCAGCGAGACGAATCGCCAGCGTTCCACCCTCTCCGTATCCGACAGCCCCTACGAGCTCGGGATCCATCGACCAGGCCTGCAGAAAGCCCATGGCGCTTTGGGCGGAGGCGAGCATGCGCTGCGGGGAAAGTGGCTGTGCGTCGTCGGCTGTGGTGGAGTTGGTTTCCGTGAGCGAGACGCCGCCGGTGAGGTCGATTGCCAGCACCTGGTAGCCGTTTGTGGCAAGATGGGCGGCGTCGTGGAGCAGAGCCTCGTTGAGGCGAGGGCAGATTAACACGATGCCGGGCCAGGTGCCGGGCTGGCCGGACGTGGGGCGGAAGACTTCGCCGTAAAAGGATTTCACCCTTCCCGTGATGGCTACGTCTCTCGGTTGGCTCGGGTCGGCGGCATAGGGTACAAGCTCGCCTTTGGGTGTGCGCTCGGATGGCGCTTGCCCGGTGACCGATGGCAGCACCAGAGCTAAAGAGAGCAGGCTGATGGCTGAGGCGTAGTGCAGAGTCATGGCGTCTCCGTCGGTAGGGCTAATGATCTTGAGGCGTCTCGAATCAGAGGCCGGACAGCAGAGCGAAGGATACCAGCGTGGGGCGGTCTTCGGGGTCGATGGCGGTGATCAGTTGCTGCTCGAGGTCGCGCCAGCTTTGGTCGATTTCACAGCGGGTGATTTCTTCGTTGGGCGCATCAATGAAGCAGAGCTCGCAGACGGCGAGGGCGCCTTCTTCGTCGCGGGCGGGTGGACCGAAGGTGCGGCATTGGACGGGGCGGTGGGCGTAGAGGTCGCAGGTGCCGGTGGCGGGGTCGAGGACGGGGCAGGGTTCGTCGTTGGCGTAGTCTTCGAAGGCTTCTTCGTGGTGGGGCTCGGTGAAGAGCTCGCCGGTTGTTGGATTGCCGGGAAATCCGAGGGCGAGAAGAGCTTCGCGGTTGGTTTGGGCGCGGGTGAGGATGCGGTTGCGCGTGTCGGCGGGGGCGGAGGCTAGGCCTTCGCGGAGGTAGGCGGCGTCCAGCGCGGAGATGGGGAAGACGCCGATGCAGCATTGGTGGCAGCCGGGGCGGCAGGCCAGCCAGTGGCCGGAGCGTTCGGCAGCGGAGGCCAGCGCGGCGTCGATGATGGGGAAGAGTTCGTGGGCGGCGATGGGTGGCTGGTTGGGCATTCGGCGGCGATTCAGCATCTCGGCTTACGTTTGCATCATCCCATGAGTATGACGAACGCAACGGCAGCACAGGGAACGGCGCACGGCGATGGCAAGGTCTGGTTCATTACCGGAGCTTCAACGGGGTTTGGGAGGCTGCTGGCGGAGTATTTGTGCTCGCTGGGCGAGATGGTCGTGGCTACGGCTCGGAAGATTGACACGCTGGAGGGGCTGGCGCAGAAGTATCCGGGGAATGCGGTGATTCTTGAGCTGGATGTGACGAAGCAGGACAGCATCGATCGGGCGTTTGCGGACACGATGGCTCGCGTGGGGCATGTGGATGTGCTGGTGAACAATGCCGGCTATGGCGTGAATGGAGCGATTGAGGAAGTGACCGCCGATGAGTACAAGCCGATGTTCGAGACGAATGTGTTTGGGCTGATCAATGTGACGAAGGCGTTTCTGCCGCAGTTTCGCGCGAGGCGGAAGGGCAATATTGTGAATTTGTCGTCCATCGGCGGGCTGATTGGCGGAGCGGGGTGGGGGTATTACAACGCTACGAAGTTTGCGGTGGAGGGGTTGTCGCAGGCGCTGGCCGGAGAGATGAAGCCGTTGGGAGTGAACGTGACGATTGTTGAGCCGGGGCCGTTTCGGACGTACTTTCTGGGGCGGTCGGGGGTGGAGGCGCAGACGGTGATTCCGGATTACATTCCGTCAGCCGGAAAGGCGCGGGAGTACTTCCAGACGCAGAGCGGCAAGCAGCCCGGGGATCCGCAGAAGGCCGTCGAGGCGATTGTGACGGCGGTGAATGCGGCGGAGCCTCCGCTGCACCTGGTGCTGGGTCGGATTGCTTACACGCGCTGGACCAACCAGTTGCGGGAGTGGAAGCGGGAGCTGGACCAGTGGGAAGCGGTGACGGTGGGAGCGGATTTTCCGGAAGGAAAGTGAGAGCGGTGCCTGGGGCGACAGCGTGAACAATTTGCAAGAGCTGAATGGCAAACGGGTTCGGGCATTTGCAGGCGGGAATTGAGGGGCTATTCGAGTGAATCTTCCGATCAGTTGGATTCGGCATTGACAGAGATTGGGATTACTCTTTAAGAGGCGGTTTGTGACTGCCCAAGGATGAGGGACATGGAACTTGGACTGATCGGTCTTGGCAAGATGGGCGGCAACATGGCCGAGCGCTTGCACCAGGCCGGACACAAAGTTGTCGGCTTTGATTTTTCGGCAGACGCTGTGGCGCGTTTGACGGCGGCCGGCTCGGTTGGCGTGAACACGCTGGAAGACCTGGTGAAGAACCTGCAGGCTCCGCGGGCGATCTGGATCATGGTGCCTTCGGGCGATCCGGTGGATGAGACGATCGCGAAGCTGAAGCCGCTGATGGAGAAAGGCGACATCTTTATCGATGGCGGCAACTCGAACTACAAGGACACGCAGCGGCGGCATGATGAGCTGAAGCCGCAGGGCTTTGAGTTTGTGGATTGCGGAACGTCGGGCGGGATCTGGGGCATCACCGAGGGGTACTCGATGATGATCGGCGGCGATGAGGACGTGGTGGAGCGGCTGCGGCCGATCTTTGAGGCGCTGGCGCCTTCGGCGGATACGGGCTGGGGGCGGGTTGGGCCTTCGGGCGCTGGACACTTTGTGAAGATGATTCACAACGGCATCGAGTACGGGATGATGCAGTCGTACGCGGAAGGCTTTTCGATCATGAAGGCCAAGAAGGTGCTGGGGCTGGACCTGACGCAGATTGCCGAGATCTGGCGGTATGGGTCGGTGGTTCGTTCGTGGCTGCTGGACCTGACGGCGGATGCGCTGTCGAAGAACCCGGAGCTCGAGGGCCTGGAAGCGTATGTGCCGGATAGCGGCGAGGGCCGCTGGACGGTGTATGAGGCGATCGATCTGAACGTGTCGGCGCCGGTGATTACGGAGTCGCTGATTCGGCGGCTGCGTTCGCGGGAAGAGAACAACTTTACGGACCGCATGCTTTCGGTCATGCGTAACGAATTTGGCGGACACGCC
The DNA here is from genome assembly GCA_040388825.1 of Acidobacteriota bacterium. Taxonomy (GTDB): domain Bacteria; phylum Acidobacteriota; class Terriglobia; order Terriglobales; family Acidobacteriaceae; genus Granulicella. The sequence continues at coordinate 37,072 of JAZKBC010000081.1, read as the reverse complement.
GTTAAGAAGCTCTAGCAAGCAGTGAGCAGGAAGCAGCGCGGTTGCGGCGGCTTTGCCGGTTGTGGCGCTGACTTCGAGCAAGACAAGTACGAGGAGAAGATTTATGTCGACTACGCAAGTGAATGTGAGTCCGGCGGCGCTTGAGGCGAGCCAGCATCTGGAGCGGCGGCCTGATCCCTGCATCGTTGTGATCTTTGGCGCGTCCGGCGATTTGACCAAGCGCAAGCTGCTGCCGGCGCTGTATCACCTGGAGCAGAGCGGGTTTCTGCCGGAAGATATTGCGGTGCTGGGCGTGGCGCGGCGTCCGCTGGAAGAGACCTTTGGGCCGGACATGAAGGACGGCATTCTGAAGGGTGGCGGCGTGGAAGAGACCGAAGCCAAGCTGACTCCGTTCATGCAGCGGGTGGAGTATTGCCAGCTGAACTTCGACGATGAGACGGGCTATGAAGGCCTGAAGAAGACGCTCGAAGACATGGACGAGAAGTACAAGACGAAGGGCAACCGGCTGTTTTATCTGGCTGTGGCTCCGGAGTATTTCTCGGACATCATCAAGTTCCTGGGCGTGCACGAGATGAACAAGCCGAAGGAAGGGAGCTGGGTGCGGATGGTGATCGAGAAGCCGTTCGGGCATGACCTGGAGTCGGCTCGCGCGCTGAACGATGAGGTGAACAAGGTGTTCGCCGAAGACCAGATCTTCCGCATCGATCACTATCTTGGCAAAGAGACCGTGCAGAATATTTTGGTGTTCCGGTTTGCGAATGGAATTTTTGAGCATGTGTGGAACCGGAACTATATCGACCACGTGGAGATTACGGCGGCGGAGTCGATTGGCATTGAGGGCCGTGGGCCGTTCTATGAGCAGGCTGGAGCGCTGCGTGACGTGGTGCAGAACCACGTGATGGAGTTGTTGAGCTTTGTGGCGATGGAGCCTCCGGTGGGCTTTGACGCGGAAGCGGTGCGCGCGGAAAAGGTGAAGGTGTGGCGGTCGATCCAGCCGATTCATCCGGCGGATACGATTCGCGGGCAGTATGGTCCGGGGGCTGTAGACGGCAGAGACGTAGTCGGCTATCGGCAGGAAGATCGTGTGCATCCGCGGTCGCAGACGGAGACGTATGCGGCGCTGCGGCTGGAGATTGAGAACTGGCGCTGGGCGGGGGTTCCGTTCTACATTCGCGCGGGCAAGCGGATGGCGAAGCGCGTGACGGAGATTACGATCCAGTTCAAGCAGCCGCCGTTGCTGCTGTTCAAGGGGCACGAGGGCAAGGGCGCGGAAGGGTTGAAGCCGAACGTGATCTCGATGCGCATTCAGCCGGATGAAGGGATCGCGCTGCGGTTTGCGGCGAAGGTTCCGGGGCCGAACATGAGCATGAGCTCGGTGAACATGAACTTCAGCTACGCAGATGCGTTTGGCGCTTCGTCGGCGAACGGGTATGAGCGGCTGCTGCTGGACGCCATGCTGGGCGATGGAACGCTGTTTGCGCATCGCGATGGCGTGGAAGCTACGTGGGCGTTGATGACTCCGATCCTGAAGGCATGGGCGAAGGAGCCGGTGAAGGACTTCCCGAACTATGCGGCAGGAACGTGGGGGCCGGCGGCTTCGGACGCGATGCTGAAGAGCGATGGACGGAAGTGGCGGAAGCTATAAAGCAGGGAGTAGGCAGTAGGGAATAGGGAGTAGTGGGCGGCTGGGTGAATCCTGGCCGCCCGCTGTTTGTGTGTGAACGCATCGAAGTTTTGAGGGAGACTGAGAATGCCGCGTGCAGTGACGGTGACGTACAAGGTTTGGGGAACGGCGCAGGAGATGGCGCTGGGTGCGGCGCAGATGTTTGCGGCGAAGGTGGAAGCCGCAGTGGCGAAGCGTGGCGTGGCGCGGGTGGCGATCTCGGGTGGGTCGACTCCGCAGGCTACGTTCAAGCTGCTGGCTGATCCGGCGCAGCCGTTTTTGACGACGATTCCGTGGGATAAGCTGCATTTGTATTGGGTAGACGAGCGGTGCGTTCCGCCGGATCATCCGGAGTCGAACTATGGGGTTTGCCGGGAGCTGCTGCTGTCGAAGGTGCCGATTCCGGAGGCGCAGGTGTACCGGATGGAAGGCGAGCTGGATCCGGAGGAAGCCGCGTCGCGGTATGAGAGCGTGCTGCGGAACTCGATGAAGCTGGAGGGAGCGGAGTCGCCGGCGTTCGATCTGCTGGAGCTGGGGATGGGCCCGGATGGGCATACGGCATCGCTGTTTCCGCATACCGAGGCGCTGGATGTGATGGGGCGACTGGTGATTGCCAACCATGTTCCGCAGAAGGATACGTGGCGGATTACGCTGACGTGGCCGGTGATCAACCAGGCTTCGGAGGTGGTGTTCGAGGTAGAGGGGCCTTCGAAGACGGACGTGCTGGCCGAGGTGCTGACCGGGCCGCGCGATCCGGAGAGGCTGCCTTCGCAGTTGATTCGGCCTTCGAATGGGCGGTTGCTGTTTTTGCTGGATGAGGCGGCGGCGGCGAAGTTGCCGGAGGCGAGTGTGGTGAATGAGGGCTCGCCGAAGGTGGGGACGCTGGAGATTTAGGGTGTAGAGCGTAGAGTGTAGAGCGTAGAGAAGAGCGGCTGACGCTGTGCCTCACAGGGGATTTGGATGATTCTTGCTGGCGATGTGGGTGGGACGAAGGTTCACCTGGCTTTGTATAACTTCTCGGCGGGCAAGCTTGTGCCGGTGAAGGATCAAAAGTATCCGGCGCATGAGTTTGCGTGCCTCGATGATGTGGTGAAGGCTTTCCTGAGCGATGGAAGCGTGGACAAGGCGGAGATTGCGGCGGCTTGTTTTGGGTGTCCGGGGCCGGTGAGGGATGGGCGGCTGAAGCTGACGAATTTGCCGTGGGAGCTGGACCAGCGGCTGCTGGCGAAGTCGCTGGGGATCGAGCATATTTTTCTGATCAACGATCTCGAGGCTAATGGGTATGGGATTCCAGAGCTGGCGGCGGACAAGATTTTTACGCTGCACACGGGCGATGCGGCAGAGGTAGGGCATCGGGGGTTGGTGTCGGCGGGGACGGGGCTGGGGGAGTGTTTGCTGATCTGGGATGCGAAGGCGCGGCGGCATTTGCCGGTGCCGAGCGAGGGTGGGCACTGCGACTTTGCGGCGCGGAACGAGCGCGAGATTGCGCTGCTGGAGTACCTGCAGAAGACGCTGAAGGGGCGGGTGAGCTGGGAGCGGGTGGTGTCGGGGTTGGGGATCAAGAATGTCTACGAGTTTCTGCGCGACGACCAGAAGATGGACGAGCCGGAGTGGCTGAAGGTGCGGATGGCGGCGGAAGACCCGAACGCGGTGATCGGAGAGTGCGCGGAGAATGGGTCGAGCGAGATTTGCTACGAGACGATGCAGATGTTTACGGCTGCGTTTGGAGCCGAGGCCGGGAATGTGGCGTTGAAGGTGCTCGCGGTGGGTGGGGTTTATCTGGGCGGAGGAATTGCGCCGAAGATTTTGAAGACCATGCAGAATGGAGCGTTTACGCAGGCGTTTCTGGATAAGGGACGGCTGTCTCCGCTGCTGGAGACGATTCCGGTGCGGGTGATTTTGGATGATACGTGCGCGCTGCTGGGAGCGGCGGCTTATGCGGAGGCTCGGGCGGCGGAGTTGTCGGGGAGGTCGGAGCGGGCGGCTTCGGCGTAGGGGAATCGCGGCGGTAAGGGGTAAGTGGCCGACTGGAGTTGAGAGCAAAAGAGAGGCGCCACCGTAGTGGCGCCTCTCTGGTTGAGTGATCGGAGAGGCTAGGGTCTCTGGCCGACGGCGTTGTTCTTGAGGGCCAGAGCGACCGGGGTAACGGTCGGCGCTGCAGCACCGACGAGTTCGAAGATGGAGTTCGGCGCGTTGGCGGAGGTTCCTGAGGTGTTGTTGGATACCCAGACGTTTCCTGAGGGATCGATGCTGATGCCTGAGGAAGTGGAGAGGCCGGAGTGGGGGAATCCAGTTGGCGAGAGGACTGTTCCGTTGGGGCTGAACTCGGCCAGGGCTGCGACTCCGCGATTGGCGACCCAAACGTTGCCAGCTCCATCGACAGCGAGCTTGCGTGGAGCGTTGAGGGTAGCTGAAGAGCCGAAGTCGGTAAAGCTGGTGGGCGAGGTGTAGAGGGCAATAGAGTTGCCACCGCTGTTGGCCAACCACATATTGCCGCCAGGCGCCGCGGCGACCCCCCACGGAGTGGAGACTCCGCCGGCGCTCGCCTGAGTGTAAGTAACGGCCAGCGACGAATCGTTGGAAGTGGTGCAGGGGAAGGTCGTGCAGGTGGCGCCGCCATTCATGCCGGAAGCCTGATAAACGATGTTCGTGGAGGTGCCGGACGCCATCCATACCGAGCCCGAAGTGCTTATGGCCGCGTAGGTGGAAAGCAGGGTATTGGTGCTTCCTGTCAGCAGGGGGTATTCGACGCGGGAGGTCGATGCGATGGTTCCGGCGAGGAACTCATCGAGCGAAGTGATCGCTGAGCCGGAGTTGTGTGCGATCCAGACGTTGTTGTTCCCGTCTATGGTCATGCCGTACCCCTGGCCGCCCACGTTAAGCGCGGTTAGGACTCCCGCGGAGCTGTACTGGTAGAGGTAGGAGCTGCCGGAGCTGGTTGTGACGTAGACGTTGTTGTTGGTGTCGATTGCGAGATTCCGGGGTGACGCCGCACCGAGGCCGGTGGGCGCCGCCGTGGACCCGCTGATGGCTATGGAGACAGGAGTGCCGTTGTTGGTGAACTCGGAGAGTGACTCGGCGGCGGTGTTGGAGGGAAGGCCGATCACCCAGATATTGCCGACGGAGTCGACACCGATGTCGATGGCTGTGTTGATCAATTGATTGGCCGTGTCCGTCCCGGCGGAGTAGTTGATGCCGTAGGTCCAGTCGGTGGGCTGGGTAGCGACGCCGACGTAGGGGGGTGTCGCGGATTGCAGCGAGTAAAGCGCGGCGAGGTTGGCCGAAGATCCGCCGGCGTTGTTGCTGGTGGGATTGAGGTTCATATCAACAGCAGCCTGGAGGGTATCGGTCGGCTGAACACCTCCGGTGGGCGTGACGGCGGGGAAGAGGGTGGTGGCGCAGGGCGAGGTGTTGGAGCCGTCGGAGTTGACGCAAGCCGAGAGGATATCGGCGATGGTGTTCAGCTTGGCGGACTCGGCGGTGGCAGTGATGGTGCCCACCCCACTGGTGAGGCTTGCCGATGTGACGGCGTTGCCAGTGCTGGTGCTCACCATGTTGTTGACCGTGGTGAAGGCATTGGCGATGCCTGTCTGGGCCTGGGTGGTGTTGGGTGCGCCGAAGGAGTCGGTGCTGCCGCTGCCGAAGGTGGGCGTGAAGTACTGCGCGAGCGCATAAGCTGTGGCGGCGGTGGTGACCTCGTTGATCCAGATGAAGGTGCTGGCGGTGAGGTTTCCGCAGGGGCCGAGTGCGCTGGCCAGCTTGAGGGCGGCGTTATTCGAGCCGTTGCCGGGGTTGCCACCGGTGGCGGTGATGTAGACAAGCGAACCGGGGGTGGGGCAGTTCGCATAGGCGTTGAGTGTGAACGAGCCGTCGCTGCCAGTGGTGGCGGAAGAACCGACCGGAGTCGCGGCGGAACCGTATCCGGCGTTGCCGACGGCCCAAACCTGGACGGTGGCTCCGACGACAGGCTGAACGCCGCCGTGGACCTTGCCGGCGATGGTGGTCATGGAGACAGGTGTACCGCTGGTGTTAGCCGCACCGAAGCCGCAGCCGGTGAGTGAGGAAGCAGCCAAAGCGGTGATCAGCGCGAGGGTGGAGCAGAGTGAGCGGGACAGAGAGCGGCGGTTGAGGGTCGCGCTCTCGAAGTGGTGGATATCCATGGTGGTGAGTCCTCTCGGTGCGGTGGGAATGCGGACGGGCTTGCGAACGGAATCGTACATCTGTCAGACAAGTATTGGCAACGAATTCTTTCAATGGGGGATGCGGCGAAACGGAGGATTGAGCAGATTCGGGACGCGAATGGTGGGAGTGAGGGGGGAACAGGGTGATCCAGAGTCGGCTGCGGTACGTTTGTTCGGACAGAACCGTGCAGGAAACAAGCAGGTATCGTCGATTTCTCGTTGCGGTCCCGGGCAACCTGGCGAAAAAAAGTAGCATCCGAACGTTGACAGTCGACAAGTGCTGGGATAGCGTTTGTTCCGTGAGGATCTCTATGCGAAATCTGTTTTACCTGTTGGTGTTGGTTGTTGTTTTTTCGGTGGCCGTTCCTGTCTATGCGCAGAACGGTTGTGTGAACTCGCCCGAGAATCCGACGGCGCTGTTGGCGCTGGTTGGCTCGGCGGGTGGAGCCCTGGTGGCGTTGCGGGGACGGTTCGGTCGCAAGAAGTAAGAGTTCAGTGAGTAGAACCTGAAGGCGGCGGGGCTCGAGTTTGGGCTTCGCCGCTTTGGTTTGTCTGTGGATGCCGGGGGGCGGTGGTGGGGCTACTGGTGGGGCTACTGGCTGGGCTACTCGCTGGGCTACTATCGAGGACATGAGTCTGGGGTCGACTGAGGAAGAGCACGCAGTTGTGGCTGGTGCTGCACAGGATGGGGCCGGCGTGGGGATTCGGTTGCCGCAGGCGGCCGCGGCGGCGACGTTACTGACGGTCGTGGGTGTGGTGGGCGTGTTGTCGTCGGTGTATTTTCTTTGGGCGATCTGGAGAGACGATCCGCTGAAGTCAATTGGTGGCTTTGTGCCTTTGGTGAGCCTGGTGCTGATCCTGAGGGCGTGGCGGTCGCTTGGCTGGGAGATGGACGGGAGCTGGTGGGGCCTGGTGATCCTGGTGGTGACGATGGGGGTGGTGCATCTGCGGGACCACGCGATCCTGGAGCTGGTGCTGGGGCCGAGCTGGTCAATTTTTTTGCCGCCACACTCGCTGGTGTCGTTTGCGTATGCAGCGGGAGCCGTGCTGCTGTTTGGGGGAACGAAGCTGTTTCGGGCGGCGCTGTTTCCGGTGGTGCTGATGTGGTTTGTGAACCCGGTGCCGCATGTTTTCACGCTTTGGATTGATTTGCCGCTGCAGCATGTGTCGGCGCACATAGCGCGGTCGTTTGCGATGGGACTGGGGCAGAAGCTGAGTCCGGACCAGTTGCGGCTGATGTTTACGCCGGAGTTTGGGATGTTTATTGCGCCGGGATGCGATGGGATTCGCGGAGCGGTGACGATGGGTTTCCTGGCGCTGGTGGCGGGGTATGTGTACCGGTTTCGACCGCGGGTGTTGGCGGCGGTGGTGGCCGGGGCAATCGCGCTGGGGTATGTGTTCAACCTGGTCCGGCTGTGTGTGCTGGTGCTGTATTACATCGTGGCGCTGCACATCAAGTGGCTACAGAGCCGGGCGGAGATGGGCGACTACATCATTGGGGCATGCCTGTTTTTTATTGCAACGGTGATGCTGTTTTCGGCGATCCGGCGGTGGGGGCCTACGGGCGACCTGCGGGTTCCGGCGATGAAGAAGGCGCCAGCGGCGATGGCGTGGGAGAGGGCTCCGCGGAGTTTTGTATGGCGCTGGGTGGCAATGGCGGTGCTGGTTGGGCTGAGCAGCGTGAGCTATGTGCGGGCGATGATGATCGACCGGCCGCAGCGGGCGTACACCGATCCGAAGGCGCTTGGGTTGTTTCCGCAGCAGGTGGGCAAGTACAAGCTGGTCCGGGCGTGGAATGAGTACCTTGTGACCGGGCCGTTAATTTTTTACTGGGCGGACTATAAGGCGGTTGAGGGCGGAGCGGTGGTTTCGGTGGGGATTTCTCCGGTATTGGGAGCGCACGATACGCTGCTGTGCCACGCGGCCCGCGGTGAAGACTGGCTGTGGCACGGGGGGTTGGAGTTCCCGACGGCGGATGGACCGGCGGGCTTCAGCGGGTCGTTCTTCAACGGAGGGGCGACGCAATACCTTGAAGCGACAACGGTTTGCACGGGTGAAACCTGTGGGCAGTACTCGACCGGCCAGCAGCACTTTGGGCTGGTTTATAGCCGGCCGGATACGAAGACGCTGCTGACGGCGAGCCCGACACGGCCGATTCCGGTACTGCTGCGGACCGAGACTCTGGATACGGCGATGGCGGCTGACCAGGCTCGGGCGGAGTTGACGGAGAATCTGCGGCAGTTTCTGGCGGCGGCGAAGCTGGGCGAGTTTACGGGGCCGTACCGCTAGAGGCGAAAAGTAGCTCTACCCGGGGATGTAGGGGTTCTGGTAGCTTCTGAGGGTGAACACCTTTCAACGGATATACGGGGCTTTCGGAACTTTGGCGATGGGCGCGGCTTTGGCGGCGCTGGTTGGATGCGCAAGCAGCATTGGCGGGACGACGAGCAGTCCGAACGTTTCGTTTACACCGCCGAGCCTGACGTTTACAGGTGTGGCGTATGGAGTGACGAGCGCAGCGCAAAGCACAATCCTGACGAACTCCGGAAATGCGACGTTGACGATTACGTCGGTCACGCTGACAGGCGCGAATGTTTCGAGCTTTGCAATCACAGCGAATACCTGTGGGGCATCGCTCGCGGCGGGGGCTAGCTGCTCGATCTCTGCGACGTTTACCGGGGGCGGAGCAACGACGATGAGCGCGGCGATCAGCGTGGTGGACAACGCGCCGGGATCTCCGCAGTCGGTGACATTGAGCGGGACGGGGCTGGCAGCCGCGGGTGTAACGTTTGCGCCGACTTCGCTGGCCTTTGGGCCGGTTGCGAGCGGATCGACATCCGCAGCGAAGAGCACGACCCTGACCAATAGCGGCGGGTCGGTGATGACGATTTCTGGAATCACAATCACGGGGACCAATGCGTCGAGCTTTGGGATCTCGGCGACCACGTGCGGGAGCACACTGGCTGCGGGAGCGAGCTGCTCGATTTCGGTGACGTTCAGCCCAGCTTCGCTGACGGGTTATAGCGCGGCGATCAGTGTGGCGGACAATGCGAGCGGATCTCCGCAGACAGTTGGGTTGACGGGTACAGGTGTGACGCCGGGTGCAGTGTCGTTTGCTCCGCCTTCGCTGACGTTTACAGGGACGGTGGCGGGAACAACTTCGGCTCCGGCTACGACGGTGCTGACCAATACGGGCGGCGTGCCGATCAACATAAGCGGCGTGACGCTGACGGGGACGAATGCGTCGAACTTTACGATCTCCGCGAATACCTGCTCGGGAGCTGTGGCGGCGGGTGGGACGTGCTCGATTTCGGTGACGTTCAAGCCGCTGGCGGCGACGACGTATGGAGCGTCGATCAGTGTGGCGGACGATGTGAGTGGATCGCCGCAGACGGTGGCGCTGTCGGGGACGGGTGCGGCCTCGGGTGTGGTCAGCTTCAACCTGCCGACGCTGGCGTTTGGCGGCATCGCCAACGGGACGACCTCGCCGGCGTTGATTGAGGTGCTGCAGAATGTCGGAACGACGAACCTGTTGATCAGCGGAATTACGATTACGGGGACAAATGCTTCGAACTTCGCGATCTCGGCGACGAACTGCGGCACGTCGCTGGTGCCCAACGGGAGCTGCACGATTTCGGTGACGTTCAGCCCGACAGCGTCCGTGAGCTACGCAGCGAATTTGAACTTTACGGATAGCGCCCTGGCCTCTCCGCAGACGGTGCCACTGACGGGGTCGGGCGGCGTGCCGACGATGTCGGTTTCACCGACGACGATCAACTTTGGGCCGGTTGTGGTGAACTCTCGCGGTCTGCAGAACGTGACGCTGACCAACACGGGCACGGTCCCGGTCACGTTTACGGGCGTGACCGCAGGCGGGACAAATGCTTCGAACTTTGCGGGAACACTGGCGGGCTGCGGAAGCATTCTGGCCATCAACAGGGCCTGCACGATGGGCGCGATGTTTACGCCGGACTCGGTGACGAGCTTCAGCGGGACGTTGAGCCTGGCGTCGAACGCTACAGGATCGCCGGCGGTGATTACGGTTTCGGGGTCGGGTGAGCTGGAGCCGAACTCCTGCTCGACGATCAACAACACCAGTCCGGCAGGAACGCCACCGACGGCGAATTATCCGGGAACTGCTCTGAGCGGAACGGTGAAGGCCGGCGGACAGCCGCTGCAGCTTGCGACGGTGCAACTGTATGCGGCAGGCACAAGCGGGAATGGATCGGCACCGACGGCACTGGGATCTCCGGTGACGACGGATACGAATGGGAACTTCAGCGTGGGCTCAAGCTATACGTGCCCGCTGAGCAACTCCGTGCTGTATGCGGTGGCGAAGGGCGGAGCGACGGATGGCGTTTCGAACAACTCGGCCATCGTGCTGACGGATGTAGTTGGAGCGTGCAATTCGCTGACCGGATCGCCGCACTTCACGATCAACGAAGCGACGACGACAGCGACCGCGTGGGCGATGGGACAGTTCCTGAGCGCCGGCGGCAAGCTGGGCGCGAGCTCCACAAATGCCAGCGGAATTACGCTGGCGGCGGCGACGGCAGCGAACCTGGTGAACAACGTGACCGGCACAGGCGCCGGCGCAAACTTCGCGACGAATGGAACCGATCCGCTGGACAAGATCGGCTCGGTGGCGAATGCGCTGAACGCCTGCGCGGCGACGACTTCAGCGAGCAATGCAGCGTGCACTGGTTTGTTTACGGCGACGGCGACGACGGCTGGAACTCCGACGAACACGCTGGACGCGGTCGTGAACCTGGTGAAGCAGCCAGGGACGAACGTGGCTACGCTGTATACGCTGAGCCTGGCGTCGAGTGCTTACTCGCCGGTGCTGGCGGCGGCTCCGGCGGACTGGACGCTAGCGGTGAACTATACGGGCGGAGGGATGAACGATCCTTCGGCCGTGGCGATTGACTCCAAAGGCAATGTGTTTGTCGCGAACTACTACGCAGTGGAGAGTATTTTCGCGAACAACGGATCAACTCCGTTCCCGACGGGTGTGGCGGCACCGAACCTGTACGAGTCCTACGGCGAGGCCGTGGACGTGAACGATACGGCGTGGGTGGCGAACGAGGAGAGCGCGTACGCGGTGAACGGCGGGCTGGGATCTTTGACATTGATCACCAGCGGCGGTGTTTCACCGGCAACCTACAGCGCGGGCGATGTGTACTTCCCGATCGCCGTTGCGTTTGATCCTAGCGGACGCGCATGGGTGGCCGACTACGGCAATCCTAAGGCGGGAGCCATCGTGCTGAGCGGGACGGGAACTCCGCTGTCGGGAACGGTGGGTTACTCTTCACCGAGCTTCGACTTCCCGTCGGCAGTGGCGACGGATTCCAAGTGCAATGCCTACCTGGCTAACCAGAGCAGCAACACCGTGACGATCGTGTTGGGCGACGGATCGAGCACAGGCGACTTTACGGTAGGCCGCGAGCCTTCGGGTGTGGCCGTGGACCCGAACGACAATGTGTGGTCGGCGAACTACTACGACAACAGCGTCGGGTTGATCTCGTCGGCGCACAAGGTGCTTTCGGGAGCAGGGTTCACGGGCGGCGGATTGAACCATCCGCAGGGCATCGCGATGGACGGCGCCGGCAATGCGTGGGTGGCGAACTACCGCGCGCCCTCAATCAGCGAGTTTGCCAGCGCGACGGCTTCGACTCCGGGAGCGGCGCTTTCTCCCGCTGCCGGTTGGGGGACCGATGCGGGACTGCTGGAGGCGTACGCGATCGCGATCGACGCCAGCGGCAACGTGTGGGTGACGAACTTCGGGACGAACACGCTGACGGAGTTCGTCGGGCTGGCTGTTCCGGTAAAGACCCCGCTTCTGGGTCCGACCCGGGTACCGTAAGGCTGGCGAAATTGGTCAGACTGCAAAGGTCAGACGGGCCACGGCGGGTGGCCCGAAAGGGTGCTTGCCGGCCGTTTGAACGACCGTGGGGGCATAGATCGGGCGACGAGACGATTGCGGAGAGACATTTTCGCCCCTTTGTTTCCATAGAGAAACAGCGTAAGTGCAAGAAAATACAGCATGGGGCACCTGGGGTGGGTGGTCCCGGTCACTTCTGTATGACCAGCTTGCAATTTAGCTTGACAGCTATACGCCATTAAGGAGAGGCTTTCGAGCGCGATCCAAAGACACGGGCGACGGCAGCCACACTGGCAGGTCAGCCCGGGAAGCACGATGGTTTGTCAATTTTGAGGAGACCCATGACACGAAGCTTTGAATTTCACAAATATCTCCGGTCGATGTTCCGGCCGGGCGCCTTGATTGCGCTGGCCGCCGTTGTGCTGCTGATGTGCGGCACTGCCGGGGCGCAGCTGGCCGGTAAAGGCGCTATCGCCGGAACGGTTCTGGACCCGACCGGAGCGTCGATTCCGGACGCAACCGTGAAGATTACCAACACAGCAAACGGCGTTACTACTACGACGACGAGCACATCGACGGGCGACTATACCGTCTCGACGCTCGACCCGGGCATGTACACGGTGACGGTTTCGGCGAAGGGTTTTCAGAACTTAGTGCAGAAGAACGTGCAGGTGAATGCTCTCGAGACGCAGACCCTGAATCCGAAGCTGACCATCGGCGCGGAAGACCAGTCGGTGACTGTGAGCACTCTGCCACCGCAGCTGGACACGACGAGCGCGACGCTGGGCGCGACGATGGACCAGGAGATGTACTCCGCGCTGCCGATCGAAATGGGAGCGTACGGCAACCCGGATCAACGGCGCGCGACGGACTTCGCGTTCCTGATGCCGGGCGTGCAGGGAAACAACACGAACGGCAACCCGACGACGAACACCGGCGTGATTAACGGCTCGGGCAGCCGCGGGGCGGCCTCGGATGTGTACATTGACGGCGTGGCGTTTGTGCGCGCCGGCGGCAATGGCGATCCTCGCTACGTGTGGACGGCGATTTCCGTGGATGCGGTGGACCAGTTCCAGGTGCAGACCAGCGGCTACTCGGCGATCTACGAAGGACAGGGCATTTCGAACTACACAATCAAGGCGGGCGGGCGGAACTTCCACGGATCGGTGTATGAGTTCTTCCGCAACACGGCTCTGGATACGTGGGGCTTCTTCGGCGCTGTGCCTAACCCGGCGACTGGCGCGGTGAGGAAACCGATTGAGAACTCAAACGAGTATGGCATCAACCTGAGCGGTCCCCTGGTTCCGTTTGGCAAGTGGCGCGACAAAGTCTTCTTCTTTGGCAACTATAGCGGCTTCCGTTATGCGAGGGTGAACCCGACGGCGGTGTCTTTCCCGACGGTGGCGGAACAGCAAGGTAACTTCCAGGGCGTGGTGACGGGCGGTATCTACGATCCGAGCACGCAGGCACAGTGCACTGCCAACAACACCGGCGCTAAGCCCTGCCGGTATCGGTATGGCTATGTTTATGGAGGCGCGCCTGGAGCTCTCGGCAACCCAGTCCTCGGTCCTGGTGGGGCCGCTGCAGTTGACGTGATTCCGTCGAGCCAGTTTTCACCAGTGGCGGTGAAGATGCAGTCCTTTCTTCCCTCCGGGATTGGAACTACCAACCAGAACAACTACATCGCGCCGAACCGCACGGGCCTGACGAATTGGTCGATGACGGATCGCATTGATTACATCGTTGGCCCGAAGGACACGGTAACGATGGTAGCGGCGCTCGGGCGCCAGGCCAGCTCAAACCCGGTGGGACAGAACACTGTCGGGCGCAACGTCGGTCCGGTGCCGTACAACTACGGCCAGACTTATGCGCCGAAGACGGCTGTGGGAATCATCGAAGAGGCGCATACGTTTTCGGCGCATGTGGTCAACCAGATCAAGTACGGTTATGCGCGGTACAACGGGCCGACGTTCAATGCCGATGAGCTTCCCGCATATTCGGCGACGGCAATGGGCATCTCGGAAGCTGCACCTGGACTTTCGGGTGCGGCGGCGAACGCTTTCCCGATCACGACGTGGGCGGGAACGAATGCACCGACTAACTGGGGCGGAACGTCGCCGAGCGTGACCATTGCGCAGAATTACACACTGGTCGATAACCTGCAGTGGATCAAGGGCAATCACAACATCACTTTCGGCGGTCAGTTGGCGTGGCTGCTGTACAACGTGGTGAACGCAACCGGCGGTACCAGCGATCTCACCCTGGCCAACGCCGTTACCGAAACGGAAGGCCTGAACAACGCTTTCACGGCGATCGCCAATACGGGGCACTCGTATGCGAGCTTCCTGGTGGGGCAGATCGACAAAGCCAGCTTCACGGCTTACCTGCAGCAGATCTCGGGAGCGCGTTTCCGTCCGATTTCGCCGTACATTCAGGACACCTGGAAGGTAAGCAACAGTCTGTCGCTGGATCTGGGCCTGCGTTACGACTACTACCCTACGGTTCGCGAAGTTCACGATTCGCAGAGCTTCTTCGATCCGACACTGACCAACCCAGCGACCGGAGCCAAGGGAGCCTTGAACTTTGCCGGCAACGGAGCGGGTACCTGCAACTGCGACACTCCGGTGCAGAACTGGCACAAGAACTTTGGACCACGGATTGGCGCGGCTTACACTCTGGGCTCGAAGACGGTCCTCCGGGCAAGCTATGGGCTGATCTTCTCGCACGGCGATGCGGTCGGCGGCCTGGCCGCGGGCTTGAACACGCTGGGCTTCTCGGGCGGGTTGTCGGCTTCGTCCAACGGCTCACTGTTGAGCACAGCTCCTTTGACGACCGCTTCGGGTGGAGTGCTGCCCGGCTATACACCGCCAACGGGCGTAGCTTCCGGACCGCAGTACGGTACGGGTTACTCGACGTTGACGGTCGGCGGTGCATCGTTCAGCGGAACACCGCAGAGCATCGGCTACTACGACACCTACCTGGGTGGACGCGCGCCGGAGTATGGCACCTGGACGTTTGGTGTTCAGCGGCAGGTTACCAGCAACATGGCGCTCACGGTCACGTACGTTGGTTCACAGGGGCACTTCCTGCAGCTGGATAGTTACAACGCGCGTGGCTACTACGCCAATGCGCTCGATCCCAAGTACCTGTCCCTGGGCGCCCGCCTGGCGGACACAGGAACGACGACCACCACCGTTGCCCAGGACTGCGTGACGTACCAACTGGCCTGCCCGGCGAACTTCGTGACGTCGCAGCCGTTGAGCACCGCATTGAAGCCGTTCCCGTTCCACACGGTGAGCGACTCGTTCGGTTACGTGGGCAACGCCAACTACAACGCGCTGCAATCGTCGCTGAACATGCGCCCGTGGCACGGACTGACGTTCATGGCCAACTACACCTGGTCACGGTCCATCGACGATGCGGGTACCTTCCGCACCGGCTATGCGATCCCCGTCGGCACGATGGCGAATCATCTGACATCTTCGTATGCAGCTGATCGCTATGAGCGGACGGTTTCAACCAGCAACCAGCCCCATCACTTTGTGATGACCGGCGTGTACGAGCTTCCGTTCGGCAAGGAGTTCCTGAACACCAGCTCATGGGAACGAGCGGTTTTCGGAGGCTTCAAGCTCTCGGAGATCTTCCAGGCCTACTCGGGTTCGCCGCTGGCGCTGACGGGGTCATCCTGCCAGACCAACCAGGCTGCTTCCACCTGCGAACCGACGCTGAACCCGGCCTGGTCCGGACCGGTGCGGATCAACGGCAAGTGGGGGCAGGGCATCACGCGCAGCAACACGGCGGCGATCAGCTATATCGCGCCGAGCGTGTGCAGCACGACGACTGCAGCGACCGGACCGTTCATCAATCCGGCCGCACCCACCGGTCAGACCTCCTGCCTGAACACGCCCGCTGCCCCGGCGTATACCTTCGGCGACGCGCCCCGCACGGCGGCGTATAACTTGTACGGTCCGGGCAACTACACGCTGGACCTGGCGCTGGTGCGCAGCTTCCCGCTGCACCTGACCGAAGCGTCGAAGTTCGAGTTTCGCGCGGAGTGGTACAACGTGACCAACCACACCCTGTTCGCGGTAGCGAGCACGGCGGTGGGCAACTCGGCATTCGGGCAGGTGATTCCGTCAGGAACTCCCAATATCAAGAGCGTGCAGCTTTCGGCCCGCATCAGCTTCTAACGCACAACCGTTAGCTGACAACCAACCACAACCAGCAACGCCGCCTTCGGGCGGCGTTGCTGCGTTTGGGGGTGCGATGAAGGAGAGGGTCGGGTTAGTTGATGCGGAAGCGCTCGCGCATGAGGCGCTGGAAGCGGGGGCGCCAGATGAGGTCGAAAGCGAGCTCTTTGCCGGGGAACATGGCGAGGGCGGCGAAGCGGGCGTCGGCGATCATCTGGGAGGCTTCGTCGATGGTGAGGGTGGTGTCCTGGGCGATCGTTTGCAGGACGAGCGACATCATGAGCTGAAGGCGGCGGATGAGGCGGGCTTCTTCGAGGGCTGCGGACGGCTCCGGGGCCTGAGCGCTGGGGGCGGCGTAGTCACTGCGTGGAGTTTGTGGGCGGCTGGGCATTCGCGGCTCCTAGAGTCAAGCATGACGCAGAAAAGCCGCAAGCGACAAGCGCCTGCAGCTTTTCGAACGGAGAACGGTGGGTCAGGCGCGCTGGCGGCGGCGCACCGTTTCCAGCATGGCCAGCATTCCGGTTCCCAGCAGGACAATCGAAGCCGGCTCCGGGGTCTGGTCGAAGCTGAGCGTGAAGCCGTTGCCGGCGAGATTGCTGGTGCCGCGCAGGTTCACTTCCAGCACTCCGCCGTTCAAGCTCAGGTTCGAGGCGCTAAAGCCGGTCATTCCTGATTGCGAAAGCAGCGCATAGCTCATCCATGGCGTGGTGCTGTCTGAGAAATCGAGGATGGTGTTCATCAGGTTTGCGTCCTGAACGAATGACAAAGTCATCCCGCCGGCGAAAAGATCAACGTTGATGTAAGGATCGACGGCGGAGGGACCGACCGTGAACGTGGTTCCGGGGCCAAC
The DNA here is from genome assembly GCA_040388825.1 of Acidobacteriota bacterium. Lineage (GTDB taxonomy): Bacteria > Acidobacteriota > Terriglobia > Terriglobales > Acidobacteriaceae > Granulicella. The sequence goes on along the minus strand of JAZKBC010000081.1, from coordinate 20,310 downwards.
GACGCTTGTCGCAGGCGTGCAGATGAAGTTTCCGCCTCCGACTTGTGCGCAGGAGACACTGTCACCTGTCTGGTCGGCGTGGGCAGAAGGGACAGTGAACAAGAGGGCAGTGCAGGCAGCCAAAGCTGCGAAAACGGAGGTGGATTTGATCATGGGGGCGCTCCTGGGGGGCCTAGAGTGACTTTCAGCGAAACGTCTTCAATTCTTTCGAGGATCGGGGCGCTGTCCAGTTCGATGCGTAATGGAGGCGTGCTGTTGCAAAGCGCCTGAATCGCACGAGCGATCAGCGGCCACGCTGGCGTTTTGTGGGTAGCAGACGAATCACTTCTATTTGGCGGCGGACATGGCTGAGACGCTGCCGTCTGGGTTGAGCAGAAACGTATCGGCGCCCTGGCGGTCGGTGCGGAAGGTGCGCACGTGGGCGGCTTCGAGGCGGGAGAGGATCTCTCCGCGAGGGTGGCCGTAGGTGTTGTGGGCGCCGACGCTGATGACGGCGTCCTTTGGCTGCACGGCGGCGAGGAAGGCCGGAGTGGTGGAGGTGAGCGAGCCGTGGTGGCCGATCTTGAGCAGCGTTGCGGGTTCGACGCGGTGGTTGGCGAGCATGAGCGACTCGCTGTAGGACTCGGCGTCGCCTTCTAGCAGGACGCTGGCGCGTTCGTAGTCGAAGCGAAGGACGAGAGAGTCGTCGTTGGTGGGGTCGCTGGCGTTGGTGTAGAAGGGTTCGGGGGCGAGGATCGTGGCGGTGAGGCCGTTCCAGGGGAAGGCGTCTCCGGCGTGGAAGCGGCGGACGGTGATGTGGAGGTCTCGGGCTTCGTCGAGCAGGGCGCGGAAGCTGGCGGAGCGGCCGGGATCGATGGAGAGCCAGAGCTCGCGGGGACGGAAGTCGCGAAGGATGGCGGGCATGCCGCCCATGTGGTCGGAGTGCGCATGGGTGAGGAGCACGGCGTCGAGGCGGCGGATGCGGCGCGACCAGAGATAGGGAGCGACGACCTGCTCGCCGATATCCCAGCTGGCGGAGCTGGTGGCGGAGGTGTGTTGCTGCGCGAAGCCGGCGGGGCCGCCGGAGTCGACCAGCAGAGTGTGGCCGGTGGGTGAGACGACGAGGAGCGAGTCGCCCTGGCCGACGTCGATGGCGGTGACTTCGAGCTGGTTGGGATGAATTATGGGTGGCGCGGGCCAGAGGATGGCCAGTGGGACGAGCAGTGCGAGCGCGCATCCGGTCGCAAAGGCGAGGCGGCTGCGCAGGCGGAGCGTCCAGCAGGCGAGCGCGAGAGCGATGCAGGCGGTGACAATCGCCGCCGTGGTGGGTGAGGGCACACGGATATCGGCGAGCGGGTTGCGCTGGAAGAGATCGACGACGAAGCGCATGGTGTGCAGCACGATGGCGGTGGCGGCGGCTGGGATGACCGCGAGCCATGGTGTGAGCAGTGACGTGAGGAAGGTTGCGACGGCGAGGCAGAGCAGAGCGCTGACCAGCGGGAGGATGAGCGCGTTGACGGGAAGCGCGAGCAGCACGGCTCGATGGAAGTAAAGAGCCATCGGCAGGACCATGCAGACCTCGGCGGCAATGCCGAAGAGGATGAGGTCGCAGGCGCGGAAGGCGACGCTGAGGGTGACGAGCAAGAGGCGTTTGTAGCGGGGGCCGTAGATGATCTCGACCATGTTGGTGAAGTGGCGGAGCCGGACGCGGAACTGCGCGAGACGCGGATGCAGAGCCGGGTCGAGAGCTTCGACGTCGAGGTTGTGGAGGGCGCGGGACCAGGGGCGGTGCAGGCGCTCGCCGATGGGAGCGACGAGGCCGGCGACGGCAAGGATGATGAGGAAGGTCATCTGGAAGCCGGCTTCATAAAGAGAACGAGGCGAAAGCACGAGGATCACCAGAGCAGAGGCGCCGAGGGCGTTGAGGGGTGAGGTGTCACGGCCGAGCCAGGTAGCGAGCAGGAAGACAGCTGTCATGCCAAGCGCGCGCTGGACGGGCAGGCCGAAGCCGGTGAGCAGAGCGTATGCAGTAGCGAGTGAAAGTGTGAGCAGGACAGCGGTGGCGCTGGGAAAGCGGAGCCGACGGAGTGCCCAGAATAATCCGCCGGCGAAGAGCGCGATGTGCAGGCCGGAGACAACGAAGAGGTGGAACGTTCCCGTGCGCTCGAATCCGGTGCGGAGGGTCTGGTTGAGGTGTGTGCGATCTCCGAAGAGCATGGCGTTGAGCATGGCGGCGTCTTCGGCGGTGAGGCGGGCGAAGGATGGAAGAACTCGGTTGGATGGCGAGGCGATGAAGTGGTTGAGGCGTGTCGAGGCCCAGAGCTGGGCAGCGTAGAGGCGACAGTGCAAGGTGGGGGTGGAGCGAGTGAGGACTGCAACGTGGGTGGACTTGGTGGTGGAGAGGACGGAGATGCCTTCGGAGAGGAGCTGATCGGGGTAGGACCAGGCGCCGGGATCGCGGTAGGCTTCGGGTGTGCGGAGGCGGAGTGGGAGCTCGAGTGTGTCTCCGCAGGCGAGTGGGAGCGGTGCGCCTTGCACGGTGAGGCGGAGGCCTCCGGCGACAGAGGCCATGGTGGAGGTGTCGGGGGTGACGTCTTCGACGGCGGTGACGTCGAGATCGATGGATTGGACGGTCGGCGCGGGGTCGAGCTCCCAGGCGCCGGGCTCCATCTGCCAGGGTTGTTTCGGGCCTTGGCTGACGGCATCTTCTGGTTGCGCATCGAGGTTGCGGATCCGGACGATGCGTCCGCGAACGGTGCGGCTGAGACCATCGGCGAAGGAGGTTAGTGACAGTTGTGGGGAGATGGGTGGCTCGAGCTGCGCGGACCAGCAGCCGATGGCGATCCACGTGGCGAGGATGGGCAGAAGCGCGATGCGGCGAGCAAAGCGGAGGCTGATAACGGAGAGCACGAGAAGCGCGGCTGTCGATGCAGCGAGCAGAGCAGGGCCGTGAGGATGGCGGGCGAGCACGATTCCGAGCGCGAAGGCGAGCGCGGCTGCGAGCAGGGGCATGCGGCGGAAGCGCAGGGGTTCCGACGGAGGCGGGTTGTCCAGCCAGTGAGTGGCAGCACCAAAAGACGGCATGGGAAGCGCGGCCTGTGAAGAAGAGTGTAGAGCGTAGAGTGTAGAGCGTGGAGGAGGCCGTGGTCGAGGCTAATTGCGGTGGAGGACGGCGATGGTTTCGATGTGGGCCGTTTGGGGGAAGTGGTCGAGGAGGTGGAGCTCGACGATGGCGTATTCGGGGTGGAGCGAGGCCAGGTCGCGGGCCAGCGTTGTGGGGTCGCAGGAGACGTAGACGATCTCGGCGGGAGCGAGGCGCTGGAGGAGAGCGCAGGCTTCGGGGCCGGCTCCAAAGCGGGGTGGGTCGAGGACGATGAGCTGGGGGCGGTCGCGTTCGAGGATGGCTCGCTGGAGGAAGTCGAGCGTGGTGGCTTGAACGGCCTGATGCTGAGGGCCGAGTTTGGCCAGGGCGCTACGGAGATCGGTGGCGGCGATTGGATTGGCTTCGACGGCGGTGACTTGCTGGAAGCTGCGCGCGAGGATGCGGGAGAAGAGGCCTACGCCGGCGAAGAGGTCGAAGGCGAGTTGGCCGCCGCGGTTGGCGGTGACAAGCTGGACGAGCGTGGGGAGGAGGAAGCGGTTGATCTGGAAGAAGGCACCGCGCGTGATCCAGTAGGT
>JAZKBC010000081.1:9063-16643 GCA_040388825.1 Acidobacteriota bacterium | reverse complement strand
TCGTTGACCATGTACGTGAGGCCAGCGGGACCGTGCGAGGCGAGAGTGCGGCCGGTTAGCGCGGTGCGGGGATCGTAGGTCACGGCTGCGATGGAGGTGATGTACGGGGCGGCTTGCTGGAGAGCCTCGGCGAAGCGAAGGAAGGTTGCGGGTTGTGGGGTTTTGCGGGGGCCGTTGCAGAGGAGGGTTAGCTGCACTCGGTCGGTTGTGTCGTTAGTGAAGAGCTCGACCTGCGCGGTGGCGTTGAGCCAGGCTTCGGTCTCGCGGTTGATGGTTGCGATGGAGAGGAGAGCTTCGGCGGATTGCCAGAGGATGGGTGCGGCGATCGAGCAAGTCGTGATGGGGAGGAAGTCGTTGGAGTCGGCGCGGTTGTAGCCGAGGCGGAACGTGCCGTCGATGCGCTCGAGGCGGAGGCGAATGCGGTTGCGGTACTCGTAGGGTTCGGAGGCGTGGGTGGTGATTGTCGGGGCGTCGATGCTCGCGGTTTGCAGGATATGTGCAAGCTTGTTGCGCTTGTGGGAGAGCTGCTCTTCGTAGGCGATGTTCTGCAACTGGCAGCCGCCGCATTGCCCGAAGTGCGGGCAGCGTGGAGTTGCGGTGGTGATGGTTGTGGTCATTCGCCTAGACCCATGTAGAAGAGGCTGAGGCGTGGGATGCTCCGCAGTTCGAGCAGGCGCTTGTGCAGGAACTGAGCGTGGATCTGGCGGAGTTGCACTGCAGACATCTTGCTGCGGGAGGGGGCGAGCTCGCGGTCGGCTTGTGCTTTCAGGTCGACGAGTTCCTGCTCGCTTGCTGAGGTTTGGAGCGTGGCGAAGAGTTTCTCTTCGAGGACGGTGAGAGTGCGGTCGAGGTCGTCGAGAGCGATGGGTTGCTCGCTGCGCATGGTGGCGGCGAGTTCGCGGAGGCGTTGCGACGTCTCTGGTTGTGCGGCGGCTTCGAGGGCGGCGGCGTTGCGGTCGAGGAAGGCTGCGACGCGGTCGGTTTCGAAGCCGCTGTTGATGGGCTCGCGCGGAGTGTTGGCGGCGAGGCCGGTTGCGGCTTCGACGGCTTCTTCAGCGGCTTGCATGACGGCTTGCGCGCACCAGGCTAGACCGTTGATCTTGCGGGTGCGGGTCTTTGAGGTCTGCGAGCGGGCGTCGTGCTTGTCGAAGGCGTTGTCGATGCCGCGGAGAACAGCTTCGAGAGGAATGCCGGCGTCGCGCCAGGTTTCAATCAGGGCCCAGTCGAGCGTGGAGAGCATGAGGATCGAGCCGCGGCGGCGGCTGAAGCGCTCTTCGATTTCGGTGAAGTATTCGAAGTAGTTCATAGAAGCAGGGAGTAGGGAACAGGGAGTAGGGAGTAGGTGTTGTTGCTCTAAGCTATGAGGATACTGGAGGCGTTGTGGAGATAGAGTTGGCGAAGGAAGCTAAGGCTGAAGCTGTTGGCTCCGTGAAGCGGTACTTTGAGGAGAACTTTGCGGAGCCTGTTGGTGATCTGGCTGCGGGGTTGTTGGTGGACTTCTTTGTGCAAGAGGTTGGGCCGGTGATTTATAACCGCGCGATTGGGGATGCGCAGGCGCGGTTAACGATGCGCGTGGCGGACCTGCATGGCGAGTTGTTCGCCGAAGAGTTTCAGTATTGGCCGAAGGTTGAAGCGAAGCGCAAGAAGAAGCGGTAGCGCGAATCGGTTTCAGCGGCGGCGGAGGCGGTCCTGGTTGCGCTCCCAGATGAGACGGAGGCCGGTGAGGGTTAGCATCTCGTCGACTTGCTGGATGTACTTGCTGTCAGGGGCGATGAGCTTGGCGAGGCCACCGGTGGCTACGGTCTTGGTTTCGGGGCCGAGCTCGGCGATGAGGCGCTCCAATATTCCATCCACCAGACCGATGTAGCCGTAGTAGAGGCCGATCTGGATGTTGTCGGTGGTGCTGGTGCCGATGATCTTTGACGGCTTCTTGATTTCGACGCGGGTCAAGCGCGCGGCGCGGGAGAAGAGGGCGTCGGCGGAGATGCCGAGCCCCGGGGCGATGGCGCCGCCGAGGAACTCGCCTTTTTTGCTGACGACGTCGAAGGTGGTTGCCGTGCCCATGTCGACGACGATGGACGGGCCGCCGAGGAGATCGAAGGCGGCTACGCAGTCGACGACGCGGTCAGCGCCGACTTCGCTGGGGCTGTCGGTGAGGATGGGGAGGCCGGTCTTGACGCCGGGCTCGATGAAGAGGGGGCGGACGTGGAAGTTGGTCTCGGCTACGTGGCGGAGCGTGGCGTCGAGCGGAGGGACGACGGAGGAGACGACGACACCGGTGACCGCGGTGGGGTCGAGCGAGCGCATGGCGAAGAGGGTGCGGAAGAGGACGCCGAGCTCGTCGGGGGTTTGGTGGTAAGGAGTGGTGATGCGCCAGTCGGCGACGAGGCGGGACTTGCTGCTGGTGTCAGCCGGGTCGCTCTCAGCGGCGGTGCGGAAGAGACCGAGAACGGTGTTGGAGTTGCCTACATCGAGTGCCAGTAGCATGGGAGCGCCTTCCAGCCTTGCGTTGAATTTTAGAGTTCGCGTACACCGCCGGAGAGAACGGTCCGCTGGTTTCCGTCGTCGGTGTTGACGAGGAGAAATCCGCGGCTGTCGAGACCGGCTGTGGTTCCAGTATAGCCACCTTGCTCGGGCACCTGGACGCGTTTACCGCACACCCAGGTGGATGCTGCGGTGAAGCGTTCGAGCAGCGTTGGCTCGTCGGTTGCCGACGTAGATTCGAGGCGCGTGAGCTCGTGGTCGAGAGCGCGGAGCAGCGCGATGAGCAGCGGCTGGCGAGCGATGGCGTGGCCGGTCTCGAGGCGCAGGGAGGTTGCGAGTGTGCTGAGTTCGGGTGGTAACTCAGAGTGGTTGAGGTTGAGGCCGATGCCGATGACGGCGTAGCGAAGAGGTGCGTTGTGGCCGGGGTTGGCGGCTGTTTCGACTAGGATGCCGCCGCACTTTTTCGTGCCGATCAGGATGTCGTTGGGCCAGCGGATGTCCGCGGTGAGGCCGGTGGTGGAGCGGATGGCGGACTGCGCGGCGAGGCCGGTGGCTAGCGAGAGATGCAGCGCGTCGCGAAGCAGGAGATACGGCTTCGCGAGGACGCTGAGGTACAGACCGTCGCCTGGAGCGGAGTGCCAGGCGTGGCCGCCGCGGCCACGGCCGGCGGTCTGCTCGTCGGCGAGGTACGCGGTGCCTTCGGCAGCTCCGGAGGCTGCGGCTTCGAGCAGGAGCGTGCTGGTGGAGTCCACCTGCGGGAAGTGACGGAGCTTGCCGGCGAAGCGGGTGCCGATGAGCGCGGAGCGGATCGCTGCCAGATCAAGACGATTTGGGGCGGGGAGCTCATGTGGCTATGCTATCGCGCATCCTATGTCGTTGAGGCTCAAGGCTGACCGAGATGATGACTCCTGCTGAACTGGATGTTCCGTTGTCGCACCAGACGGCGATGCTGTTGTTGCTGGCGCTGCCGGTGGCTTGCGCGGCGTGGACAGTGACGCATGAAGAGGTGTTTCGCGAGCCGAGGGATTTCTGCAAAGAGAAGGCTGCTGAGGTGCGGTCGGTGTGGGCTCGGAAGTTTTTCTACCTGTTTACGTGTGAGTACTGCTTCTCGCATTATGTGGCTGCGATGGCGTTGCTGGTGTTCCGGTTTGCACTGGTGTACCCGGGATGGCGGGGGTACCTGGTGGCTTGGTTTGCGCTGGTCTGGGTGGCGAATGTGTATATGAGCGGGTTCAACCTGCTGCGGCTGGATATCAAGCATGAGAATGTGTCGATTGCGGTGGATCAGGCGAAGACACCGAAATAGGGGATACCCCCCCACCCCCCCTCATCTGTTGCCCGGGGCTAAGCTGTTTGGTTTCTGTGGGTTGCAGGCGGGGATCTGCGCTACGCCTCTCATTCTAAATGGGTTACCTGTCAAGTATTTCATTCTGTTGGGGTTAAGTATGGTCTGACCGGCGAACGTCTTCCCATTCGGGTGTCGCCGCGCGATAGATCGGGCGCTACGGCCCTCTGGCTTACTTTTGGCGCGTCTTCGTGGGGCTTCGCCCCACGCTGGTATAGGGCGGGCCTCCGGCCCTGAAAGCAGAAAGGCTGCGAGTGGCATTTGCCGGCTCGCAGCCCTTTTGATCTCTACTTCTATTTTAGGGGTTGGGTGGTACCAAGTGGGCCAAGTTTCTGGGTGAGAGATCGCCAGTGTTGATGGGGGTTTTGGCGATTTCCGTGGGGTTGAGGGCTTGACAGGTTTGGACCGGCGTGTGGCCGGTCATGGAGGGAAGGCCCACTCTGTGGTTCGGCGATTTTGCCGTTCGGCGCGGCTTTGTCTAACCCGTTGAAAACAAGGAGCCTATGAAAAGTGGGCCTTGGGAGCAATTCTGACGCGATCAAAGATAGGTCGCGCCTTCAGCGCTCAACCGATCTGGTGGGGCCCAACCTGGGGCGTTGCCCCAGGCTGGTTTAGGACCGGGCCTTCAGCCCTAAACCTGGTTTAGGACCGGGCTTCAGCCCTAAACCTGGTTTAGACCGGGCCTTCAGCCCTAACCTGGTTTAGACCGGGGCTTCAGCCCTAAACTGAGGCGGATCTGAGTGCTGCTCTAACCCGGAGGCAGTGCGGCTAGGGCGGCTTCGGCCTTTTGTTTGAGGGCGAGGGTTTCGGCGTACTGCTTTTTGAGGCCTTCGACCTTGTCGGCGGGGGCTTTGGAGAGGAAGCCTTCGTTGTTGAGCTGCTTCTCGGCGGCTTCGATGCCCTTGTTGTACTTGGCGAGGTCTTTGGTGAGGCGTTCGCGTTCGGCGGGGACGTCGATCTGGCGCTGGTAGACGACCGCAACGTCGAAGCTGGCGGTGGCCCGGGCGTTGACGCCGGTGGGGGCGGAGGTGACGATTTCGACGGAGGCGACGCGGGCCTGCTTGGCGAGCATGTCGGCGTGTTGGCTTGCCAAGACTGCAGCGTTGGTGGATGCCGCGAAGATCTGGATGGGGGTGGGTTCTTTTTCGGGGACCGTGAGTTCCTTGCGGAGGGCGCGGACGGTGACGATGAGCTCCTGGAGGGTGGTCATGGCTTCGACACTGGCTTTGTCGCGGGCAAAGTCCTGGGCTTGCGGGAAGCGGGTGAGGGCGATGGACTTTGCGGGGGTGGCTGAGCCAGTGCTGAGGTAGAGGGCGTGCCAGAGCTCTTCGGTGAGGAAGGGCATGAAGGGGGAGAGGAGACGGAGGGCGGCCTCGAAGACGGTGACGAGGGCGTTGAGGGTGATGGCGGTGGTAGCCCGAGATGCAGATTCCTCCGCTGCGCTACGGAATGACAACAAAGATGGGTCAAAGGTAAGGCGGAGTTTGACGAGTTCGAGGTACCAGTCGCAGAACTCGCCCCAGAAGAATTGGTAGACGGCGGAGGAGGCTTCGTCGAAGCGGTAGTCGGCGAGCGCGTGGGCAACTTCGTCGGAGACGGCGCTGAGGCGGGAGTAGATCCAGCGGGTTTCGAGGGGGATTTGTGGCTGGCCAGGGCTAAAGCCCGGTTCTGCGGCGGGTTGGGACAGGGGGCTAAAGCCCCCTTCTAATCCGGCTTCGCGTGGCGTGGCAGGGATTTGTGCCATCCCACTCATGTCGGGATGAGACTCCGCCATGAATGGGCCACCCACACTTTGGCTGAGTGTGACTTTGTAGCCGGCTTCGCGGCCGCGGTCGATGTTCATCTGGAGGAAGCGGGCGGCGTTCCAGATTTTGTTGGCGAAGGCGCGGTAGCCTTCGGTGCGCTGCTCGTTGAAGGCGATGTCGGTGCCGGGGCTGGCCTGGGAGGCGAGCGTGAAGCGGACAGCGTCGGTGCCGTACTTGGTGATGATTTCGATGGGGTCGATGACGTTGCCCTTGGTCTTGGACATCTTCTGGCGGTCGGCGTCGCGGACGAGGGCGTGGATGTAGACGGCTTTGAACGGGACCGCTTCCGCAAGCGTGCGCGGTCGGGTCTTGCCGGGTCCATCGGGCATGGGGACGTCGAGCATGAAGTGGGAGCCGAGCATGATCATGCGGGCTACCCAGAAGAAGAGGATGTCGAAGCCGGTGACGAGGAGCTGGGTGGGGTAGAAGGCGGCGAGGTCGGGGGTGAGGGCGGTGGTTGGCCCGCTGGCGGTTGTGCCGCTGCCGGCAGAATACGGAGGTTCTTCGCTGCGCTCAGAATGAGGGGACTTTATCGTCTGCGGCGTTGATTCGGGATTGATAGCCTCTGACGTTGATTCTGAGGGGTCGCCCCAGCCGAAGACGGTGAAGGGGAGGAGGCCGGAGGAGAACCAGGTGTCGAGGACGTCGGTTTCCTGGTGGATGTCGGTGATGCCGCAGCCGTGGCAGGCGGCGGGGGTGTCGAGGGTGACGGTGATTTTGCCGCAGGCTCCGCAGTGCCAGGCAGGGATGCGGTGGCCCCACCAGAGCTGGCGGGAGATGCACCAGTCGTGGATGTTGGACATCCACTCGTTGTAGGTCTTGGTGTACATCTCGGGGGTGAATTTGATGTGGCCTTCGCGGACGGCGGCGATGGCGTTGGCGGCGATGGAGTTTCTTGCTGGGCCGGGGCTAAAGCCCGGATCTTCGGCGGGTTGGGACAGGGGGCTAAAGCCCCCTTCTAATCCGGCTTCGCATGGTGGAGCCTCTGTATTCTGTGCCGCTTCACCTGCAGGTCTCTCCGCTCCGGCCGCAGAAGACGCGGCCTCCGGTCGAGATGACAGATTTGTGTTGGGGGTTTTGTTGACGGCGAGGAACCACTGCATGGAGAGGCGGGGTTCGATGACGGCGCTCGTGCGCTGGGAGATGGGGAGGGTGAGGGTGTGGTCTTTGATGGCGACGAGGTGGCCGTTGGACTCGAGGTCGGCGACGATGCGCTTGCGGGCTTCGAAACGGTCGAGGCCGTCGTACGGAGAGCCGGTGAGTGAAATGCGGGCTTGCTCGTCCATGATGCTCGGCGAGGGGAGGTTGTGGCGCTGGCCGATGGCGAAGTCGTTGGGGTCGTGGGCGGGGGTGACCTTGACGGCGCCGGTGCCGAACTCGGGGTTGGCCCAGTCGTCGGCGACGATGGGGATTTCACGACCGACGAGAGGAAGCACGAGCTGCTTGCCGATCATCGCGGTGTAGCGTTCGTCGGTGGGGTTTACGGCTACGGCGGTGTCGCCGAGCATGGTTTCAGGGCGGGTGGTGGCGATGGTGATGGAGCCGGTGCCGTCGGCGAGGTCGTAACGGATGTGGAAGAGGTGGCCGGCGCGTTCTTCGTTTTCGACCTCGAGATCGGAGACGGCGGTGCCGAGGATGGGGTCCCAGTTGACGATGTAGGCGCCGCGGTAGATGAGGCCCTGCTCGTAGAGGCGGACGAAGGCCTGCTTCACTGCGCGGGAGAGGCGTTCGTCCATGGTGAAGTATTCGCGGGACCAGTCAACGGAGGCGCCGAGGCGCTTCATCTGGTCGGTGATGGCTGAGCCGTACTGGTGCTTCCACTCCCAGACCTTTTCGGTGAAGGCTTCGCGGGTGAAGTCGGTGCGCTTTTTGCCTTCGGAGGAGAGCTGGCGCTCGACCATCATCTGGGTGGCGATGCCGGCGTGGTCGGTGCCGGGGACCCAGAC
>JAZKBC010000081.1:4692-9053 GCA_040388825.1 Acidobacteriota bacterium | reverse complement strand
CGCCGCGCATGCGGTGCCAGCGGGCGAGGATGTCCATCTCAGTCTGGTTGAGCATGTGGCCCATGTGGAGGCGGCCGGTGACGTTGGGCGGGGGGAGGAGCTGCACGAAAGGGTTCGTGACGGAGGATGGGTCGGAGGGTGTGGGGGTGTCGAAGAGACGCTCTTCGAGCCAGAATTTTGCCCACTTTTCTTCGATGAGGGCGGGGTCGTAGGCCTTGGGGAGTTCGTGTGATTCGTTTGGCATCGTCTTTAAGGGTAGCAGGGGAGAGGAGAGCGTAGAGCGTAGAGTGTAGAGCGCAGAAAAGACCAATGAAAAGCGGGAGAGGCTGGTGGCCGCTCCCGCTTTGGTGTTCTGAGGTGGGGAGCGCTTTTCTCTGCGCTCTACACTCTATTGTCTACGCTCTGCTTAGAAGGGGTTGAGCTTGTCGAGGCCCTTCTTCTTCTTTTGCTTGCTGGAGCTTTCGTCGTTCTTGTCGACGGCGGGGGCTTTGACCTTCTTCTTCTTGCCGTTGGCGTCGGTGGGAGCGGTCTGGGCCGGGGGCTGGGGATGGCCCTGGGCTTCGTTGATGGTGTCAGGGGCGGCGGCGGGCTTCTCGATTGCGGGGAGCGCGGCGTTGTCCTTGGGGGCTACGGCTTTGAGGCCGTAGTTGGGGTCGGGTGCGCCGGTGGCTGCAGGCAGATCACTGGGCGGAGCACCGAGGGCAGGGACTGCGCGGACGGTGGCCGGTGCGCTGGCTCCGGGGGAGACGATCTCAACGCCGAGCGAGGCGCCGGAGTGCGCGCCGGAAGAGGGTGCGGCTACGGAGACGGCGCTGGTGTCTGAGCGGCTGCCGGCACCGGCGGCGGGTACGTCCTCGAAGGTGGGCGCGGCGGTGGAGGCGGGCGGCGCAGGTGTATCGGTGGCTGCGGGCGCGTCGCCATCGCTGGTAGCAGCGGCGACGTGGGGCTTGGGCGCGTTGGGATTGAGCGCGGCCACGAAGGCTTCCTTGAGGTCCTTGAGGACGCCGGGAGCGGTGGTGGCGGCGGGATCCTCGAGCGGAGGAGCGCCAGCGCCGGCGGCGGTGACGGTGTCGGGCTTGCGCATGAAGAGCAGCTCGAGGCGGCGGCGCATGGTGTACTGCGCGCGGCTGCCTTCGAGAGCTTCACTGGCGGCGACTTCTTCCGCGGTGGGTGTGGGGATGGGCAGGTTCATGGACGCGAGGCGCTCTTTGGCGTCCTCGACGTGGGGCGCGGCGGCATGGAGGAGAACGACCTTGCGGTAGGCGTCGGCGGCGATGCCGTCGTCGTACTGCAGGATTTTGACCTTGGCGCCTTCTGGCAGGCACGGGCCGGTGGGCTGAACCTTGGGATCGCAGACGGCCTGGGCACGGATGGTGGCGGCTTCGGCCTCGTAGGCATCGCCCTTGCCGATGAGCGCGTCATCCATGTGGCTGTACTGCGGATAGGTGTCGATGACGGTGTCGTAGCGGGCGATGGCGGCTGGCCAGTTCTCGTGGGTGCCGTAGAAGGCGGCGATTTCGGCCTCGCGGGTGGCGAGGACTTCCTGGACTTCGCGGAGCTTCTGGGACGCCTCATCGATGATCTTTTTAGGTGCGTCCGGATACTGCTTCAGCATGGTGCGGTAGGCGGCTTCGGCGTGGACGGCCTTGGTGTAGTCGCGGTCCGGAACGTCCATCTGCTTGAAGTAGATGTCGCCGATGCGCATCTGGGCTTCGGCGGCTTCAGGAGCGTTGGGGAAGAAGGTGATGAAGTCGTTGTACTCCTGCTCGGCCTGGGTGAGGGCAGCGGAGCCGCCTTCCCTGTACCAGCAGTCGGCGACGGCGAGCTTGGCCTGCATCTGGTACTGCGAGTCGGGGTAGGTGTTGAGCAGGGTCTGGAGGTCGAGGCGGGCGATGTCGTAGTGGCCGGACTTCTGCTGAGCGAGCGCCTTGTCGAGGAGCTGCTTGTCGGGCAGGGAAGCGTCCTTGCCGACGAGGTTCTTGTCCTTGATGTCGCGCTTGATGAACTTGCGGGTGTCCTTGGACTGCTTGACCTTGTCACCCTTGTCGACCTTGTGGGTGGCGGACTTCTTCTTGCCGCGCGTGCTGATGGTGATGGTGCTGTTCTGCTGCTTCTGGCCCTGGGCGTCGGTGGTGGTGGTGGTGCTGCCGGTGACGCGGGGGTCGGTGCTCTGTGCGGGGGTGGTGGTTTCCTGGGCAGTGAGGGAAGGGGAAACAGCCAGCAGGGTCGCAAGAGCGAGAGCGGCGGAGGAGGCCGCGCCCCGGCTGGGGAAAAAGCTCCGAATCGTCATGTGCATCAAAACTCCATCTTGCCAGGGGATAGTCGCCGGCAATGCTTTCATTTTAGACTCTGACCGGCAAAAACAGTATTCGGTGAGGTTGAAATCGGAGATGGGGCCGGGGCAGGTTGGGGGGATACGGCTAGATGGGGCGGACCGGTACGGGTTTGCCGGTGAGGGTGCGGCGAAGGAAGAGGCGGGCGGGGACTTCAAACCAGCGGAAGGTGAGGTAAGCCGCGAAGATCAGGATGGAGAGGAACAAAGGGAGATTTTCGACCGGGGAGAGATGGAACGGGCGCAGGACGTGCTCGAGGACGAGGCCGATGGGGTAGTGCAAGATGTACATTCCATAGCTGATTTCTCCTCCCATCTGCATGACGTGGCTGTTGAGGAAACGGGAGCGGTTTTCGGCGAGGCCGACGAGGAGCCAACCGAAGGTGTAGGTGAGCAGGGTGGTGCGGATGGGCGGAGCGACCTGCTGCGGGCCGAGGCAGAGGAGTATGAGGGATCCGATGGCTCCGGCGACGAGGGCAAGGGTGAGAATGCGGCGGTGCCGGGAGCCGCTGAGGGGGCCGGGACGACCTTCGACGGAGCGGCGGTACTGGACACCGATCCAGACCCCGACGAAGAAGGTATTGAGACGGAACGGAGCGAAGACGCCTTCATATTGATCGAAGATGCCCTGTGCGAACGGGCTGGGATGATGAGCGGCGGCGAGTAGCCAGGGAAGGCAAAGCAGCAAGAGGTAGAAGATCTGCAGGACGAGAAACCAGCGCATGCGTATGCGGTGGGCGAACAGGATCAGGATGGGGAAGAGGGCGTAGAAGAACGCTTCGACGGAGAGCGTCCAGCTGGGCGGGTTGATCATGTTGCCGCTGTTTTGAATCCACGACTGAATGAGCGCGAAGGAAAGCAGGCTGTGGGTAGCGAGCGCCATGGGATGGGGAATGCGATGTCCGATGGCGAGCAACAGCAAAGCAAGAATTAGTGAGATGAAGTAGACGGGATAAACGCGGGCGAAGCGGGCGATCCAGAAGTTCTTGGCGCTGGAGCGGCTGGAGTAGTTGTAGGCGAGGATGAAGCCGGAGAGCACGAAGAAGAGCGTGACACCGGTGTAACCGGAAAGGATGAACTGCTGCAGGAGAGGAAAGGAGTTGAGGCTGGACTGGAGTTCGAAGTGAAAGACGATGACGTAGATGGCCGCGAAGAAACGTACGGAGGTAAGGGCGGGGAGAGGGGGAAGGCGGTGGCGGATGTCGACGGGGTGATCGGGAAGAATCTGTGACAAGGATTCTCCGGTTCAGGCCTCGGAATGCGCGGCCCGGGCGATTTGAAGGAACTCCCGGGCATTGGCTTCGGTGTGTCCGGGCTGGAAGATGGCTGAACCGGCAACGAGCATGTCGGCACCGGCTTCGACGACGGAAGCGACGGTCTCGTTTGCGATGCCGCCGTCGACCTCGATGCGGAAGTTGAGGCCCATTTGCTGGCGGAGGTCGCGAAGGTGGGCAATACGGGCGACGGAGCGGGGGAGGAACTTCTGGCCGCCGAAGCCGGGGTTCACGCTCATAACGAGGACGTGATGGACCATGGGGAGGACTTCGATGAGCATTTCGACGGGCGTGGCGGGGTTGAGAACGACGCCGGCGAGCATCTTGTGGTCGGTGATGAGCTGGAGGGTGCGGTTGAGGTGGCGGCAGGCTTCGACCTGCACTGAAACCATGTCGGCTCCGGCGGCGGCGAAGGCGGGGATGAATTCGTCGGGCTGCTCGATCATGAGATGGCAGTCGAGGGGCAGCGTAGTGACAGGGCGGATGGCCTTGACGACGGGCGGGCCGAAGGTGATGTTGGGGACGAAGTGGCCGTCCATGACGTCGACGTGCACAATGGTGCCGCCGCCAGCGGTGGCAAGAGCGATCTCGTCGGCGAGATGCGCGAAGTCGGCGGCGAGGATGGAGAAAGCCAGCTCGATCATGAGAGATCAGTTTAGCAGCGGTGGGAATTGATTTGCTTCCAGCTACTTCTGGAGAGATGCGAGGAAGGTCTGTTCGAGTTCCGGGGTGGAGTGGAAGTTGGTGGACCGGCA
>JAZKBC010000081.1:723-4682 GCA_040388825.1 Acidobacteriota bacterium | reverse complement strand
CTCCGGAGCTTTCAGGAGACCAGCGAAATGGGCTTCACGAAGAACTCCCAGTGTTCCGGTCACTTTCAGACCAAAACAATCGTGTGCAATGCGACGGGCTTTGCGTTCATCCGCGAGCAGCCGGTCTGCGTGCATCTCGAGTGCGAGAGTGATCGCGGCTTGTTCCCCGGAATCCAAGGTTTCAATCTCAGGACGTGGGACTGGAATGGCTGAACGGATCTCGAACCATTCCGGAGGGGTCAACGCCCATGTTCGGACCTTCTTCAACGCGCCATCCGCCAGCAATTCGGCATGCACTTCGTGGGGCACAAAGACGCGTCCATACAGTTGACGGAGGATATCGACGAGGTTGATCTGGATCAGATAGTTGAGCGGCGAAGTGTCTGAGACGACGATCATCCGTGCCTTGGACCCTGGGCGAGCAACTCGTCGCTGGTACGGATGTCCTCCAGAAGGTCTTCAACACCGTAGAAGCGATCAAACTCTCCCTTGCTCTTGAGCAGATCGTCAAAGGCGATCCTGCCCATATTCAGCAGGCGGGCAGCCTTTTCATGCGAGAGGGAACCTGTGCGGTACGCTTCGAGCGCCAACGCCTCGAGGGCGACCTGGCCGGGATCTGCCTGTTCGCCTATATCGTTCGGTAGCTCGACGGTGATCGTCATAGGGCTACTTTATACCTGCGATAGGGCGATGTCACAGGAGGAGGGCAGCGCGGGTGCAGGTCAGGCGGGGAGGGTGAAGTAACGGCGGAGGCGGCCGATGGGGCGTTCGAAGAGATAGAGGGTGAGCGTTGACCAGAGGAGGGTAGCCGCAAGGACGATGCCCAGGCGGAGGTAGAGTCCGGCTTCGGTTCCGGGACGAAGCAGCGATTGGAGGTGCTGGTCATAGAGGACCATGAGGTAGGCGTGGGAGAGATAGACCATGTAACTGATGTTGCCGAGCCAGACGAACGGAGGCGAAGCCAGGATGCGTGCGGGCCAACTGCGTGGGTGGGTGATGAGGAAGAGCAGGAGACCGGCGAAGAGCGGTTCGGCGGCAGTGATGGGCAGGCCGAGATTGCGGACGGAGGTATGCAGGAGGAAGATGGCGAAGACCATGGCGGCGCTGCCGGCGAAGAGGATCCAGCGGTGCCTGCGCCAAAGAGCAGCGCGGTTGAGGCTGCGGTAGGGAACGCGGGCGCGAAAGGCGAGCAGAGCGAGGAGGGCTCCCCAGGCGAGGCCGTCGCAGTGCAGGGGAGAGTATTGAACGCGGCCGTGGCCTGTGGCGGTGAAGGCGGTTCGGAGGATTGCCGCGCCGATGATGAGACCGAGGGTGATGCGAAAAACGGTGCGCGGGCGAGTGCGATGCAGGATGGTGGGCCAGAGCATGTAGAACTGCTCTTCGATAGAGAGCGACCAGTAGGGGCCAACCTCTGGGATAGAGGTGATGGGGATGTCTGCGAAGAAGAGCAGGGCGGCGAAGATCCCGATCCAGGGAAAGTGAAACAGGTGAGCGCTGAGCGCGAGGATCAGGAACATGGCGGGAAGGATGCGGAAGACGCGCTTCCAGTAGAAGTTGCGGTAGTAGTGGGGCTGACGGCGGGATAGCAGGAGGAGGTTGGTGATGAGGTAGCCGGAGAGAACGAAGAAGAGATCGACGGCGAGGTAGCCGAAGGAGGCTGCCTGCTGAATGACATGCGTTACGGGGCCGACCGGGACGGGCGAGACGACTTCCCACAAAGCGTGATGGAAGACCACGGTGACGGACGCGAGGCCGCGGACGCCATCGAGCGCGGTGACGTGCGGAAGCTTGAGGGTTTTGCGAGTCGATGTGGATGGGCCGAGGGGGGTCAACGGCGTGGGGCGGTGCTGGAGGATTTGCCGGTGGCGGCGGAGAGAAGAGAGAGAGCCGGGTGGGGCATTGGGGTTAGTTTAGCAGTGGCGGGATGGGGGGACCGACAGCATCCTGTGCTTCCTCGGGAGGATGCTCAAATCGCTGCCAGGGTTCTCCCGGTTTCTCTCGTATGGCGTACCAGCCCGGGGGAAGGTCGTGGAGCTCTTTGAGGGTGGGGTCGTGGTCGATGGGGTGATGGAGGCAGGAGAGGACCGGGCCTCCGCCTTCGCTCATGGAGTCACCGAGGAACTGCCAGTCGCCATTGTGGTCGTGGGAGACGTAGGTGACGGGCTCGTCTTTCTTTGAGACGGTTTCAGATAGATAGGAACTTGTGTGAGGGCCGTCCGAAAATTTCCAGTCGTAGAGGCTGCTGCTCTTGTCCATCGATGTCCAGAAGTCGTACTCCGGCGCGCCGTGCTCGATTTCACCGGAGAGGATCGGCTGAAGAAAGCGATCGTCGAAGTCGTCTTCGCCCTGGAAGCGATTTTCCAAATCCGGGTAGATGAGTTGAAGCACCGGGACGTCCACGCCTTCGTAATACCAATCGGTGCGCAGCATGACGCGGTGCAGCCACTTCGGGTCGACGGCGCGAAACTCGACGTCGATGTCGCCACCAAGGAGTCCGCGGTGGCGGCCCACGGAAAGATCGACTCCGTCCTCCATCCGCTTGACGGCGATATTGAGAGCGGCATGGGCGGCCTCGGCGGGAAGGCCGACGGTGATGAGTTCGGGTTTGGCGCAAGTGTCGTAGAGGCCGGTTGTGTAGGAGAAGCGCGGCGAGCATCCGCCAGCCGCGACGTGCATGTTCTGGTGGCCCTGCTGTTCGATGATGTCGATGGCTTCCAAAAACCAAGGCTTGATGTCGTGGCCGCGCCACATTCTGCTGCGCTCGGTGATGTATTCGTGGGTGCTCATTGCGGATCCTCGGTGATGTCCGTGGGCGCAACCGATTTACGCCTGCGGGGACGTTTGGGGAGGAGGGGGACTTCGCGCTCTACGCCTTCGCGGCCTTCGTGGAGGATTTTGGTGCGGAGGGCTTTGGCGGCTTCGCGGTCGGCTGGTGAGACCGGCGCGGGTGGGCCGAGGACGGTGCGGGCGGCGGCGTTGAGGATGCGGCGGATGGGGAAGGTGGCTGGATCGCCTGGGCTCAAGGCTGGGTTGGGGAGGAAGCACTCGCCGGTGCGTTGCTTTTCGGGGCGGTAGTACCAGCGGCGGAAGAGGGAAAGGTAGTCGCAGCGCTCGGCGATGTCGGGTTCGGGTTGCTGGCTTGTTTGCTGCGTGAGGGTGGTGAGGATTTGGCGGGCGCGGTCTTCGGGGGAGAGGGTGGCGGTGGAAAGGGTTTGAGCGGTTTGCGGGGGTGTTGGGTGTGGCAGGTCCTTCGACTGCGGAGCAGGGTGAGGCTCTGCTCCTTCGCTCAGGATGACGGCGTTTTGTTGTCCGGGGGATGGAGTGGGGCCTCGGGGTGCAGGGGCCGCCCACTCATGTCCAGGTGCTGGCATGAATGGGGCACCCGGTTCGGTGGCTGGCGCGAGGGGGATGGCGGAGAGCATGAGGGGTTGGGCGAAGAGGGAGCTGCCTACGGCGGTTTGCTCGCGGACGGCTCGGACGCCGAGGGTGGAGAGGCGGGCGGGGCCGCAGAGGCGGCCGGCGTCGAGGAGGAAGAGGGCGGCTTCGTCGGTGGCATCGGGCGTGGTCGCCGGCCCACTCATGGCGGGATGAGACTCCGCCATGAATGGGGCACCCGATTCGGTGGCTGGCTCGTGGGGGGCGGCGGGTTGGACGATGACGGCGCGGAGGTCGGCTAGGGGGCGGACTAGTTCGTCGGCGAGCTGGGAGGCGGAGCGGATTTTTTCGTACTGGGTGTGGAGTGCTGCGGCGCGTTCGAAGTCGAGGGCTTCGGAGGCGGCGTCGCGCTGGCCGGCGAGGTCAGTGAGCATGGATTCGCCGTGGGTGGCGAAGAAGGCGAAGACGTTGTGGGCTTCGGCGGCGTACTGCTCGGCGGTGCAGGCCTGCTTGCAGGGGGCGAGGCATTTGTTCATCTCGCCGTAGGCGCAGCCGGGGTGTTCGGGGAAGGGCTGGAGGTCTTC
>JAZKBC010000081.1:321-713 GCA_040388825.1 Acidobacteriota bacterium | reverse complement strand
TGAAGAGGTCGAGCACGGCGTCGGCGTAGCGCTCGGCGGCGGCGCGGGAGGGGAAGGGGCCGAAGGATTCGGAGAAGGATTTTTTGCTGAGGCGGTTGGTGGCGTAGACGCGAGGATGCTGGTGCTGGGTGGTGATGCGGAGGAAGTAAGGGGTGTGGAGGCGGAGGCGCTTGCGGGCCTGCTCGGCGCCGAAGATGTGGCGGGTGGCGCGGTAGAGGGTGAGGAGAGATTCGAACTCGGAGCCGGTGCGGGTGTACTCGATGAAGGCGACGCGGTCGCGGAGATTGAGGCGCTTGGAGAGGACGGGAGTGCCGTCTTCGTTGAGGGCTTCGGGCGGCGCGAGGAGGCGACGGAGGCGGCGGCGGATGTCGGCGGCCCGAGAGAGGTAGGGC
>JAZKBC010000081.1:0-311 GCA_040388825.1 Acidobacteriota bacterium | reverse complement strand
GGGCTCGGCGTTTTCGGCGGCGCCGCGAAGGGCGAAGAGGCCGGGGGCCGCGGGGATGTGGCGCAGGATCTCGGTGGCCCGATCGGGCGTGAAGGTGAGGCGATGCTCGAAGTGGAAGTCCGCTGCCACAGATGGATTGTAACGAGCGCAGTGTGGCTAGGGCTTCGTCGGGGTGATTAGTCGCGCTTGTAGGTGCATTCGCCGGAGCTCCACTGAACGGTGTTGGGCGAGATGATTTTGAAGCCGTTGGAGCCGATCTGCATGTCGACGTAGACGAGGTCTGGCTGCACGGTGTAGGTGACCGCGGCGGT
>JAZKBC010000080.1:38887-46541 GCA_040388825.1 Acidobacteriota bacterium | reverse complement strand
GAGCTCAACGCCGTTGACGCCACCGGGCATCAGAATGTCGGTAACGATGAGGTCGATTGGACCGCCGGTTGCGGTGGCACGCAGGGCTTCGACAGCGTTCTCGGCGCGGAGGATGCGGAAGCCAAGTGTGGTGAGGTATTCGGTCGCGATTTCGAGGAGGTCTTCTTCGTCGTCAACGAAGAGAATCGTGGAACCTGGCCGGGGTTCGGAGATCGGGAGCGACGGGAGATCGGTAGGAGCAGCGGGCATGGTAGCGAAGGGAAAGTATAGGCGGACGGTAGTTCCGAGCCCAGGTTCGCTCTCGATGGTAACCGTTCCGCCGGATTGGCGTGCAAAGCCGTAGACCATGGGCAGGCCGAGTCCGGTTCCGCGGCCGCGCTCCTTGGGGGTGTAGAAGGGCTCGAAGACGCGGTTGAGGACGTCCCTGGGCATCCCATGACCATGGTCAGTGACGGAGACGAGAGAGTAGGCCAAGGGCTTCAGGCTGCCATCGAGGACGAGAGGACTGGATGGGTCGAGGGTGACCGGTTCAATCCCAATGCTGAGCTGACCGCCACGCGGCATTGCATCGCGGGCGTTGATGACCAGGTTGAGCAGGGCACTCTCGAAGCCGGAGGAGTCCACGAAGATATGCGGGATGTTGGGCTGAGCAGTGATGCTGACGACGATTTCGGGGCCGAGGGCGTGGGTGGCCATGTCGAGTGTGTTGCGGACGGAGGATTCGGGGTCGACGATGGCGGGTGTGAGGTGCTCGCGACTTGAGAAAGCGAGCAGGCGACGAGTCAGGTCTGCGCAGCGGTTGGCGGCACGCTGAGCGGTTTCGGCGCGACGGCGACCGGGACTGCCGGCGGGGATGGTGTGCTCGAGCAGCTCGAGGTTGCCGAGGATAATCGCGAGGAGATTATTGAAGTCGTGGGCGATGCCCCCGGTGAGTTGGCCGATGGCCTCCATCTTCTGACTCTGGATTAGCTGGTGTTCGAGAGCACGGGTGGCCGTGATATCGCGGGCGATGCCGGAAGTTCCGATGATGTCGCCAGCGGTATTGCGGACTGCGAAGGTGGAAAGAGCTATGTCGATGCGGCGGCCGTCTTTGGCTACTCGGACCGCGTTGAAGGGCTCGACGGTTTCGCCTCTCATGAGTCGTTCAATGTGCGCAGCCTGGCCGTCCGCGCCGTTGTCAGGAGTGATGCTGCGAATGTGCTGGCCGAGGACTTCGGTGGCGGAGTAGCCGTACATGCGCTCGGCACCGCGGTTCCAACTGGTGATGTGGCCCGTGGCGTCGGTGGAGATGATGGCATCGTCGCAGGATTCGACGATGGCGCCGAGGCGGAGGCGGGCTTCGTCGACGCGATGGTGCTGGGTGTCGTCACGAATAATGGACAGAACGCGGCGCTTGCGGTCGACAGTCGAGATAAAGGGGACCGCGGTGACGCTGCGGTAGATGAAGTCGCCGGTGGTCTTGTGGCGAAGGATGAGAAGCTCGTTGCGAATGGTTTCACCACTGAATGCTCGGGTGGCCGGCCATAGCTCACGGGTGAGTGGGGCGAGGTTTTCGAGCACCGCGTCATAGTCGCTGCCGATGGGGGTGAAGAGGGTCACGCCGCCCGACTTGGTGACAAGCGGAGCCGCGCTGGGTGAGTGGAAGATGGCGGTGTCTGGGGAGTCGAGGATGAGGACGGCTTCGACCATGTAGTCGAGCAGCATGCCGCACTGTTGCTGCTCCTCAGCAAGGCGACCTCGGCTGAGGCGCAGGCTACGAAGCAACAGAACAACGGCGACGCTCAGAGCAGCCGTGGCGAGCCCGAGTATGCCGTCGATCCAGTGGCTCATCATACCGCCCTTCTCCGAAGCCGTAAGGCTAATATCGGCGGGGCGTGAGCGATGTGATATCCATCACGGAATTTTCCGGGCGGTGCACGGAGGCAGGTTCCAGAACGGAACTTTCTATAGAACTGCAAAGAAATGGCCGGAGCGGTTAGGGCTGCTCCGGCCTTTTGCGGACTACTGAAGTGGTTAGACCTCGACGAGGTTGTGGCCGTAGCGCTTCTGGACGTAGTCGTCGAGAATTACCTGGAACTCCTCGACGATATGGTCGCCCTTGAGGGTCATGGCGAGCTTGCCGTCGATGTAGACCGGGGCCTTGGGCTCTTCGAAGGTGCCGGGGAGCGAGATGCCGATGTTGGCGTGCTTGCTTTCGCCGGGACCGTTTACGATGCAGCCCATGACGGCGAGCTTGAGCTCCTCGACACCGGGATACTGCTTCTTCCACTCGGGCATGGATTCGACCAGGTAGTTCTGGATGCGCTCGGCGAGCTCCTGGAAGTAGGTGCTGGTGGTGCGTCCGCAGCCGGGGCAGCTCGTGACCTGCGGCATGAAACTGCGGATGGAGAGTGACTGCAGAATCTGCTGCGCGCAGCGGACTTCTTCGCTGCGGTCGCCGCCCGGCGTGGGCGTGAGCGAGACGCGGATGGTGTCGCCAATGCCCGCGAGGAGCAGAGGAGCGAGGCCCGCTGTGGAAGCTACGACACCCTTCATGCCCATGCCTGCTTCAGTGAGGCCGAGGTGGAGGGCGTGGTCGGTGCGACGTGCGAGCTCGGTGTAGACGTCGACGAGGTCGCGCACGCCGGAAACTTTAGCCGAGAGGATGATCTGATCGCGGCGGAGGCCGTAGCGCTCGGCGGCCTCGGCGTTATCCAGCGCGGAGACGACCATGGCTTCCATCATGACGTCGCGGGCGTCGCGCGGCTCGGCGAGCTTCGAGTTGGCGTCCATCATCTTCGTGAGCAGCGCCTGGTCGAGCGATCCCCAGTTGACGCCGATGCGGACAGGCTTCTGGTACTCGACCGCGCACTCCACCATGGTGCGGAAGTTGTCGTCGTCCTTGCGCCCGATGCTGACGTTGCCGGGGTTGATGCGGTACTTGGAGAGCGCCTTGGCGCATTCCGGATATTTGCGCAGCAGAAGATGGCCGTTGTAGTGGAAGTCGCCGACGATAGGCGTGTTCCATCCCTTGGCGCGAATGCCTTCCACGATGGCAGGAACAGCCTGCGCGGCCTCGTCGTTGTTGACGGTGATGCGGACGAGCTCGGAGCCGGCCCGAGCGAGCGCGGCGATCTGCTGGATGGTCGATTCGGCGTCGGCGGTGTCGGTGTTGGTCATCGACTGCACGACGACGGGAGCGGAGGAGCCGACACGGATGTCACCGATCTTGACGGTGACGGATTTTCTACGGTTGATAGCTGCCATGGCAGCCTTTATTTTATCGCAACGGCGACCGGGCACACCTGGAGCGCATGCGCGACGACCGAGCAGGCGTTGGCGGAGTTGGAGTTAGTGCTGGAGGTCGTCCATTTCGAGCAGGGCGCGGGTCTGCTCCAGGGTGAGGAGGTTGCCGTCGACCTCAAACTCGTAGAGGCCGGCGTTGTCCGGGACGTGGATGACGTGGCCAACCGCGTGGCCGTTGTGGCGGAGAGCTTCGACGATAAGTCCGGTATCAACCATGGCCAACAATGTACCTCCGCTGATGGGATGCTGGCGAGGAGATTCTGAGGTGGCTGGAAATCTATTTCAGCGGGAGGGGCTGGAGCAGGCCGCCATCCTTGGCGAGGGCGTTCTGGCCGCGACGGAGTTTCATGGGGGATCCGGAGCCGAGGTCGCGGTTGTAGATTTCGGCGAAGTTTCCGGTAGCGGCAAGGACGTTCTCCGGCCAGTCGTCGGCGAGACCGAGCGGTGCGCCCAATTCATGGGTGAGGCCGAGGAGACGGCGGAGGGTGGGGTCCGGGGTGTTGGAGAGTGTTGCTGCGGTCTGGCGGGTGACGTTGCGGTCTTCGGCGTTGAGCAGCAGGTTGAAGGTCCACGTGAGGATGCGTCCGAACGCGGGATCGTCCGCGCGATATGCCATAGCCAACGGGTCGGGGGCGATCGTCGTGGGGAGAATGTCGTAGTCCTTCGCCTTAGTAGCGAACTCGATGCGTGTCTCGGCGAGGCGGGTGAGCGTGCTCGACATGGCCGTGCAGTTGTTGGTGACGAAGGCGGCTTCCATTTCGCCTTCTTCCTGGAAGGGAAAGGGGACGAAGTTGAGATGATGATCCGCAAAGTATGTACGGAGGCTGGTTTCGAGCTCGGTCTCGTCGAGGAAGCAGACCTTCTTGTGGCTGAGCTGTGCGGGACTAGTGATATGCGCTGAGCGCGGGACCATGAAGCCCTGGGCGTCGTGGAGGACAGGCTGGGTGAGAGCGATGCCGGGCTGCGCGCTGTCGGTGAAGTCCGCGCTGACCGTGGGGACGAGGTCGACTTCGTGATGCGCGAGAGCGGTGAGGGCGGTCTGGTTGTCGGGGTAGCCCTTCACGGCGATCTGGGCTTTGGGGCCGAGGATGGCGACGGCTACAGCGCGGCACAGGTCCGTGTCGAAAGCGAAGCGGGCACCATGCTGGTCGTCCATGGAGTACTCGGCTTCGCTCTGGTCAATGCCGCAGGTGAGAGTATGCGCCTCGCGAATGCTGGCGACAGTCGGCGAGGCGTTAGATTGCGCGTGGACTGCTGTGGTCAACACGAGCGAGGACAGTAATGCGATGCGGCGATGCATTACGGAATCCACGTGCCCGACGAAGGGATGCCGGGCGAGGTGGAGGGACGGGGATTGAAGTCCGCCGGAACGGGATTGGGCTTGCCGGCGTCGGTCGGAGTGATGTTGAGGACCTTGCACCCCTCGGCGTTATAGTGCGGAAATTTGTTGATGGTGGATTCGGGGATCATGGCGAGCGAGGCGGGCAGCAGCGGGCGCTTGCCGAGGAGGCGAAGATCGTCGAAGCCGGAAAAGAGATCGCCGACGCCGGCGACTTTGTCGTCGGCCGGGCCGAGGTCGTCCTGGTGAAACTTGTCGTGGCCGATCTGGCGGCCCTTTTCTTCGTCGGGGAGATCGGCGAGCGGGATGAGGTTGAACAACTCATCGACGAAGCGGATCAGCGAGCTGTGCTCGGTGCGCTCATGCGAGACGGCGTGCGAGACGGCGTAGGGCGAGATGAGCAGGAACGGAATGCGCGGGCCCTGGTTGAGCGCGATGCCCGCGGCATCCCACGAGCGGACATGAGGCTGCGCATGGTCGTAGAGGCCGTCGGACTCGTCGTAGGCGATCACGATGACGCTGTCCTTCCAGTACGGGCTCTGGGCGATCGCGTTGATCTCCTTCGCGAGTAGAGCTTCACTGATGCCGGAGTCCGAGTAGCCGGGGTGGTCGTCATCGCCATCGAAGACCGTGGCCAGCCGGGGAGTTGGCACCGCGGGATGGTAGCCGAAGACGTTACCGTATCCGCCGCGGATATAGAAAACCCCGGAGTCAGGCAGCTTGTGCGCCGCGACGTCGGAGAAGAAGCGGCTGACGCCATGCATGTGGACATTGGCGAGAGGATTGTCGGCAACGTAGCCAAAGTACTGTGGTCCGTTGTGATGGATCACATAGCCGTTGTGCGTAGCTTTCCCGGCGGGGTCGTTGGTTTCGTGGCCGTAGCCCTGCTGATACCAGCCCCAGTTGGTGGGAGCGACACCGTGGCCGGCGATCTTGTGAATGTCTTCCTGGACGTCCATCAGATCGAACGCCGGGTTGTAGTCCGCGGCGGTGGTCTTCTCAATCTTGTCGCCCATAAAGGAGAGCGGGAGTGCGGCAAAGGTGAGGTTGGGAGCGTGCTTCTCTTCCGGGTTGCGCTCGGGCTTGGCGGGATTGCCGGCCGCGTCCATCGCAAGACCCCAGTAGGGATGCGCGTTATCGACCATGGGCAGCGACGAGACTCCGGCTGCGGCTTTGCCCATCTCGGGGTGTAGCATCCACTCGGTCTGGCCGGACTGGCCCGCGATCATCGCAATCGCGTTGGGGCCCGAGGGGCCGATGACGGTGTCGAAGAAGTTGTCGAAGAGTGTAAAGCGGTCGGCCCACTGCCAGAGGAAGGGAGCCGCGTCGCAGTCGATGTGGCTCATGACGAGTTCACCGAACTGCTTGCGCTCGAGCGAAGGGAAGCGGGAGGGCTTGCCATTGTTGAGCAGGACGCCTTCTTCCGTGAGTGAGTATTCGTCGTTACGGGCGACGCCGTTCTTGTCGAGATCCAGCTTGCGCGCGATGGCAGTGTGCGCATGGTTCACGGAGGCGAGATCCCAGGGATAGAGTGGGACGGCCTTGCCATTGACGGTGATGGATGTGGGGATCTTAAAGGGGTGGATGATAGCCTGCGTGCCGTCGACGTTGACGATGGGCTGGTCGTAGCCCGCGATCTCGTTGGAGGGGCGAGAGTAAAGACCATCGGCTCCGGGAAAGGTGCCGAAGTAGAAATCGAACGAGCGGTTCTCCTGGAAGAGAACGAAGACGTACTTGACGTGCTCGCGCAGGAGCTTGAGCTTCTGGTCGTGGCTCATCAAGGACTGGTGCTTGAGGTTGCTGGTCCACTTTGCAGTGAGGGGCGTGGTGGGCGGCGGCGTGGTGAGGTCAGCCGTCTGCGCGAAGCTGTTGCAGGGAAGGGTCAGAAGTGAAACGGCGCCAGCAGCGGCAAGGAGGCAGGACTTCAGTACGGTCGTCATGGTCACTCAATAGGAAGGTTGTGAGATCAGACAGAAACGTGGTGTGCGCCGGAGCCAGATGCGAGATAGGCGTGGAGTCCAGCGGCACAGTTTTGTGGGCGCGAGTTCATGCTACTCTTTGCCGCCGAAGCCTGTAAACGATTGCGTCTCGTGATAAGTCGCTGGCGCACCAGCTTATCGCGGCGTTGCCACAGCGTCGTTCAATTTCCTGAGCGGGGAGAGCACAATAAAGTCGAGCAACTCGTCGTCCACTTTAGCCGCATCGCGCAGCAGTTGATTCGCTTCTTCCCGCTTTGCAGCATTCAGGGCTTTTCCATCCTCGCGGGCCGCCTGCAGCGCCAGGCCTAGCTGCCCAAGCTGCACCAGCTGATGCCGGCGCAAAGCTACTGCCGCTACCTGCGGACGTTCCGCAGCGAGCTGATCGAGCGCGGGTCCGGTGGTAATCCACGCGCGGAACAGAGCGTCGAGCCGTTGCCGTGGAACGGCGTGGTCGGCTGGCGTCGCCCTGGCCAGATAGTCATCGACCAGCTTCGCAAACTCCTGTGTTATCGGCGGATCGAAGCGTACTGCGTCGACAAATCGCGTCATGGGCGTGTAACGGGTGTTGTGCTGGATGCGCGAGCGCACTCCGAAATCGACCGGCTGCACTGTAGACGCAAATACATCGAGAGCTGGAATAGACCGCGCACCCGCAATCGCGCGCAATCCACGCTGCGGCCCAGACAAGTGATCAAGCCCCAGCGCGTCGAGACGCAGCGACTGAACGTGCAATCGCCGGTAAAGATCGTCGGTGTCGCGGTCGTCGCGCGGAGACCACAGCCGCTCTGCCACCGCCGCAGCGCGTGGCCATATCTTCGCGTCGATCGTAGTGTCCGTAATCTGCTCAGCCCACATGCAGGCCTCGCCGCCGAGAATCAACTTCGTCTGGTCCGGCGTAAGGTCGAGGTTGGCAGGGATCGGGTCCGCGGCAAACATCTTGCCGGCGCTGTAGCTGTGATCGAGATACCACGGCTGCGAGAGCAGGCCCTTGTGCCCTTGCTTTGCGCCGTTCACCAGGATATCGTTGACCGTATCGTCCGCCAGCAGCGGT
>JAZKBC010000080.1:0-38877 GCA_040388825.1 Acidobacteriota bacterium | reverse complement strand
CTGGCGAAAGATCGGGATGCAGCACCTCGTCCCAGCCGATCATCGTGCGGTGATACTTGGTCAGGATCGCCTGCACGCGCTGGTTGAAGTATGCCTGCAGCGCTTCCGTGTCGGCCATGTGATGGGTTTTCATGAACGCGACAATTTTCGGATTGCTCTTCCACTCCTTGCCGTTGCTCTCATCGCCTCCAATGTGGATGTAGGTATCGGGAAAGAGCGTCGTCATCTCGGCAAAGAAGCTGTCGAGAAATTCATAGGTCGACTCGCGCGTCGGATCCATTGCGGGGTCGAAGATGCCGAATTTGCGATCGAGCTGGTAAGGTCCGGGACCGCTGCCAAGCTGTGGATAGCCCACCATCCAGCTCGTCGAGTGGCCGGGCATATCGAACTCCGGCACAATGCGAATGCCGCGCGCAGAAGCGTAGGCGATGATCTGTTTCATCTGCTCCTGCGTGTAGAACTCGCCGTCGGAGCCCTGTGCCTGCAGCAGCGGGAAGCGCTTGCTCTCGAGGCGAAAGCCCTGGTTCTCGCTGAGGTGGAGGTGCAGAACGTTGAGCTTTACCGCAGCCATGCCGTCGATCGTGCGCAGGATGGTGGCGACCGACAGAAAGTGCCTGCCCGCATCGAGCATCAGGCCTCGCCAGGGAAATCGAGGATGGTCAACTATGTGCACCGCCGGTAGAGCGAAGCCGCCGCCCTGCACCTGCACGAGTTGTGGCAGGGTTTGCAGTGCGTGATACGCGCCGAACAACGTCTCGGCTTCAACCGTTGCGGAGTTGCCGTCAATATCAATGCGATAGCTCTCGTCATCGCCGAGCTCCGGCGTCGTGCGCGTTACATCTTTGACCTTGATCGTGACGGATGCCGCCGTCGAGCCTGTCTGCAACTGCTCTTGAAACTGTATGCCCGTTTGGTTCTGCAGCTGCAGAACCATCCGCTCGCCGGCCTCGCGCAGTAGAGCCGACGTTGGAGCATCCAGACGGAACGTCGTCTCCGCCGTGAGAGGCAGGCTCTCGCTTGCTGCATGAACCTCAGATGGAAGCGGCATCATCGTGTTTACAAACGCCGTTTGAGCGGACATGGATGCAGTCGTGAGCGCCACGAGCAGCGCCATCCTGGAGCTTAGGTTCATTTCAATTCTCCTTGAAGTGTGTGGGGGGCGTCAGCGAAGATGCGGCAGCAGTTTTAGCGCGTTGTCGCGGTAGAGCTTGCGCAGCACATCGTCCGGTAAATAAAGCCCGCAGATGTTCCAGCGCCCTTGCCGCGATGCATGACTGGGGTATTCGAAGTACTCGTCGTCGGTTTCCAGAAAGCGAAAGTGCAGACGGTACATCTCAATGTCGGGCAGCAGGTCGGTTCCAAAGATCACGCGGTCCGCATAACGAATGAGGAATTTTCGCGCTGAGTAAGGTTGGCGGCCAAGCTCGGCGGTACGTGCGCTGATGTCCAGCATCAGGTTCGGCAGCGCTTCCATCTGCTCGGTCAGAAACTCGAGGTCCTCGCTGCTCTCCGCGCAGTGCGCGCCGACGAACGTAATGTCCGGATGGCGGGCTATAACGCGATTGCGCTGCTCGAGCAACTCGCGCTTGGTAACTTCCACTCCGCTGAATCCCCAGTCCGGATGCGCGGCGAGCTCTTCATAGCGCTCGTTGTTGGCATCAATTGGATCAAAGAACGCGGTCGGATCGGCGGTATGGAACATCACCGGCAGGCCCAGCTTTCCGCACGCCGCGAAGACTGGCTCCAGTCGCTCGTCGTCAATGCGAACCAGGCGGCCGTCGCTGTCGCGCAGTGTTAGTCCGAGGTCTTTCCAGAACTTGATTGCGACGGCGCCGTGCTCGATCAACCGCTCCAGCCGGCCGATTGTGACCTCGACAAAGTCCGGCTGCCCAAAGCCGCTCCAGTCCATCCAGCCGATGGCCGAAAAGCGATTTGAAGCAGCGCGATAGCGATCGAGAATCCGATGCGCTTCCTCACCCACCTTCATCGTGATGTTGACGAGGTGCTCGATGCCACAGGCATCCATGATGCGCAGCACTTCTTCGGGCTCCATCGAATCAAGGTGATTGTGATAGTCGATGGCCGGAAAGCGCGGACGCTCGATGTTGTGCACAGCCGTGGTCAGCGACGAGCGCGGCTGGAAATCGCTCAGCGGCAGAGTCACCTGCGCTTTGGCGCTAACCATGTCGACAAACTTGTCGCTGCTGGATCCGGAATCGGGGGCTCCCATGTCACTCCATTTCGCCCGAGGATGATCCAGGCGCGGGTTTCGTTTTGTTTCGATCGTAAGGGCGACTATGCTGGGACGTCAATGCTAAACGGAAGTGGTGGATATCGTCATGCCAGGATGACCTCCACGCCGGCGTTGCGCAGTGCCTCAATGACCGGCTTCTCCGCCTGTGCATCGGTGATCACGGCGTGGATCGCAGACGGCGGAACGATCAGCGCCAGGCTGCAGCGGCTGAACTTGGTGGAGTCGCATACCGCAACGATCTTCTTGGCGGCACTCACCATCGCGCGATTCACCCGCGCCTCAAGCACGTTGGGTGTGGTGACGCCGAACTGCGGATCGAAACCATCGACGCCGAGGAACAGTATGTCGGCATGAATCTCGCGCAACACATCTTCCGCGAGCGGACCTACGAGAGAGAAGGAGTTCTTGCGCAGCGATCCTCCGATGAGGACAATGTCGAAGCTCGTATCGCTCAACTCCGCGGCAATGTTCATCGCGTTGGTTACGATGGTCAGGTTCTTGAACTTGCGGAGTGCGCGTGCAATGGCCGTGGTTGTTGAGCCGGAGTCCAGCAGAACGCACTGGCCTTCCTGCACCAGCGCGGCCGCGGCTGCACCGATCAACTGCTTCTCTTTCGCCTGATGCTGCTCCTTCTCCTTGAGAGTTGGATCGAGCATCGTCGTAGTTTGCGGAGCCAGGGCACCGCCGTGCGTCCGCTGCACCAGACCCTTCGACTCGAGGAAGTCGAGGTCCTTACGAATGGTGATGGGTGAGATGCGAAACGTTTCTGAGAGTTCAGTGACCAACACACGGCCGTCGCGCTGGATCATCGAGAGCACTTGCTGGCGGCGCTCGCCAATCAGCAAGCCTCCACCAGGCGCCGCCGCTTTTGTCCGCTTCTTGTCGCGGGCATCTCTTACGTCGGATTTGTGCTTCGTTGATTTCATCTGTTGTCCCAGTCGGTGCTCTACGCGGCCGTTCCTTCAAAGTGTTGCTCAATCTCTTCCAGTGTTTTGCCCTTGGTCTCGGGCAGAAAGAAAGTGACTGTTATCAGGTAAACGACGCTGAAGCTCGCGAAGAGAAAGAACATCGTCGAATAGCCGTACTTGCTGACCATCGGAAGGAAGATGGCGGCCAACGTTGTGGACACGAGCTGATTCAGAACCAGCGCGATGCTCATGCCGTTCGAACGAATGCGGGTCGGCATCAGCTCCGAGAGTGCCAGCCAGACGCAAACGCCCGGTCCCACTGCATAAAACGCCATGAACAGGTACAGTGCGATGGCTACGATCCATCCGTGTTTCGGTTGCGGAACTTCACCCAGCGAGGCATGCGTGATCTTCAGCGGGGCAGTCTGTGCTGCGGCCAGATTGCCGAACGGATTGTTGAAGAAGGCTTCAACTCGGCTCGAAGGGATGCTGTCGGCACGCGCAATCGTGATCGGCGCAGCACCATTTTCGTCCGAGCGCTGATAAGCGGTCGCCGACGTGAAGTCGCCGAAAGAATAGATCACGGCGAGCGAAGCTCGGCTGCCGTCGATCGCGCCACCGCCGGAGCTGGCCAGCAACTTTTGCGCAACCTCAGGCGTGAACGCCATGTTGAGCGTCTGGTTCGGCTGCACCTGCGCCTGCACCGCCTGTGTGCAGTCCACGTTCAACTTTTCGGTGGAGTGAAACAGAAGCCCAACGGTGATCAGCGACGCTACTATGCCGGATGTGCCAAGGATGAAGAGAAACTTGCGTCCCTTGCGATCGACCAGCGCGACGCCGCCCATGGTCATCAGGAAGTTCACCGCCGTGAACAGTACATAGCCCCAGTGCGCGCTCAGGTCGGATAGCCCGCTTTGCATCAGGATGGATGTGTTGAAGCCGATGATCGAGTTGATTCCGGTAGCCGTATTGCAGGCGAGAATCACACAGGCCAGGATGAAAGGAATAACGTACTTGCGCCGCAGGAGCGAGTGTTTCAGTGTTGCGCCGCCGGTCGATACGGAAAACGCCGGCGCGGAGTTCTGCTGCATCTCGGCGAGTTCAACGGCTGCCTGTTCGGGCATTCGCGAACGCAGCAGTGCAGTGCTGGCTTGCTCCTGCTTGCCACGGCGGAACAACCAGCGCGGCGACTCGGTCACGAAGAACGCGCCAATCACGAACAGCACACCCGGGGGCAGCGACACCCAGAAAATTCGGCGCCAGGCCTGGTTTTTGAAGTCAAGGATCGCCTGCGCGGTCGCCGCTTTGTTCATGTCCTGCAAACGGTAGCTGTAATAGATTGCAATCAACGCAGCCGCAAAGATGCCGAAGGTAAGCATCCATTGAAAGATCGCGGTGCCTCGCCCGCGAGTCGATGCCGGAAGGCACTCCGCGAGATACAGCGGAACGACGACGCCGATAAACCCTCCGCTCACACCCTGCAGCAGTCGCCCGAGAAACAGGGCTTCGTAGCCTTGCGAGTGCGCAATGACGGGAATGCTGATCACAAACGCAAGCCCACTCAACAGCAATAGCGGCTTGCGTCCCATGGCGTCGGCCAGCAATCCCGCGAAGAGCGTTGAGATGACGCTCCCCAGCAATACCGCCGCCACGATCGTCGAGAGCTGACCCGCGCTCAGGTGCGACGTCGCCTGCAGGTAGGGAAGCGCGCCGCCGATGATGCCCACGTCCACGCCATACAGCAAACCGCCCAGCCCCGCGATCAGCAGGACAAAGCGTGTATACGACTTGCGTTGGGAGTCCATCGGAAGTTGCGGCAGAGCTGCGGCGGTCATTTCGGTCATCGGTGTTGTCTCGCTTTACAGGGACATCGCCGGACGCCGATTTCAGCAGCTACTTCCGTTTTTCGGCGGCCAGGTTTCGTTTCATTGTCTTGCTCGGCAGTACGTCTGTCTCGAGCGCACTCTCCGGGAACATGCGGCTTACGAGCCACGCAGGTGCGCTCGGCAACGCGGCGCCTGCAACTGGAACGGAGGTCGCCGCGCGGTCAGCATCATGGAACCGTTCTTCATGGATGCGACCAATATAGCTGAAAAGTTGTGCGGGACGGGAGGAAGAGGTGACGTCTGCCGGACGATTTGTGGAGTCTTTTTCTGTGCTCATGAACTTGTCCCGACTGCCAGCGGCGATCGCCTGAAACGAAAGGATAGTATTGGAAACAGTGTAAAACGATTATCAATCCATTCCGCGCCCTTCCGGCTTTTCTCGTCCTGTTGTCCAATAGAGCGGATGGACATCACGGCTGAAGACCGGAACTGGATTGAACAGGCTGCCCTGGCGGCTGGCTTCGATCTTGCTGGCATCGCGGCTGTACCGGAGCCATCTTCGGAGGCGGCGAGCGCCTTCGATCGGCGTTACGCCGAGTGGATTGCCGGTGGCCGTGCCGGGGATATGGACTACCTCAAGCGCTCGGACGACTCCGGCGGCCTGCTCCGCGGAGACCTTCGCCGTTCCATTCCCTGGGCGCGTTCGGTTGTAGTGTGCGCCGTGAACTACAACACCAGCAACGGCGATGCCCCGCTCTCTATCGACGCCGCGGAGGGCACCGCCGGCTGGATCGCCCGGTATGCCTGGAGTGGCCGCGAGCCTTCAACCTCTACTGCCGAGCCCACGCCCGGCAGTGATTACCACGACGTTCTTCTGCCGCGCCTGCGCCTGATCGAAGCCCAGCTGCACGAACGCTTCGCCTGCGAAACACGCTGCTACGTCGACACCGGCCCCATCGTCGAGCGCGACTATGCGGCCCGCGCCGGCATTGGATGGATCGGCAAGAACACCTGCGTGCTCAATCAGCAGCAGGGCTCGTGGCTGTTGCTCGGCGTCATCGTTACGTCGCTGGAGCTCGCCGGCGATGCGTGGAGCGTGCCTGCGGCGGATCGTTGCGGCTCATGCACGCGCTGCATCGACGCCTGCCCGACGCATGCGCTTACCGCACCGCGCCAGATGGATGCCTCGCTGTGCATCGCGTACCTCACTATCGAGAAGAAGGGAAGCATCGCCGAAGAACTGCGCCCGCTGATGGGCCGCCAGGTCTTCGGTTGCGACATCTGCCAGGACGTCTGCCCGTGGAATGGGAAATCGAGGGCCATCGCTCCGGCCAATTCGATGAAGGAAAATCCGCTGCCGGCCCGCGTTCAACTCATCAACCCGCAGCTCGACTGGCTTGCGTCGCTCGATGGCTCCGCGTTCAATCGCTGGTTTCGTGGCTCGCCGCTCGAGCGCACTCGCCGCAAGCGCCTGCTGCGCAATGTGGCCATCGCGATGGGCAACAGCGGCGAGCAGAGATTTCTGCCGCAGCTCGACGAGTGGTCGCAGGGCGAGGATCCGGTGCTGGCTGAAGCCGCGCGCTGGGCAGGCGAACATCTGCGCACAGCTTTCACACGCGACAAGTAAACTGGAAGCATGCCGCCCGACGATCCCTTGTTCTCAACTCGCTTGCCGAAGCCCGCAGGCGCGGAAAAGCTCTCGCCGCAACTCGAAGCGGCGCCGTCCGTCCACGTTGCTTCCGGTGGAACCTGGGAGCAGATCAAAGCGCTCGGCCTCTACATGACTCGCACCGAGGTCCACACCTACGCCTTCAGCGTTGCGGCGCAGGTGATTCTTTCGCTCTTTCCGTTCATCGTTTTGCTGCTCACACTGTCTCAAAAAGTCTTTCACTCCGAGAAAATGGCGGATGTCGTTGGCGACATGATGTCGAACTTCCTGCCCAACCACCAGGAGTTCGTTATGCGCAACATGCGCATCCTCGCCTTCTCGCAGGCCAAGGTGCGCGTCTTCTCCGTGGTGATGCTGCTGGTCACAACGACCGGTGTTTTCCTTCCACTGGAGGTCGCCCTCAACAGTGTCTGGGGCGTGAAGAAAAATCGCTCGTACCTGCACAATCAGGTTGTCTCCATCGGCCTCGCCGTCGGTGTCGGCCTGCTGGCTATGGCGTCCGTGGCGCTCACCGCGGGCCAGCGCACGGTGATGGAGTGGGTCTTCTTCGGTCACACCGACAACGTGGTCTTCCGCTTCTTCGCGAATGTGTTTCTGCAGGTCTGCGCGCTGGCCGCAAGTGTTGGGTTGTTCTTCCTCATCTACTGGGGCCTGCCCAATCGCAAGGTGCCGCCGCGCTCGGTGATGCCCACGGCGATCGTCATGGGTGTGATCTGGACCGTTGCGAAGTATCTGTACATCCTCGCGCTGCCGCACCTGGACTTCCGCTCCGTCTACGGCGCCTTCGATGTGTCGGTCAGCCTGATTATGTGGGCGTTTATCTCGGGGCTATTGTTGCTCGCGGGAGCCTATGTGTCCGCAACTCGCCAGGCCTTGCGTGAAGCACGCGATGATGATCGTGCCCGCGCGCGAGAGAATTCCGCTTAGTTGCTGGCCTGGCCGCCGTTGTGGTCCACGTTGAAGGCTTTTACGGCGATAGCGTTGGGCTGGCTGCCGGCTGGCAGCAGCGTCACCAGCGCGGGACCGGCGCTGCTCTGCATACGGATGACCGCCACGTCCGCTGAACCGGCGTTGGCCGTCAGCAGCAGATGCTGATCGGCGGAGAACGCCAGCGCATCCGGCCTCGATCCCGTGTGCACGCTCGCCTCCACGTGCCCATCGTCGATGCTGTACATCGATGCTGAGTCCGCACCGAAGTTCGTCACCCACAAGCTTCCCGGAGGCGCCAGTCCTTCGTCCGCGCTGATGATTGCGTTCACCGGTTTTGATCCGATGACGGTCGTCGTCATGACCTCGTTGGTCCAGGTGGAGATCTCCGAGATCGAGTCC
This sequence comes from Acidobacteriota bacterium, assembly GCA_040388825.1. Taxonomy (GTDB): domain Bacteria; phylum Acidobacteriota; class Terriglobia; order Terriglobales; family Acidobacteriaceae; genus Granulicella. The sequence continues at coordinate 30,891 of JAZKBC010000080.1, read as the reverse complement.
GAATCGAAGTTCGTTGAAAAGACCTCGTTGCCACTGGGCTCCATCGCCAGGTGCGTCGGCGTCCTGCCCACATCCAGCAGGCACAGAAGCGAGTCGTGTTGCAGCGAGTTGTCCTGCGATCCGTTCCACGAGTCGGCCGCGGCTGCCAGCCAAAGCACCATCACCTGGTGCCCGCCGGAGCAGGCGATGAACGCCTTCGAAGAGTCCGGCAGAATCTGCACATCCGTCGCGCCTGCGCAACCGGAGAACGCCGCGCGAAACTCCAGCGGCTTCGCATCCGACTTCGTGATCGAGTACACCGAAACGCTGCCCGCCAAGCGATTGCTCACCACCAGCGTGCGATTGTCCGGAGCCACCTTCGCGACGCCCGGCCCTTCGCCCGTCGCCGCAACGGCAATCTCCCGCCGCTTGTTGAGATCGAGCACGCTCACCGTATTCGCAGCCGAGTTCGGTACGTACGCGCGCTTGCCGTCTGGCGCAACGCTGATGAAGTAGGGTGTGTGATGAACGGCGATTGTCCCCACCACGCTGTTTGTCGTCGTGTCGATTACGGAAACGGAGTCGCTGCCCGTGTTCACTGCATACACTTCATCGCGCACGGGGTTCACGCCCATCCCGGTCGGCTGCTTGCCCACCTGCACCACGCGGTCGCGCCGCAGATACACCAGGTCGAGCACGGTCACGGTTCCGGCGCTTCCATTGGAGATATACGCGAACTCGCGATAGCTGGCCGGGTAGCTGGGGAAGCGGTTGCGATGGCACGATGCCAGCGGAAGCAAAATCGCCAGGCCCAGCAGAGCGCGGTAGCCTGTCTGAAGTCGTTGCTGAAGGGAAGGGAACACTCTTGATGAGTGTAGGTTGCCCCGGCCCTCAACCGCAACGTGCAAAGGCCGGCCACAAATCTGCCTGAACCTGCTCCACTTCTATCGCCGCGACTTCTTCCACTGCACCGCTAGCCACGAACCGTACCCAAACTGCAGCAGCCAGACGATGCAATACGCGTAAACCGTGTGCCTTTGTGCGAGTGTTGAAAAGGGAATCGTCATCTCTCGTATCCTCTCTAGCCTTCCGCCAGGAACTCGTCCTGGGCCAGGGTCGCTGCATGTTGACGGCGCCGTTCAATCGCGTAACGCAGGCCGAGGATGAAGGCTCCCCACATCGCCCATCCAGCCAGGTTCCACCAAACTGCGGCGTACATGCTGGGGTCGATGCCGGAGTCGGAACCGCCGCCAAACACCGGTGCCGGGTGCTGCGTGCGCCACCAGTGGATGGACATGTAGCAGATGGGAATGTCGATGGCAGCAAAGATCGCGAGCACCGCCGAGATCACGCCAGTCTGCCCGCCGGAGGCGAAGCGCCGCAGCAGGATATAGCTTACATACAGCAGCCACAGCAGAAGGTAGGTGGTCAGGCGCGCGTCCCATGTCCACCAGATGCCCCACGCTGCGCGGCCCCAAAGCATGCCCGTCGCGAGACCGATGCTGGCGTACAGCACCGTCAGCTCCGCCGAAGCCAGCGCGAAGGCGTCGGCTGCCGCTGCTTTATCAGCATTCTTGCCGCGCCAGTACAGGTAAAAGAACGAAGCTCCGCAGTTCAGGTACGGGAACAGGAAGCTCAGAATCGTGTGTGGGAAGTGGTAAAAGAACACGCGATACAGGTTGCCCATCGTCGCTTCTGTCGGCGCGGTCATCGCCTGGTAGAAGCCCATGGCCAGCACCAGCAGCGTCAGCGCAAACCACGCCGCGCCGTAGGCTCCGCGGAAGCCGCTTTTTCGTTCGTTAGTCGTGCTCATACTCTCTCCATCGTGCGGTTTAGTCACCTTGCAGAATCGTTTCAAACAGCAGCACGCACGCAGTCGTAAACACCACGTCGTAGGCCAGCAAAACTTTGATCCAAAGTCCCGGACCACCTTGCCCGGTCAGCACGTTGGTGGTCGCCTGGATCATCGCCAGCAATGCCGGCAGCGAGATCGGGAACAGCACCAGCGGCAGCAGCAGCTCGCGGTTGCGCGTCTTCAAACTCAGCGCGGCAAAGAACGTTCCATTGCCTACCAGCGCCCATGTGCCCAGCGGCAGAATCAATAGCAGCAGGCGGCTATCGCCGAGCGGCTGCAGGTTGTAAAACACGACGAAGACCGGCGCCAGCACCAGCTCCACCGCACTCACAAACAGGAAGTTCGCCAGCGCCTTGCCGATGAAGAGCGCCGAGGAGGGCGCAGGCGAAAGCCGATGCGCGTCCAGCACCCCGTTCCGAACCTCGCGCGCCCACGACTGGTTCAGCGCCGTCATCGCGGCAAACAGCATCGCCACCCAAAGCAGCCCGCCGGAGATCTGCCGCGCGATCGCCGGATACGCTGTCGGATCGAACGCCATCGCGAACACCACCACGACCAGCAGCGTAAAAAAAAGCATGCCGTTGATCGAGTCCTTCGCGCGCCACTCCAGTTGCAGATCCTTGCGCAGATGCGTCATTACGAAACGTACATAGCTCATGCGTGCGCACCTGCAGCCTTCGTCAAATCGGCAATTTCGGCCTCAGCAGCGCGCAGATAATCCGCCGGAGCCATCAGCAGTTGCAAGCCGCGCTGTCCCGCTGAAATCGAAATCACATCGAACAACTCAATCGTCTCGTCCGCAAACGCCGGGAACGCCTTCTTCGCCGCCAGCACGGTCACGCCGCCGCGAATGTAGCCCGTCAGCGGCTCCACTTCCTTCAGCGACGCCAGCTCGACCTTGCGAACTCCCGCCGCCGCTGCCAGCTTCTTCAAATCCAACTCCGCGTCCCCCGGCACGACGCCGAAAAAGTGCTCGCCGGTGTTGGCTGTCGTCAGCAGCGTCTTGAACACCTGCTCCGGCGGCAGCCCGATCTTCTTCGCCACGGAAATAGCAGTCAAATCGTCAGGGTCGACTTCATACGCCCGCAGCTCATACGAAATCTCCAGCGAATCCAGCAGCCGCGCCGCGTTCGTCTTGCTCACTTTCTTGTCAGCGTGACTCACTGCGCACCTGCTTCCACGCGTTCAGCCACGCGTCCACCGCGCAGGATGATAGTGGTCTTCGCCAGCGGCTTCGCGAGCTCCGCCTGGTGGGTCGTCAGCATCAGCGTGCGCACCCGGCCATCGCTGCCCGGCTCGGCCACGTAAGCCAGCAGCCGGTCGATCATGCTGTGCGCCGAGGCCACATCCAGATTCGAAAACGGCTCGTCCAGCAACAGTAGCTCCGGCTCGGTCAACAGCACCCGCGCCAGCGACGCCCGCTGCCGCATGCCCTGCGAGTACTCGCCGACCCGCCGCGGCAACTCCGCGCTCAGCCCAACGGCCTCCAGCGCGCTCGCAGCCTTGGCGCGAACTTCATCCGTGCTGGCCTCGCCCCAGTGCAGCCGCGCGAAGAAGCTCAAATTCTCCAGCCCGGTCAGCTCGTCGTACAGCATGGACGCATGGTTCATCGTGGCGATCCGCCCGCGCTGATCGCCGGGAGCCTCACCAAACACCTTCACCTTGCCAAAGCTCAGCGCCTGCAGCCCGGAGATCACCTTCAGCAGCGTCGATTTCCCGGCGCCGTTCTCTCCCAGCAGCACCACGCTTGACCCGGCGGGGATGTCGAGCGTGACGTCCCGCAGCGCGGCGAACTTGCCGTAAAGCCGCGTCGCCCGCTCCAGGGAAACGGCTGCGCCGTCCACCTCGTCAGCACCCCGTTCCAGCATTGGTTCGATATCGCTCATTCGTCTCTGCGAGTATAGAGTCCGGCCCCCACCCACAGCTTGTGACCGCCGTCACGCGCCGCACAGAAACAGGACAACTGCAATTGTTACAGCCACTTCGGCGTCCGCTTTCAATCCGTCACGGGAACACGCAAGGGTGTCCCTTTCCGGTACCTCGCAGCGTCCGCTGTGGAAAGGCGTATTGCATGCCGATAGGGATAGTGATAAAACAGTGTTATTCCATCCGCTTCGGCGGGTCGAATTTCATGCAGAGTGGTTGAGGGACGAGCCCTGTGACGCCACGACAACCGGACAGAACAAAGTACCGGTGTCAACTCTCTCCTGGTTGGCCGCAAGGCACGGGGCACATGAGATTCGGTGGTAGCAGAGCCGTATTCAGACGCTGACTCCACGAACCTCCCGTAGCCCTCCTTCCATTTGAGAAACGTCACAGGACCATATCCTTCGACCATCGGAGCTGATGATGTCGTCTTCCTGTACCGTTTACGATCTTCGCTGCAACGAGTGTGGCAAAAGCTACGGCAACGTCCCACTCTCAGCCTGCCAGGACTGCCTGGCCCCTCTTGAAGTCCAGTATGACCTCGAGAGCGTCCGCGGCCGCTTTACCCGCGAGACCGTCGCCGCTGGTCCGGCTAACATCTGGCGCTACAAGCAGTTGCTGCCAATACCTGAAGGGTTCCAGCCGGATCTGCCGGTCGGCTTCACACCTCTGGTCCGCGCCAAAAACCTCGGCAAACGCATCGGTGCGAACAATCTCTATGTCAAGAACGACGCCGTCTGCTTTCCAACGCTGAGCTTCAAGGACCGCGTCGTCGCGGTCGCGCTGGCGAATGCGCAGGCGTTCGGATTCACGACGGTCGGCTGCTCCTCCACCGGCAACCTCGCCAACTCCGTAGCCGCACAGGCTGCCCGCCTCGGCCTCAAGGCCTGCATCCTGGTGCCGTCGGACCTCGAGCCCGCCAAGATCCTCAACACCCTCGTCTACGGCGCGCGCCTCGTCCGCATCGACGGCAACTACGACCATGTCAATCGGCTTTGCACCCTGATTGCAGACGAGTACAAGTGGGGCTTCGTGAACGTGAACCTCCGGCCCTACTATGCCGAGGGATCGAAGACCGTCGGCTACGAGATCGCCGAGCAGCTCGGCTGGAAGCTCCCCGACAACGTCGTCGTCCCCATGGCCGGCGGCTCGCTCATCCGCAAAATCCGCAAGGCCTTCCGCGAGCTCGTCGCGCTCGGCCTGGTGGAGCACAAGGACGTCCGCTTCTTTGGCGCGCAGGCCACCGGCTGCTCGCCCATCTCGCACGCCGTCAAGCAGGGCTGGGACTACATCGAGCCGCAGCGCCCCAACACCATCGCCCGCTCGCTCGCCATCGGCAACCCCGCTGACGGCCCCGCAGCCGCCAAGATGATCGCCGAAACCGGCGGCTGGGCGGAGGACGTCTCCGATGTCGAAGTCGTCTCGGGCATCCAGGAGCTCGCCGAGACAGAAGGCATCTTCACCGAGACCGCCGGCGGCGTCACCACCGCCGTCACGGCTCGCCTCTACGCCCACGGCCGCATCTTGCCGGATGAGATCACCGTCGCCTGCATCACCGGCAACGGCCTCAAGACCACCGACGCCCTCGTGGGCCGCTATGCCGAGGAGCGCGCCGTCAAGCCGCGACTCACCGAGTTCGACGCCTACATCCGCGAGGTCGACCCGTCGCTGGTCGGCTCCGCTGATGAGCTGGTCCTCGCTGGAGGCGCACTGTGAGCGTGAAAGTCGTCCTTCCCACCGCGCTGGCCCGCCACACCGAAGGCCAGAAGACCTTCAACTCCGAAGCCGCTAACCTCCCCGGCCTCCTCGCCGAGTTTGACTCGAAGTTTCCCGCACTCGCCCAGAACGTCAAGGACGATAACGGCAAGCTCCGCCGCTTCATCAACGTCTACATCAACGACGAGGACATTCGCTTCCTCGGCGGCGACGCGCACCAGTTCGAAGACGGCGACGAGGTCATGCTGATCCCGTCGATCGCTGGCGGAATTCTGTAGCTATTGGATTCGAAACTTTCCGTATAAAGCACAAAGCAAAAGCGATGGCCTCGGCCATCGCTTTTCTGTTTTCATCGCAGACCCAGCCTACGGCCGATATCCCTCCAACCGTCGGCAAGCCTCAGCCAGCTCCGCATCCTTCTTCGCAAAGCAGAACCGCAGCAACTCCTCCCCGCGATTGTGCCCATCCGCATCGCGCCCAAAGAACGCCGACCCCGCCACAGCCGCCACGCCCGTATCCGCGAGCAATCGCCGTGCCTTCTGCTTCGCATCCGCGCCCGGAACGTGCCGCACATCCGCCAGCACGTAGTACGCTCCCGTAGGAATCGATGGCGTCATGCCAGCCTTCGTCAGCGCCGCGCAGATCGCATCGCGTTTGGCCTGGTACTCCACACCCAACCCTGTGTAAAAGCTCTCCGGCAGCGTCGCCAACCCAGCCGCCGCTCCAAGTTGAAGTGGCGAGGGTGCACACACATACAGCAAATCATGAAAGTATCCGATTGCAGGTGTCCACCGCTCGCTGGCCGCGAGATATCCCAGCCTCCACCCGGTCACGGAGAACGTCTTCGAAAACCCGGAGATCGTAATCGTCCGCTCAGCCATCCCCGGCAGCGCCGCAATCGACCGTTGCTTCTCGCCGTCGTAAATGAAGTATTCATACATCTCATCGGTGAACACGAACAGGTCATGCTCAATCGTGAACGCCGCCAGCGCCTCAATCTCCTCCTGCGTAAACACCTTGCCAGAGGGGTTCGAAGGTGAGTTCAGGATGATCGCCCGCGTCTTCGGCGTCACCGCCTCACGCAGCCTCGCCGCATCTAGCTTCCACTCCGGAGCCTCCAGCGACACCACCACTGGCTTAACCCGCTGCGACAGCAGCGTGCTCACGTGGTAGCCGTAGAACGGCTCCAGCACCAGGCACTCGTCGCCCGGGTTCAGCAGCGCCAGGACGGCAGCATGCAGAGCACCGGTAGCTCCACTGGTCACCAGCACCTCGCGCCGCGGATCGACCTCCAGGCCATTGAACGAGGCAAACTTCCGCGCAATCCCGTCGCGCAGCGCTTCGATGCCTTCCATCCGCGTATAGATGTTGTGGCCCGTACGGATCGCATCGATGGCCGCGTCCACCACCTCATGCGGCGGATCGGTGTCGCACACACCCTGCGCCATGTTGATGCCGCCATCGACGGCTCCGCAGGCCACTGTCATGGCGCGAATCTCGGACTGCACCGAGCCCGGCGCAAGTTCACTCAGATAAAGGTTGGCAGACGTCGTCGCAGCACTGGACATAGGAAAAGGCGCGCAATCAGCGCGCCTTTTATCCTAAACAAATTGCCGATTCCTGGCGAAGCTCGGCGAAAATCCCTGGGCCCGATGCTGGCTCAAATCACATGCAGCAGCCACAGAATGACCACGATCAACAGGATCGTGCCCAGTGCGCCGCTGCCGCGGTAGCCCCAGTCGCGCGAGTACGGGAAGACCGGAAAGGAGCCGAAAAGCAGAAGCAGAAGAACGATAACGATGATAAGTTCCATGGCGAATCTCCTGTTGGATCGGCAGATGCTCGAACGGCTGCAAGCGGCGATCGTGTCGAACGGGAATCGTGCAACCTGTGAGTAGATGCGCACACGCCCCCCGCTGTTATCTGCATATCCGTGAAAATAAAAGCGCACCGAAAAGCAACGCCATCACGGGCTTCCGCTTCTGATCAAGAGCAACAAGCGCTTAGCGCTACTTCGAAATTCAAGGCGGACAGCATGTTTCTCCTCCTCGCAATCATTCTCGTTCTGATGTGGGCCGGCGGCTTTTTCGTCATGCACGTCAGCAGCCTCTTCATTCACCTGCTCATCATCTTTGCAGTCATCTCCCTCGTCATGCACCTCATCGGCGGCAATAAAAACTGAGCTGTTTGCCGCACACAAAGAGGCCGGGCATCGCTGCCCGGCCTTCCTGTTGTTGCTACTTCCTGCTCGCTGCTTACTGATGCGCCACGTTCGGCGTGGCCGCAGGAACCGGTGGAGGAATCGGAGCCTTGGCTGCGAGCGCCTCCGGCACCTCTTCAGCCAGCTTCGGAATCTTTGCCGTCAGCGCGATCTCCAGCACCTCATCCATCTGTTCCACAAAGTGCAGCTTCATCGAGCTCTTGATCAGCTCCGGCAGATCCGCAAGATCCTTCTCGTTCTCCGCCGGCAGAATCGCCTCGAAGATCCCTGCGCGATGCGCCGCCAGCAGCTTCTCCTTCAGCCCGCCGATCGGAAGCACCTTGCCGCGCAGCGTAATCTCGCCGGTCATGGCGATATCGCGCCGCACTTCAATCTTCGTCAGCGCACTCGCCAGCGCCGTCGCCAGCGCGATGCCCGCAGACGGTCCGTCCTTGGGGATGGCTCCTTCCGGCACATGGATGTGGATATCGATGTTGCGGTAGAAGTCCTTCGCCAGACCCAGGTGATGCGAGCGCGAGCGAATGTACGTCAGCGCAGCCTGCGTCGACTCCTGCATCACGTCTCCGAGCTGGCCAGTTGCGGTCATCTTGCCCTTGCCGTCCAGCACCTGCACTTCGACCTGCAAAATTGATCCGCCCATCTCCGACCATGCCAGCCCGGTGACGAGTCCAACCTCGCTCTTCTCCTGCACCTGCGAGTCCCGATACCTCGCCACGCCCAGCAGGTCCGTCAGCGACTCCTTGGTCACCGCTTCTGCATGCTTGGAGTCCTTCACGACCTTGCGCGCTACCTTGCGACACACGTTGCCGATCTCGCGCTCCAGATTGCGTACGCCGGCTTCGCGCGTGTAGCTGCGAATGATCTCGCGCAGCGCGTCGTCGGTAAAGGTGATCTGCTCTTCGGTCAGCCCCGTGCCTTCGCGCGCCTTCTTCAGCAGATACTGCTTGGCAATCTCGAGCTTCTCAACCTCGGTGTAGCCTGTCAGCCGCAGAATCTCCATGCGGTCCTGCAGCGGCCCCGGAATCGTATGCAGCACGTTCGCCGTCGCCACAAAGAGCACCTGCGACAGGTCATACTCCACATCGAGATAGTGGTCCTGGAACGTGTGGTTCTGCTCCGGGTCCAGCACTTCGAGCAACGCAGAAGCCGGATCGCCACGGAAGTCCGAAGCCATCTTGTCGATCTCATCCAGCATGATCACCGGGTTCTTCGTCCCGGCCTTCTTCATCGACTGAATGATCTGCCCCGGCAGCGCTCCAATATACGTCCGACGATGTCCGCGAATCTCTGCCTCGTCCCGCACGCCGCCCAAGCTCATGCGCACAAACTTGCGCCCCGTCGCCTTCGCAATCGACATGCCCAGCGAAGTCTTGCCCACGCCCGGAGGTCCGACAAAGCACAGGATCGATCCCTTGGGATTCTTCACCAGCTGCCGCACCGCGAGAAACTCCAGGATGCGGTCCTTGATCTTTTCGAGGCCGTAGTGGTCCTCGTTCAGAACAGTCTCGGCGTTCTCAATCGAACGAATCTCCTTCGAGCGCTTTTTCCACGGCACCGCCAGCAGCCAGTCCAGGTAGTTGCGGCTCACGGTCGACTCAGCCGACATCGGAGGCATCGCTTCCAGCTTCTTCAGCTCCTGCGTCGCCTTCTCTTGCACATCCTTCGGCATGCCGGCTTCTTCAATCTTTTTCTTCAGCTCGTCGAACTCGCTCTTCTCGCCGCGCCCGAGCTCTTTCTGAATCGCCTTGATCTTCTCGTTGAGGTAGTACTCTTTCTGCGCGCGTTCCATCTGCCGCTTCACGCGCGACTGGATGGTGCGGTCCATGTTCAGCTTCTCAATCGCAATGTCCAGCGTGTCCGCGATGCGCGAAAGCCGCAGCTCGGGATCGAACACTTCCAACAGCTGCTGCTTCTCTTCGATCGAGAGCGGAAGGTTCGACGCAATCACGTCGGCAAGCTTCGCCGGCTCATCGGTGCGCATCGCCGCCGCATTCTCCTGGTTGAGCGACTGCTGCAGCTTGTTGTACTGCTCAAACAACTGATGCACGCGGCTCACAAGCTGCTCGGCCTGCGCCGTTGCCTGCAACTCCACCTTCGATGTCCGCACCGTCGCGACAAAGAATCCATCGTCGTCGTTCACATCAATTGCGCGGCCGCGTTCAACGCCTTCGACCAGCACCTTGATGTTGCCATCGGGCATCCGCACCGACTGCACGATGTTGCCGATCACGCCGACGTTGTAAATATCTTCGGCCGTCGGCTCGTCAACCGACGCGTCATGCTGCGTCGCCAGAAAAATTCTGCGGTCGCCGTTCAGCGCTTCTTCAAGCGCTCTCACGCTCGATTCGCGCCCCACTACAAACGGAGCCATCATGTGCGGAAAGATCACCATCTCGCGGATGGGCATCATCGGGAGTTTGCGCTGCGCGCCATTGAGTAAATCGCGTTCGTCGTTTGCCATAGGCCTCCCGATTAGACGTTCAACTCGCCCTAAAGATGCGAGGCCGCCATGGAGCAAATTGTACGCGGTCAGGGGCAGGGAATTGCAGCGGGGTTACTAAGGTTTTTGCTCACTGCCCCGCTACTGTACAAGCCGTAACTGTTGTCACAAATGCAAACGGACAGCCCGCAGGCTGTCCGCTTCACATTCAAAACATCGTGCAACTTCGTGATCAGCCAGCCTTTTCGAGCACCACTGGAACGGTGATGTCGCGGTTCTTCACCATCTCGTCGGTGATCACCAGCTCCTTGATCCGCTTGTTGCCGGGCACGTGATACATCAGGTCGAGCATCAGCTCTTCCAGGATCATCCGCAGACCGCGCGCTCCAACCTTGCGCTGCAACGCCTCACGCGCAATCTCGCGAGCCGCTTCGTCCGTCCACGTCACCTTCACGCCTTCGTAGTCGAACAGCTTCGCGTACTGCTTCAGAATCGCATTCCGCGGCTTGGTCAGAATCTCGATAAGCGCCGCCTCGTCCAGCTCGTCCAGGATGCCCATCACCGGCAGCCGGCCGACGAACTCCGGAATCAGGCCATACTTCAGCAGGTCCTGGGGTTCAGCCTTGCGCAGCAGCTCACTGTCGCGCTGCTGGCGAATCGGCGTCACGTCGTCCGTGGTCACCGCGCCCTGCGTCTTGAAGCCCAGCGCCTTCTTGCCGATGCGCCGACCAATCACCTTCTCCAGCCCCACAAACGCGCCGCCGCAGATAAACAGGATGTTCGTCGTGTCGACAATCGTGAACTCCTGGTGCGGATGCTTGCGTCCACCCTGCGGCGGAACGTTCGCAATCGTGCCTTCCAGCAGCTTCAGCAGCGCCTGCTGCACACCTTCGCCGCTCACGTCGCGGGTAATCGAAGGGTTCTCGTCCTTGCGGCCGATCTTGTCGATCTCGTCGATATAGATGATGCCCGACTGCGCGCGAGCCACATCGCCATCGGCGGCCTGCAGCAGCTTCAGGATGATGTTCTCAACGTCTTCGCCCACATACCCAGCTTCGGTCAGCGTCGTCGCATCCACAATCGCGAACGGCACATCGAGCATCTTCGCCAGCGTCTGCGCCAGCAGCGTCTTGCCCGAACCCGTCGGACCCACCAGCAGGATGTTCGACTTCTGCAGCTCCACATCGTTGCCGCGTGTGCGGTTCATCTGGATGCGTTTGTAGTGGTTATAGACCGCGACCGCCAGCTTCTTCTTGGTCATGTCCTGGCCGATCACGTACTCATCTAAAAATGCCCGGACTTCCGCTGGCTTGGGAAGATGCGCCGGAGCGGCGCCCGGCTGGGCCTCACCCTTGTCGTCTTCCAGAATCGAGTTGCAAACCGCGACGCACTCGTCGCAGATATAGGCGCGCGGATAATCACTGGGCGAAGAGATCAGCTTGGCTACCGCATCCTGCGATTTGTGGCAGAACGAACAGCGTAGCGACTCTTCCGGGCCCCGGGAAGTCTTCATAGAAGGGTAAAACTCCTTTTCCGGATACGGCTATTGACCGGTACCGGACCACCGCGCAACGAAATCCAGTTTACACCTTTGCAAATTTTCACAACTGTACCGAAGTGCTACGGTGTGCGCACTTCGATACCGTTGTCTACGCGGGTACCGGTTATCTCCGCGGGTAACGGTACGTCGGGTATATCGGCTCAATTCCTGTGAAAAAGCCCGGCGCTGGGCCGGGCTTTTTCGGTAGCGTCTCAGCCTACGTCGTCCGCGGCCGGTCGATAATATCGTCGATGATGCCGTACTCCTTGGCCTGCGGTGCGGTCATGATGAAGTCGCGTTCCACGTCGCGCTCGATGCGATCCAGCGGCTGGCCGGTGTTCTGCGCCATCAGCTTGTTCGTCAGCTCGCGAATGCGCAAAATCTCGCGCGCATGAATGTCGATGTCGGTCGCCTGTCCACCCAGTCCGCCCATCGACGGCTGGTGAATCAGCACCCGCGAGTTCGGCAGCGTAAACCGCTTGCCCTTCTTGCCCGCCATCAGCAGGAACGCGCCCATCGACGCCGCCTGCCCAATGCAGAATGTCACCACATCGTTCTTGATGTACTGCATCGTGTCATAGATCGCCAGGCCCGCCGAGATCGATCCGCCCGGCGAGTTGATGTACAGCTGGATGTCCTTCTCCGGGTCCTCGCCGCTCAGAAACAGCATCTGCGCGATGATCAGGTTCGCGACGTTGTCGTCGATCGGTGTGCCCAGGAAGATGATGTTGTCGCGCAGCAGGCGGCTGTAGATGTCGTAGGAGCGCTCGCCCCGGCTCGTCTGCTCGAGCACCATTGGAATCAATCCCATAATCTCCTCTTTCTCCTTCACCGCAGCCCCATGCTGTGGTTTCGCCTGCTTGGCTCTAGATGTTCAGCATAGGCGGTTGGTCGCTGTGGAAGACCTGCCCGGAAACCATACCGCCAACCCACCTTCGCGTCATGTCCTTCCTTCGGACACCGGCGCAAAAGCGGGTCGGCGGCAATCCTTTACTTCGCCAGCTTCTCGAACAGCGTCTGTCCGGCCTTCTCGCGGCGCATCTGCTCGTGGATTCGGCCCAGCGAGCCGTCCTCCTGCAGACGCTTCTTCAACACGTCCAGCGGCTCGCGGCTCTGCAGCGAAAGCATCAGCAGCTCGCGCTCCATCTCCTCGTCGCTCACGTCCACGTTCTCGCGCTCGGCAATGCGGTCCATGATCAGCGAGGCCTTAACCTCGTTCACGGCCTGCTCGCGCTGAGCCTCACGCAGACGCCCGAAGTCGAGCTGCCGCATCGCATCCGCGCTCATGCCTTGCTGAGCCAGGGCACGCAGCCCACGCTCCAGCCGCGCATCGACCTGCTGCTGGACAAATGTTTCAGGGACGGGGAACTGGAACTTCTGCACGATATCGTCCAGCATCTTGTCCCGCGCCTCGCGCTCCAGCGAATCCTTCTTGCGGCTGGCAAGCCGCTCGCGCAGCTTGGTCTCAAAGTCGTTCCAGTCGCTGTACGGCCCAAGCTGCTTGGCAAACTCTTCATCGCGCTCCGGCAGCGTCTTCTTCTTGATCGCCTTCACGACCACGTCGTAGCTCACCGTCTTGCCGGCCAGCCGGGCATCGCCGAACTCGCTCGGGTAGTTCACCTCAACGGCCATCTCCTGGCCCACCTTCGCGCCTCTGAGCGCACCGGTGAAGGCCTCGAGCGTGTTCTTGCCGCCAACTTCCAGCAGAACATCTTCGCCCGTGATCGGCTGCTCTTCGCTCCTGGTCTCCAGGCCGTCTTCGCCCACCGTCTGCGCCAGCTCTTCAACCTTGCCCGTGTAGCTGATCTCGGCCCAGTCGCCATCGGTGATGGCGCGATCCTCGTCTACCGGCTCAACCGTCGCGTGATGATCCAGCACAGCATCCAGCTCCGCCTGGTACTCATCCTCGGTCACTGCTGTATCCGGCCGCTGCACGCTGACCGTGTCGTAGCCGTCGATGCTCACGTCCGGCAGCACTTCGAAGGTCGCCGTAAACTTCAGCGGCGCGCCCTCGTTCAGCAGCATCTCGGTTACCTGCGGCTGCGACACCGGGTTGATCTTCTGCTCTTCCAGTGCCTGCCGGAACTTCGCATTCACCAGCGAGTCCAGAACCTCCTGCCGTACCTCGCGCGCAAAGCGGCTCTTGATCAGCGACTCCGGCACTTTGCCTGCCCGGAAGCCCGGGATCCGCGCCAGCTTCGTATAGCGCTTCACCACCTGCTTGAACGCCTTGTCGACGTCCGCCGCCGGCGCTTCCACCTGGATCGACCGCGTCAGCTCCGGATTCAGCGCCGGTGCGTGGTGATGGTGTTCGTGGCCCTCATGATCGTGATCATGGCCGTCGTGGTCGTGGCCTTCATGCGAGTGCGCTTCCGTGCCAGCCTGCGCTTCGTTCGACACGGAGACGTCTCCGGCCGCAATTTGCTCTTCGTTTGTTTCTGTGGGGGTCAATGTAGGGTTGCCTTCCGCAATGTTTGGGCAGTCGATTGTCTCAGGGAAACGCACGCCAGGCGCGCATAACCGCACACCACGTGCGAGAAACAAATTGCCATCTCTAAGGATACGAGCCTTGAGCCTGCAGGGTCAAACCCCCGCTGGCTGCAAGGCCCTTAGGGTGTCAGCGCGCCGGCGGCCGATGTCGTCAGCGGCACCAGCTGCAGCCGCACCTTCCACTCGAACGTCTCGCCCGGCTGCAGCACGGACATGCCGCTCTTGGCCAGCGTTCCCCACTCACTCCCAAACGGATCGTCGGAGTTCGTGTCGGGGTCAATCGCCACCCATTTTTTGCCCAGCGGCGCCGACACGTGCATGCGCGTAATATTCGCGGTCTGCGGAATCACCTGGATCCCATAGTTGAAACTCGGCACCCGCAACTGCGCCACCGGAGTCGCACCCGCCAATCCATGGATCAGGTTCACGTACGTCTCTTCCACGTCGGTCGAGCCTAGCGGAGTTCCGACCGGCCGCATAAAGTCTCGCGGTGTTCCGGTCAACCAGTTCGTCTTGCCCGTCGGCTCGGCCGTTTCGGGGTTCTCCACGGTCACCGTATTTGAAGGCAGCGAAAGCTGTGCATCTGCACGGTTGCCATCGGGAATCGCAAAGATCGGGTGCCAGCCAGCCCCAAATGGAATCGCCATCTGCCCGTTGTTCTTCGCTTTGATCGAAACATCCATCGTCTTGCCGGCCAACTCGACATTCAGCGTCAGCTCCACCGTCGAAGGCCAGTTCGGCGAAAAATTATGCGCGCCAAAGACCGCCTCGAGCGATTGCCCGTCAGCCAGCACCGTTGTCTTGATCGAATCCGCAGTCTTGTCCAGCAGCAGCCCCGGAACCGAAGTCGTCGAATCCTCGGGGTCCATCGGAGCCAGGATCCGCTGTCCGTTCCAGAAGTTCTGCAGCGTTCCTTTGGCATGAGCGGCGGTGGTCCCACCCAGCTGTCCGGCCCACGGCGCCATGAACGCCGCACCCATCGACATGCTCATCGCCCCGTGATCGTCCTGCCCGCTTCCCGTCAAGACCCCCGTTGCTTCGGTCACGTTGGGAGCAAACAGCAGCGGAACTTCACCATGTCCGGGAATCGAAGCTGTAATCTGCAGAATCTGCATGCCACGCCCGGGCAGCAGCATCGCTGACAAAAATTCCGGCTCAGCTCCATTGGTCGTTGCTGTACGGGAAAGTCGAATCGGCGCCAGCCCACCCGGTCCCTTCACGCTCGTAGGAGCAACAGGCGCCGGAGGCATCACCGCAGTGGTCAACTCGTGGAACCGGCCGCGGCCACTTTCCATGGACGCCAAGACCAGGCCTCCGCAAACAAACGCCACTAACAATGGCGCAAACCAACCGGATTTGGTTATCTTGCGCCACCGGGACGACCGCAACGCGTCTTTCGCATCGCTGGATGGTTCTGCGTAATTCATGATCCTCCGTCTCTCTCTCGGCTCCGCCGGTGCAGCAGGCGGGCAAAGGTTCTCGACGCCCCATTCAGACTATCGCAACGGTATCATTCGACAGGCATGAAGAGTGACAAACGAACGCTCGCTGAGCGACCCAAAGCGAAACAATCTCGGGCCCGAACCCCTGACACCGCGGGAAAATCCGCGCCATCCGCTGCCGTAAGCATCCCTATTTCCAAGGCTGCATCCCCGTCTGCGCGCCTCACCGTCCTCAACCAGGTCTGTGCGGGCATCGTCGCCTGCGTCCGCTGCCCCCGCCTGCGTGAGTACGGCACGGCGATCGGCGAAACCCGCCGCAAGGCCTATCGCGACCAGGAGTACTGGTCCCGCCCGGTTCCAGGATTCGGTGACCCCAACGCCCGCATTCTCATCATGGGCCTCGCTCCAGGAGCCCATGGCGCCAATCGCACCGGCCGTCCCTTCACCGGCGACGGTTCTGGAGACTTCATGTATCCCGTTCTGCATGAACTTGGCCTCGCCTCCAAACCCAAAGCCGTCGCGCGCGACGACGGTCTCAAGCTCCGCAAACTCTGGATCGGTTCTGTTGTCCGTTGTGCTCCACCAGGCGACAAGCCCACGCCGCAGGAGATCCGCAACTGTGGGTCGCATCTCACCGCCGAAGTCGCCGCCCTGCCCCGCGTCAAGGTCGTCGTTTGCCTCGGAAAGATCGCCTGGGACGGCTACCTGGCACATCTTCTGCAGCAGGGAACCATCGCGCGCCGTTCAGCCTACACCTTCTCCCACGGAGCCCGCTACGCCCTTCCGAACGGTCTCACCCTGCTGGGCAGCTACCACCCCTCACTGCGCAACACCCTCACCGGCCGCCTCAATCGCCCCATGTTCGCCCGCATCTTCGTCGATGCCCTCAAACTCGCCGGCCTCGACGGAGAATCGGCCTAGCTACACGTGGTTCGCTATCGCGCCAAACGATTCCCGCATCTTCGCGCAACTTCCTCAGCCCAGCCGGAATCTTACTCACTGAAATGCACGGAGGAAGTCACATGCGCCACAAGGAGTTTTGGATCGCACTTGGTCTTGGAGCAATTGCCGGCGGAGTCGCCGCTCTGCTCTACGCGCCCCAGTCAGGGGCAGCCACCCGCAAGCAGCTCAAGCGCAAAGTCGATGACATCGGCGACTCGCTCGAAGACGCCGCCGACTACCTCAAAGACCAGGCCGAGCGCCTCGCCAAAGAGACTCAGAAGCTGATCGACGCCGGCAAGGACCAGTTCGAGTACGCCGTCGATAGCGCCAACAGTGACATCAAGCAGGCCAACAAGGCTGCCAAGGCCGTGACCAAGCTCGTCTAACTACGAGCCCAGCAGAAGATCGAAGCACGGCAGGAGGTAGACCTTCATCCGCTCGTCCCACCGGGCGGATGGGGGTCTACCTCCTGTCGCTTAAGCCCGAGGCTCCGGCGGTCCCACCGTGACCACAAAGTAGCTGCAAGCCGTATCGCCTGCATTCTTCACCCAGTGCTCGTCCCCCGCGCAGCACAGCCCCACTTCGCCCGCTTCCATTCGCCGCGTCACGCCATTCGTCATCAACTCGCAAACGCCTTCCTTCACCAGCCAGATCTCGCTGTGCAGATGATGCCCAATCGCCTCATGCGGTGTCCCCGGCTCCTGCCGCGTCTCGTGCATCTCGAGCTGGATATTTCCCGCCTTCAGCATCCCCTTCAAAAATGACCGCCCCCTCCGCGGCTCTCCCGGATGCGACTCCGGCCCCGGCGGAAACACCCCGGACTCCAGCCACGGCAATCCGTTGCCGCCATCCGGCCCACCCACGGCGCCCTTGCCCACCACAATCTGCCCCTCAGCCGAAACGCCCGCAACCGCCAGCAACGCCGGCAACATCGCCGCAAAACTCCTCCGGTCCATCTCGCTCATCTTCAAATCCTCCACAAAAACAATACGCCCCGGCCATCAGCCGGGGCGTATCGCACTTCCGTTCTTCGGAATCTACACCGTCGTCATCGCAAACCCGGCAGCCTTCTCTTCGCCTTCGGCGCTCAGCGGGCGATAGTGCAGCGTGTTGTTCTCCAGGTACACCTCCAGGAACGCCGGCCGCTCGGTAATCTGTCCAGCGATCAGCGCCTCCGAAAGCGGGTCCTCGATGAACCGCTGCAGCGCGCGCCGCAAAGGCCGGGCTCCGTAGCTGCGATCGGTGACCGTCTTCTCCAGGATCCAGCGCTTGGCGTCATCCTGTACCGAAAGCGTAATCGCCTTGTGCACCAGGTTGGTGTTCAGCGACTGCACCAGAAGCTCCAGGATCTGCATCAGGTCCGCGTCACTCAGCGCCGTAAACACAATCACCTCGTCGAGACGGTTGAGGAACTCGGGGTTGAAGGTCTTCTTCACCTCGCTCATCACCATCTCCTGCATCTTCTCGAGCACCACTTCGTCCTTGCTCGATTGGAAGCCCAGGCTCTCGCGCTTCATCAGGTGCTTAGCCCCAATGTTCGACGTCATCACGATGATCGTGTTCTTGAAGTCGACCGTGTTGCCCAGTCCGTCCGTCAACTGCCCATCTTCAAACACCTGCAGCATCAGGTTGAACACATCGGGATGCGCCTTCTCAACCTCATCCAGCAGCACCACTGAGTACGGCGAACGCTTTACGCGCTCCGTCAACTGGCCGCCTTCTTCGTAGCCCACGTATCCCGGAGGCGAGCCGATCAGCTTGCTCACCGAATGCTTCTCCATGAACTCCGACATATCGAACCGGATCAGCGACTTCTCCGACCCAAACAGGAACTGCGCCAGCGTCCTCGCAACCTCGGTCTTGCCAACACCCGTAGGCCCAAGGAACAGGAAGCTCCCAATCGGCCGCGCCGGATTCTTCAATCCAGCACGCGACCGCCGAATCGCCCGCGCCAGCGCCGAGATCGCCTTGTCCTGCGCGATCACCCGCTTGTGCAGCTCTTCCTCAACCCGCAGGAGCTTCTGCGTCTCTTCTTCCTTGATCGATGTAATCGGTACGCCCGTCCAGCGCGACACCACATCCTCAATATCCTCGCGCGTCACAATTCCCGAGCACGATTCATCGAGGTGATACTTGTCGCGCAGCGCCCGCAGGTTGTCCCGCTCCTTGCGTTCTTCATCCGAGTAGAACCGCGCCTTCTCGAACTCATGATTCGCAATCGCGTTCTCCATGCGGTGCACGATGAACTTGATCCGTTTCTGCACTTCGGTCAGCTCTTCCGGCAGAGTCGTCTGCCGCAGCTTCACCCTCGCACCCGCTTCATCAATCAGATCGATCGCCTTATCCGGCAGAAACCGGTCCGGAATATAACGATTCGAGTGCGACACCGAGAACGTAATCGCATCATCCGTATAGCTCACCGCATGAAACTTCTCATACTTCTCGCGGATGCCCATGATGATCTTGATCGCGTCTTCTTCGTTCGGCGGCGGAACCTTCACCGCCTGAAAACGCCGCTCCAGCGACCGATCTTTCTCAATCGACTTCCGATACTCCGCCGGCGTCGTAGCTCCAATGCACTGAATCTCGCCACGGCTCAGCGCCGGCTTCAAAATATTCGCTGCATCCAGGGAACCCTCCGCCGACCCTGCACCCACCAGCGTATGCAGCTCATCGATGAACACAATCGAGTTCTGATTCTCCATCAGCTCTTTCATGATCGTCTTCAGCCGCTCTTCAAACTGCCCGCGATACT
This sequence comes from Acidobacteriota bacterium, assembly GCA_040388825.1. Taxonomy (GTDB): domain Bacteria; phylum Acidobacteriota; class Terriglobia; order Terriglobales; family Acidobacteriaceae; genus Granulicella. The sequence continues at coordinate 11,585 of JAZKBC010000080.1, read as the reverse complement.
TCGTCCCCGCCACAATCAAGCTCAGATCGAGCGACAACACGCGCTTGTCCGCAAGGAAGCTCGGCACTTCGCCATCGGCAATCTTCTGCGCCAGTCCCTCAACGATGGCCGTCTTGCCCACACCCGGCTCGCCAATCAGCACTGGATTGTTCTTCGTCCGGCGGCACAGAATCTGGATCACGCGCTCCACTTCAAAGTCGCGCCCCACCAGCGGATCGAGTTGCTGATCCGTAGCCGCCTGCGTCAAATCCCGCGAGAACTCCGCCAGCAGCGACTGCTCCTGCTGCCCGCCGCGCTGCTTGCCTCCGCCGCTCGACGAAGCCGCAGGCTTGTCCTGCGTCGTCCTCTGCAGCTCTTCGCGAATCGTTGTCAGCCTTAGCCCGCGCTCGGTCAGAATCTCCGCGGCGAAGCACTTCTCCTCACGCAGCAATCCCAGCAGCAGGTGCTCGGTCCCAATGTGTTTATGCGAAAGCCGCTCGGCCTCTTCCGCAGCATAGGCCAGCACGCGCTTGCACTCATTCGACAGCGGCAGGTCCACCGACGTCGACACCTTCTCGCGCACTGTTGTGTGCTGCTCAATCTGTTTGCGGATGGATTCCACCGAAGCATGCGAGCGCAGAAAGCGATTGGTCAGCGCTTTATCTTCGCGCAGCAGTCCCAGCAAGAGATGTTCGGTTTCAATGTAGGGCGAACCGAACTGGCTCGCCTCGTAGCGCGCGAAGAAAATTACGCGCCGCGCCTTTTCCGTGTAGCGTTCGAACATACTCCCCCTTCGAACCGCCGCCCCCGCGCATGGAGCAAAATCTCTAAAACCAAAATCAGGAGCGCGGTCTGCGAATGACGATTACCGTGGCCGCCGCCGGCGATCCATTGCCGGCGGATAGGACTGATTGCCTCGCGTTCAATTGTTCAGCAACCAGAGAGTTGGCTCCAGTGTATCCGCCCGCGGCTCCAAAGCGAAGTCCTCGAACGGATTCTGGAATCACACATTGGACGCATCTGTGGGAAATCGGTCGCAAATGCCTGTCCCACTCTCATCCACCGCAACCCGCGAAACATTCGCTTATCAGTTCGCGCACCACCCGGATTAGAAGGGGCCTTCAGGCCCCTGTTCCCATTCGCCAACAAAAAGGGCTTTAGCCCCGGCCCTTCACGCCGCTTCCAGCCGGCCATCTTTCAACCGCATCACGCGATCGCATCGCGACGCAAATTCGACATTGTGCGTCACCAGCACACTCGCCAGCCCCTGCTCCCGATGCAAGCCAAGCAGCAGCTCAAACACCTGTCCCGCCGTCTTTCCGTCGAGATCCCCCGTCGGCTCATCGGCCAGCAGCAGCTTCGGCTCCGTCACCAGCGCACGCGCAATCGACACCCTCTGCTGCTCGCCTCCGCTCAGCTCTCCTGATCGATGCTCCCCACGTCCCGCCAGCCCCACCCGCGCCAGCCACGCCTCTGCCTTCCTCAACGCCTCACCCCGAGCTACTCCGCGAGCTAGCAGCGGCATCGCCACATTCTCCACCGCGGAAAACTCCGGCAGGAGGTAGTGGAACTGCCAAACGTATCCAATCTCTCGATTGCGGAACTCCGCCGCTGCCTTGCCCTTCAGTTGCGTCACATTTGTCTCGCCGCACCAGACCTCGCCCGTCGTGGGTGAATCCAGCGCCGCCAGCAGGTGCAGCAGAGAGCTCTTGCCTGCTCCACTCTCGCCCACCACCGCCACCATCTCGCCCGCAGCCACCTCGAGCGATAAATCTCGAAACAGTTGCAACCCCACCGCACCTGCACTCAGCGGCGGATAGGTCTTTTCCAGCGCCACTGCTCGTAACACGGTCATACGCCCGAGACTACAGGCCTTCCACTCCAACCTTCAACCGCCCACCAACCAAACGGTCCAGGTCCCCACCTCTGCAGAGCCTGCATCAGGCTCTACTTCGCTGGCTGCAATTTGTGCTGTTTTGGCTCGGACATCGCATCCTGAACCGCGCAGGCCCGCTTATAGATTGCATCCGCCGTCTGTGCGCCCACACTTGCTGCTCCGGCGGGGAACGACATGGCTGCAAGCAGGTGAATCAGCGAAGGGGTCATTATCGTTCTCTCCCATTTTCCAACGGACGGTTCTGAGCTGCGCAGAACTCTCCTCACCAGTCTACATTAAATTGTCGTATATAGACGGGACAAGCGTGCCGAGATCGCCACCCCACCCACTCCTAAGCCACCGGCGCTGCCTTTTTCGGAGGATTCCACTCCGTCCCAAATCCCACACCCAGCCGGTTCCAGGCATTGATATTCGCAATCGCAAACGATAGATCTACAAGGTCCTTGTCACCGAAGAACTCGCTTACCGCCGCGTAGTCGTCATCCGAAGCATGACCACCCTCCAGCTTCGTCAGTACGTCCGTCCAGCGCAGCGCAGCCCGTTCCCGTGGGGTAAACGCATCCGACTCTACCCAATGCCCCACGGCCTCGATCCGAGTCTCCGGCTCGTGCATCTTCTTCAGCGCTGCCGTATGCATTCCCACGCAGAACCCGCATCCATTCAGCAGCGAAGCCCGCAGGAACACCAGCTCCAGCAGCACCGCCTCCAGGGCCGTCTCAGTGTGCAGGTAATGCCCCAGCGCCTGCAGCGCCTCATAAGCTTTCGGTGCCAGTTTCGTATACGGTAGCCGTGCCATCTTCACCTCACTCGCATACAGCATACTTCCGCCACCTCCCGCTTCAGAAGCATCTCGCACTCCCGCCACGACGGCAAAATCACAAGTTGATGAAACCAGAGAATTTATCCCACGCGACCACGTCCGCGATGAAGATAACTCCTCTGTTTTCAAGACTTTCCCGCCCCGATCCACAGAGGTCCGGACCTAAACCTCATGCGCTCTAGTTTTTGCATACAAATCGGGGGAGGGGGCCTACTCGTACCGCAACGCCTCCGCCGGCAGCACACTCGCCGCCCGCGAAGTCTTCAACTGGGCGTCGCGTGCTTTTGGCCGTCACGGTGAGCGAACAGAACAATTGCCTAGCCTCCCGTCGTGGTCATTGTTCGCCAACACACTAAGAGTACATCCTCTAAGTTGCAAATAAATAAAGACTTAACGGACGCCGAAGTCTATCATCGCCACATACCTCCACCGGGCTCCTGAATCGGGACACGTACCACGGGCGACTGCTCTTGCGAACATGCACGAGTTTGCGGACTGAACGATCTACCTGGAGAATTTAATGAAACTGCGCGTCTTTTCCGCGGCTGCCATCGCAGCCTGCGTTCTCTCATCCATCCCCGCTTTCGCGGACACAACCTTCAGCCACCCCTCCGATCACGGCGATGCGTATTATGCCGACGTCAGTCAATCCATTGCCGACAACTTCACCCTGGCATCACAGTCGACATTCAACACCTTGACCTGGAATGGCATAAGCACCAACGGAGTCGAGCCTTCCAGTTTCAACATTGCCTTTTACGCCGATAGTGGTGGCGCGCCAGGGGCGCTGCTGCTGACCGAGGATGTGGCCACTCCAGTCGAGATCGACACTGGCATCCCCAACGCGGGCTTTGAGGAATACCTCTACACGGCCAATTTTGGGCCGCTGACCTTCGCCGGTGGCACTCAGTACTGGGTCGGAATCACCGCCAACACCAATTTTCAATTTGCCTGGGGAACCTCATCTGTTGGTGATGGTGCGTTCTACCACCTAGGGAACGGCCCTGTAGGAGGTGCCGACCTCGCCTTCGGCCTCTCCTCCAACGCGGCCCCCTCTACCACCCCCGAACCCTCCAGCATCATGTTGCTCGCCACCGGCGCGCTCGGCATAGCCGGCGCAGCGCGCAAGCGCTTCCTCCGCGCCTAAGGGTCACAACACACTACGACAAGGGCCTTCCCCCCAGGGAAGGCCTTTTTCGTTAATCGTTCATCCACCGGGCCGCCAACCGCATGCACACTCCTTACGAGCCCCATGTCCGGATTCTCGAACTTGGGGCTTAGCAGCGGCATGCCCCCGCAGCTACTCGTACCGCAACGCCTCCGCCGGCAGCACACTCGCCGCAGAGTGCGACGGATACAGCGTAGCCACCAGCGACATCCCCAGCGAAACCGCCCCCACGATCAGCCCGTCGGTCAGCCGCGGAGCAAACGGCAGATACCCAATCGAATAAATGCTCGGATCAAGCTGGATAAACCGGTAATGCGACCCCACCACGCTAGCCGCATACCCGACCACCACCCCCAACGTAGTTCCAATCAAGGAAATCAGCAGCCCCTGGTAAAGAAAGATCCGCCGCACCTGTCCAGCATCCACCCCAAAACTCATCATCACCGCGATATCGCGCGTCTTCTCCATCACCATCATGGTCAGCGCCATCAGGATATTCAACGCCGCAACCACCACGATCAGTGCCAGCACGATGAACGTCACCACCTGCTCCAGCTTCAGCGCCCGGAACAGCTCCTTGTTCTGCTCCATCCAGTTCGTCGCCTGAAACCCCGCTCCGGCCGCGGCTTCCAGCTGCTTGCCAACCTCTTCCGCCTTGTACAGGTCATCGATCCGGAAGCTCATCACGCTGACCAGGTCAGGCTCACTGAATAGACGCTGCGCATCGCTCAGCCGCATGAACGCATAGCTCGAGTCGTACTGATAGAACCCCGAACTGAACACGCCAGCCACCCGAAACCGCTGATACCGCGGCTCCAGCCCAAGCGGAGTCAACTCGCCCTGCGGCGACGTCACCAGCAGCGTATCGCCCACATCCGCTCCCAGCGTCTCCGCCAGGTCGCTCCCGACGACAATCGGCGGCGGCAGGTAAGCCAGCTGCGGTGCATCCGGCGCCAGCTCCGCGGCAGAGCCCTTGGTAACGGTCTGCAGCAGGTTCCCAACCTTCACCTCGTCCGCCGGAATGATCCCCTTGATCAGCGCCCCACCCGACCGCGCTCCCCGCGAGATCAGCACTTGCCCATAAAGCCCCGGCGAAACGGCAACCACATGCGGCTGCTTCGCCAGCCGCTCCATCAGCGGCCTCCAGTCACGTATTCCATCCCCCGCCGTCCTCATCAGCAACACATGCGCCGTCGATCCAACGAGCCTCTCCTGCAAGTCCCGCCGCATCCCGTTGGTAATCGCCAGAGCAATCACCAGCGAAGCCACCCCCGCAGCCACACCCACCACCGAAATCGCCGTAATCAGGCCCACAACAGCCTGCCTCCGGCGGGCTCTCAGGTAACGGGCGGCAACGAACAGTTCAAAACGCATCCGAGGCTTATCCTATCGGTTCGGAGGTCTTTCCAACGCATGGCCGTTGAACCCGGACACGAAACCGAAGCCATTATCGGCTTCCTCGCGCGCATCGGCCTCACCGTCCGCCGCGAGCCCATCGCACGCGACTGCTTCCTTCCCGGCCTCACCATCGTTCCCGGAGCCCTCGTCGTCGACGAGGCCCAACTCCGTTATCCCGGCGATCTGCTCCACGAAGCCGGCCACCTAGCCGTCATGACCCCCGCCGAACGCTCCGCCTGCGACGGCGGCGCCGGAGCCGACGGAGGCGCCGAGATGGCCGCCATCGCCTGGTCCTACGCTGCAGCCCTCGAGATCGGCCTCGACCCCCGTGTGGTCTTCCACGCAGATGGCTACAAGTCCGGCGGCGCGGCAATCCTCCAGAACTTCACCGAGGGCCGCTACTTCGGCACTCCACTGCTCCAGTACTACGGCATGACCCGCGATCCGCAGCACCGGCTGCCCGCTGGTGAGGCAGCTCTAGCCAACGAAGCCATCTACCCCAAAATGTCTCACTGGCTGCGGCAGGCACCCGCAGAAGCGTAAAGCCCGGCCGGGGCCGGGCTTTACAAGTTTCGGTTCGCAAATAACTTAGTTGGCGAGCACGGCGCGGTAGCGGACCTGGTTCTTCTTCACCTTGGCAGTCGCCTGGTTGGCGTCCTTCATGGCGAAGCGCTCGGTGATGGCCTTGATCTTGTGCCGCGCCGCCACATCCAGCATCTCGTGCAGATCGCGCGGGCTGCCTGTTGGACTGCCAGCGATGGCCTTCTGTCCGGCGATCAGGCTGAACGGAGAAATCTGCAGGTTTGAGGGCGAAGCGCCCAGGATAACCAGCGTCCCCTTCGGCCGCAGCGCGTTGACGAAGCTTTGGAAGTCCTGGTCCGCGGAAACTGTTGAGAGCAGGAGGTCGAAGCTGCCCACAACGCGCTTCATCTCGGCGGTATCGCGGGTGTTTACGAACTCGTTGGCGCCCAACTCGCGGGCTTCGGCTTCCTTGTCCTTGGAGGTGGAAAACGCCGTGACCTCGCAGCCAAAGGCGCGGGCAAACTGCAGGCCCATGTGGCCCAGACCGCCAATTCCGATCACACCGACGCGGCTCGAGGGCCGTGCGAGGTGGTTGCGAAGCGGAGCATAGACGGTAATTCCTCCGCACATGAGCGGCGCAACGCCTTCACTTTCCAGAGCTTCCGGAACCGGGATGGCGAAGCGGGAGTTGACCCGCACCGCATCGGCGTATCCACCGTTGCGGCCCACGCAGGTTGGCTGCGACTTGGGGCAGAGATGCTCATCACCCTGGCGGCACCACTCACAGATGCCACAGGAGTCCGCCTGCCAGCCGATGGCGACGCGTTCACCCTCCTTGCGGTCTTTCACTTCCGAGCCGACTGCGATCACGGTGCCGACGATCTCGTGGCCCGGAATGAAGGGGTATTTGCTCAGCCCCCAGTCGTTGTCGATCAGGTGCAGGTCGGAGTGGCAGACTCCGCAATGCGATATTTTGACTTCGACATCATGCGGGCCGATTTCTTCCACCGAATACTTGTAGGGCAGCAGTTGCGCCCCGGCTGCATGTGCAGCCAAACCATGAATTTCGGACATCACTTTTCTTTCCCTCATCCTGGGCGCACTATCTTCCCCTTGCAGCGCTATCCTTCGAGCTTACAACACGAAAATTTTACGGTGACAGTTTGCGAAATTTCTCGTTTGTGCCATAATCACTAAGCGCCTCTGGTCGGGACGACCCCCCACCGGTTGCTTCCCTTGATAGGAGGCGCGATTTGAAAGCAATGGGTCCGCTGGCACCCCCCAGCGGCCCATTGTGCTTAACGGCAAGATATTTGTAAACCTTCCGAAATCTCGCCAAATTGGTCTAATCGGACCACTTAAACCGCAAATCCACTTAAGTCGTCTAACCTAGTACAACGTCAGCGTTGAACTCGGAGTGTTGCGTGATGAAAACACAGTGGATTTGGCGATGGAGCATGAGCGCGGCGTTGCTGCCGGCGCTCGCAATTGGAACCGCTCACGCACAGCAGAACCCCGCTCCGCAGCAGAACCCCCAGCAGGGAACTCAGCCGCCTGCCCAGACCGACGATTCGGGCCCAACTGTCGATAACGGAACGATCGTTCTGCCCAAGAAAAAAGAGGAGGTCGCGCCTCCCCCCGCCCCTGCTCAGGAGAAGATCAAGAACCCAAACGGCGAAGTGTTTTCGCTGCGGGTTGATGTTCCGATCGTGAATCTGGATGTAAACGTAATCCTCGACAAAACACACCAGTTTGTACCGGGGCTGAAGCCGGAAAACTTCCTGGTGACCGAGGACGGTGTGGAGCAGAAGGTGAACTCCCTGCGGATGTCCAAGACGCCGATTACGGCGGTCATGCTGTTGGAGTTTGCGGCCAACTCCTGGGCATTTATCCAGGACATGCAAAATGCCTCGGCGACCTTCTTCCGCACGCTTCAGCCGGACGACTACGTCGCCGTAGCGACCTACGATATGCGCACGCACATCCTGTGCGACTTCACTAATAACAAGGACACCATCCAGCAGGCGCTCGAGAGCCTGCAGTTGCCCGGATTCCGCGAGACCAATGAGTTCGACGCCCTGTATGAAACGCTCGATCGCCTGACCCGCGTGCAGGGCCGCAAGTACGTCATCCTGATCTCCAGCGGGCGCGATACGATGTCAAGGCTGACTCTGGACAAGATGCTGGCCAAGATCAAGGCGACGCCCAACGTCACGATCTTTACGATCAGCACCGGTGGCCTGGCCCGCGAGCTGACCGATGATCGCGGCATGATGGGCGCGGGCACGCGCATGGACTACCTGCAGGCTGATAACGAGATGAAGACGTTCGCGGCGATGACCGGCGGAATGAGCTTCCAGCCACTCTTCCAGGGCGCTCTACCGGATATCTTCGGGCAGATCAACCAGTCGATCCGTAACCAGTACGTCCTGACCTACCGGCCCAGCAACGCACAGAACGACGGCACTTATCGCAAGGTGAAGGTCTATCTCGTGGATGCTGAAGGCAAGCCGCTGAGGCTCGCCGATGAGAAGGGCAAGCCGCTGAAGTACTCCATCATCTCGCGCGACGGCTATCGTGCGAAGCTTCCCGTCGAATAGTCGCTGGAGACACTGTCCGGGTTAGTTGAAGCGCTCGTAGACTTCGCGGCCGTGCACTGCCGACATGCAGAGCAGCAGCAAACCGCCGATCAGCACTGTGCCTTCGAACTTGACCGAGAGACCGTGCAGACGATTGAAGTGCTTCGCCGCCGGGTTATCGGGCGCGGCCTTGGAGATGTCCCCGCCGACGCTGGAACGATCCCGCTCCATGCGCGGCATGATGGAGAACTGCGAGTACGCTGTGAGTCCCAGCATGACGCAGACGATGGCCAACTCAGCCAGGCGCAGCGTGTGAGTATCGCGCTGAGTGAAGAGCAGCCCCAGTGTGGCGAGCAGGAAGATACCGCCTTCAGCCAGCCCGAAGCGATGCAGGTCGAGTAGCGTCCCGCGCACAATAGTGCCGGCGAGCAGCGGTGTAGGCATGGTGCTGAAGGCCACCGCCGCGACCACGCCAAAGAACGCCAGGCTGCCGAACCAGGCGCCGATGGCGACCAGCCGGATGATGCGAAGAAAGGTAGTCATCAAGCGGCTCCAGTTCCGGTTGAGCGATTGAGAGCGCGGCGCAGCACGAGCTCCAGCGCTGTCTTCTGTTCGGCGTACTCACTTTCTGACAGACGGTTCTGCAGGCGATCGGTTTCGAGCAGGAACAACTCTTCCTTGAGCGCCTGCAGCAGTTGCTGTTGATGGGCGTTGGCTCCGAGCGGAGCGGCGACGGTGGCTGTTACGGGCGGCGGCGGCCAGCTGGCTACGGGTGCCGCAGTCACTTGAGTTGTCACTCCGGCCGGTTTGCGCAGCAGGAATCCGGCAACTGCGGCCAGCACTAAGCCTAGCCCGCCGAGGATCCACCACTTGTACTTGCTGAGCGGCTCGCGATCGGCGTTCGGGTCGAGCGGATTGCCGAGGCCCATGCCGGGGCGATTGTCGGTCGTGGCAGCCTGGCCGGCGTCGGGTGCGCCCGCGGCTGGACCAGCGGCTCCGTTACCAGCGGCGGGGCCGCCGCTGCCGGACTGCGTGCCCTCTGCTCCAGTATCGCGAGGAAGCTGCCCGCTGCCGGAGACGGTGAAGCTAAGCGCTGAGTCAGTCGTGACGTTTCGCGCGACCAGCGTCTGCGCGTTCGCATCGTCCTCAACGGGACTGAAGGGCGATCCGCTTGCGGGCTTGAAGGACATCGCCTTGGGCATCATGACGGCGACCGTGTCGGTTGGGCCGGAGAGTTTGCTGGTGAAGGTGTAGCTGCCGCTGTAGGGAAGGTTGTAGCTCACCTGGAAGCGGGTTTCACCCGGGCGGATGGGGAAGAGGAATGTGTAGTGTCCCTTTTCAGAGAGCGGCACGGGTGCTGCCTGCACGGGCATCCCGCCGGGAGCAAGCGCCGCGGAGCCAACAACCACGGCGTCGGTTGGGAGGTAGAAGTCGAACGGGGAGGCCGAGAACTGGGTCATCGGCGGCTTGGAGTCGTTCTTGACGAAGATGTTTTCGACGACAGTGAGGCCGTGGCCGCTGGCATCCGTTTGAATGCGCATGACAACGGCTTCAGTCGCGACGCCCTTGACCTTCGGAGCGGCGTTGTAGACATCGATGTCGATCGGGTCTGTGGTGCCCGGGGGCGCCGGCTTGAAGTAGCTGGCTTTGTCGTGCGTGACGCGGATCAGGTGAACGCCGTCGCTGTTGACGTCGAGCTTGAAGTGCCCGTGGGAGTCGGTGGTGGTGCTGCCGGCCTCCTGCATGCCCTGCGCAAGCTCCAGCAGGGTGACCGTGTCACCGGCAGCTGGCTTGTTGGTGGTGCGGTTGGTCACGACGCCGGTGATGGGCGTCGCCGCAGCAGCGGCGAGCGGAAGCGCGAGCGAGAAGGCGGCAAGTTGGCGAAGAAAACGATCGTATGCGAGCACACATCAAGGATACGTCAACGACGCGGATGCGCGAGTGCTTCCAGTCACAGCTCATGGACGAGCTTGGCCTTCAAGCTCCGATTGTGTCCATCTCGGCCAGAACGCTGGCGGCTTCGGCCTCGAGCGAGGCGCGCTGGTTGCTGTAGTCGTCTTCGGGATATTTGCCGGCGCGGTACTCGAAGTTCAGGTCGCGAAGGTTCTCGTAGATGACGTCCTTGCGTTCGCGCAGGTAGTCGAGACGGGTTTTTTCAACAGACGCAGCGACCTGGGGCTGGGGCCAGAAGACGTAGGCACAGCAGGCCAGAAGAAGCAGCACAGACGGGAAAATGGTTGCGAAGTCCATAACAATATTGTTCCTCAGGCGAGAGCGCACGGCTGTGCACAGCGTCACAGTATAGTGTACTTTGTGCTGCCGCCTGTTGAGCAGCGCCGCATGCAGATGCGTGGAGGTTGGTCGCTTTGAGACGAAGCCTGGGACGAAGTTGGGCCGCACTGTTGATGGCGATCGTGCTGCTGGGGAGTTCGTGGGCCGGAGCGCAACCGGCATCGGCCGGTCATACGGCTCCCTTGAACCTCGATCCGATGGTACGGCAGGGTTACCAGCACTTTTACAACATGGACTTCGACGAGGCCTGGAAGATCTTCAGCGTGGTGGCGCGGCAGCATCCGCAGGATCCTATGGCGGTGGACTATCTGCAACTCACCGCTATCTTTCGCGAGCTCTACAACCAGGACCTGCTCGACACCACCTACTACGCTCACGACAGCTTCCTCTCGAACAAGCGCGACACGCCCGTTCCGGCTGCGGAGCGCGAGCAGATTGAAAGCCTGACGAACAGGGTCATCGGCATGTGCGATGACGCGATCAAGAAGAATCCAAACGACAAGAATGCCTGGTTTGCGCGGGGCTTTGCGAAGGGCATGCATGCGGCTTTCATCGTGCTGGCGGACCACCAGTTTGCGGCTGGCGCCCGGCAGGGCCTGCAGGCTCGTAACGACAGCGAGGCGGTGTTGAAACTCGATCCGCAGTACGCCGACGCGGAGATGGCGGTGGGCCTTCAGCAGTTCGCCTCCGCGAGCCTGCCGGGGTGGCTGCGCTGGATTGTGGGGATGATTGGCGCCGGTGGGTCGAAGACACGCGGAATCGCTCTGCTGCGGGATGCCGCGGCGCATGGCGTGGTGACCAGCGTGGAGTCTCGCACGGCACTCTCGCTGTTCCTGCGCCACGACGGGCGTTACGCCGATGCGCTAGAAGTGGAACGCGGGCTGGCGGCGGAGTATCCGCACGACTACCTGTTTCGGCTAGAGGTTGCCA
>JAZKBC010000079.1:17889-18145 GCA_040388825.1 Acidobacteriota bacterium | reverse complement strand
GATGACTTCGGGTGGGCCGAAGTGGTGGATCCTGACGGCTTGCATGGGTGCCTCCTGAGTAAAGGATGCGCGGGAGGGAGGATGTGACTCAGGGCTTGTGTCGATGACGGTATAGGACGGGGTTTCAGTCCCGAAGCTAGTTTGTGGGAGGGGCGGAGATTTGGAGGGAGTGGGTGGGGAGGCGGGAGGTGGTTTGTTGGATGGGGGTGGAGAGGGTGGGGTCGGATTCGGTCTGGTTGATGTGCATGAGGTCGTT
>JAZKBC010000079.1:17015-17745 GCA_040388825.1 Acidobacteriota bacterium | reverse complement strand
CGGGGTCGGTGAGGGCGTAGAGGCGGGCGTGGAGGATGGTGGGCCAGATGAGGTCGAAGCTGCGGTTGGCGTTGTCGATGAGGGCGTAATACTGGGCGTTGGCGCGGACTTCGGACTGCGGCATGAGAGCCGTGACGGAGCTTTGCTGGGCGGTGCGCCAGGCGGAGTCGGTGAACGAGACGCGGATGGCATGCCAGAGGAGGATGCCGGGGAGTTGCTGCTGTGGAGTGGTGGGGTGCTGCTGGATGTAGTGGAGGACGAGGAGGTTGTTGGAGAGAGCCGCGGACTGGCGTTCGAACTCGGCGACGGAGGCGGAGTAGGCGCGGAGATTGGCTTCGCGCTCGCGGGCGAGGGCTTCGCGGGTTTCGCGGACTTCGTTGTGGTGGTGGATGACTTCGACCGTCTGCTCGAGGCCGATGGCGATGAGCAGGCCAACGACGATGGTGGCGATGTGGAGGAAGAAGTCGGCCCAGGTGTGGGTGGGTTGGTGGGGTGGATGGACGTCGAGCATAAGACAGAGTGTAGAGCGTAGAGAGTAGAGCGTAGAAAAGGAATGCGGCGGGTGTTGGGATTCGGGGTGGGCTGGCGTTGCGCGTTCTACGTTGTCCGTGTGGCGCTGCGATTGCAGGGCTATTTTGGCATGGCGGCGACGGCGCGGGTTTGCGCGTCGATTAGGTCGTCCGGGGCTTTTGCGCCGTCGAGGATAGCGCGGCAGGTTCCTTCCCAGATG
>JAZKBC010000079.1:16545-17005 GCA_040388825.1 Acidobacteriota bacterium | reverse complement strand
TCGTCGCGTTCGAGCATCCAGGTTTCTTCGACGAGGCGGGCGGTGTTGCGCATCATCTCGTCGAGCTCGTCGGGGGTGACATGGTGGGTTACGCCGGGTCCCATAGAGATGCCCTTACGTTCGGAGAACTCGAAGGCGAGCTTCAGGGCTTCTTCGCGGTTGTAGAAGCTCTTCATGTTGATTTCGTTGCCGGCGTCGCCGGAGTCCCAGAGCTGAATCTCTTCGGAGGGAAGGACGGTGGCGAGGCCGGAGGCCTTGGCGGCGGGCCAGACACCGTTGGTTGTCAGGGAGATGTAGCCGATGCGCGGGCGACGGGGCGGGATGGTGAAGGTCGCGATGCCGTTGGCGACCTTGGCTTCGCGGCCGGCTTTGAGGATGTCGCGGTACCAGGCGACATCGTCGGCGTTGATTCTTTCGTGGAGGTGAAGGCGCTTAATGCGGAGCTCGGCTTCGGCGCGCA
>JAZKBC010000079.1:10683-16535 GCA_040388825.1 Acidobacteriota bacterium | reverse complement strand
GAAGCTGGTGGCGCTGATGATGGTGGTGGATGGCTTCGACCGTCTGCTCAAGGCCCACGGCGATGAGCAGGCCGACGACGATGGTGGCGATGTGGATGAAGAAGTCGGTCCAGGTGTGGGCGGCGGCGTGGGGTGGATGGACGTCGAGCATGGCGAGGTGGACTCCGGTTTAGCGGTATTGGTCGGTGCGGAGGGGTGCGTGGGCTGCGACGTAGTGGACCAGCGAGGGGGTGTCCTGAACACCGGAAAGGAGACCCTGGGAGGTGACCAGAAAGAGGTTGTCGCGGCGCAGGAGGTCGTAGAGGGATTGGATCTCGGTGGAGAGGGCGAGGACGAGCTGGTCGCGCTGGGCGGGGGTGAGATGAAGCGGCTTGCCGGGAGCGATGCGGCTGCCGGTGGCGAGTTCAAAGCGCGTGGTGAGGGCTGAGGCGTCGCGGATGCGCTCCACTTCGCGGTCGTCGAAGTCGGCCTGCATGTCGACCTGGGCGTAAGCCTGGGCGAGACCCGCAGGCAGCAGAACGACGGTTCCGGCGGCCTTGGCGGCGGGCCAGACGTTGCGCTCGGGCGCGGTCATGATTTTGTGGCTGCGGTTGGGATCGGGGGGCGGCAGCGTGAGGTCGATGAAGCCGTTGTGCTCGGGAGCGGAGCGGATAGCGATGAGCGCGGCTCGGCTCCAGAGCAGGTTGGGGATGTTGACGTCGAGGTGGGTGGTGAGGATGTCGACGTTGCGCTCGGCTTCGGCGCGCATGTTCTCTTCGAGTTCGTGGCGCTGGTGGCGATGGTGGATGAGCTCGACGGTCTGCTCAATGCCAACGGCGATGAGCAGGCCCACCGTGATGGTGGCGATGTGGATAAAGAAGTCACGCCAGGAGTGCGGGGTGTGTTCGGGTGGGTGCGGTTCGAGCATGAAACAGAGTGTAGAGCGTAGAGGGTAGAGTGTAGAGGATTTAAGTGCGGAGGCTGACGGAGGTTTGGACCTGGTCGAGCCTAGTGGGCTTTGGTGCGGTGGCGAGTGCGTTTGTGCGTGGGATGCGGAGCGGGTGGTGGCTCGGGGGGAAGTGGGGGAAGGCCGCTGAGGATCAGTAAGAGGTTGTTGGCGAATTTGAAGACGTTGACGTGGTTGTAGGTGGGGCCGTCGGTGAAGGCGGCGAAGAGGGCGGTGTGCGTGGACTGGTTGAGGGCGATGTAGGTGGTGAAGCCGGCGCCGCCGCCGGTTTTTTCGATGATCTCGGAGGGGCCGGTGAGGATGTGCATCCAGCCGAGGCCGATGCCGGTGGGGGAGCCGGCGTGGTCGAGACCGGATTGGCTGACGAGGTTGGCGGGGTCGATGACGGTGGCCTGCGCGGAGGGGTCCTGTGGCGTGGGGTTGAGGTGGAGGAGGTAGCGGAGGAAGAGGGTGATGTCGGCGGAGGTGGAGTAGAGGCCGGAGGAGCCGGTGGTGGATTGGGTGTCGGTGCAGGGGCCTTCGTCGTGGGCGCCTTGGAGGAGGCGGGCGCACTGGGCGGGGTTGGGGGTGTAGCCGGTTTCGTGCATGCCGAGAGGCGAGGTGGTGCGCTGATAGAGGAGGGTTGCGTAGGGTTCGTTGGCGGCGTGGGCGAGGGCGTCGCCGAGGAGATCGAAGGCGACGTTGGAGTAGAGAGCAGCGGTGCCGGGGGTGGTTTTGAGATGCTGCGTGCGGAGCCAGTGCCAGCGGTAGTTGTAGTCGGGGAAGGTGAAGTGCGGGGTGCCGTGGGGAGCGCGGCCGACTTCGCGAGCGAGGCCGGAGGTGTGGGTGGCGAGATCTTCGAGGGTGATGGCGTGGCCGAGATGCGTGGGGACGAAGGTGTGCGCGGGGGCGAAGTGCTGGAGGGGGTCTTGCAGAGTGACGGTTTGATCGGCGGCGAGCTTGGTGAGGAGGTCGGTGGTAAAGATTTTGGTGAGAGAGCACAGGCGGAGGATGGAGCTCTCCGTGGGGAGTTGATGGTTGCCGGGAGCGGTTTCGCCGTAGCCCTGGAAGAAGGTTTGGGCGGTGCCGTCGGGGTTGGCGCGGACTACTACGAGAACCATGCCGGTGGAGGCGGAGGCGGTGAAGAGTTCGCTGCCTAAGGTGGAGGCTTGCTGGATGGGGAGGGGTTGTTGCGCGGAGGCGGTGAGGGCGGCGAAGAGGAGGAGTGGAAGGGTGAGGCGCACGAGGTTAGTTTCTCATAGCGCGGTGTGGGTGGATCAGGGGGTGGGTGGGGTGTGCTGGGCTTGCCACTGGATGAAGGCGGCGTTGGAGGCGGCTAACTGGAGGGGGTTGAGGATGGGCTTGAGGCGGTCGAGGTCGGGCTGGACTGAGGGATTGCCTTCGGATTGGCTGATGCGGAACCAGGCGTAGGCTTCGGAGAGCTTTTTGCGTTCGAGGTAGAGATTGGCGGCCTTGGCGGAGGCGAGGAAGTTTCCGGCGTCGCCGGCGAGCTTGTAGAGCTCGAGGGCGCGGCTGTGGTCTTTTTCGCGGCCCTGGCCTTGCTCGTAGCAGAAAGCGAGAGCGGCGATGGAGGGGACGTGGCCCTGCTGGCCGGCCTGCTGGAAGAGATCGCAGGCTGTGTCCTTGTCGGGCTTGGTGCCGGTGCCATTGAAGTAGAGGGTGCCGAGATCGAAGGCGGCCGCGGAGCTGTTGGCGGCAATGGCGAGCTGGTAGTAGTGGATGGCTTTGGGAGTGGACTGCGGAAGGGCGTCGCCCTGCTGGTACATGGTGGCGAGGGTGTACTGGGCGAGGGCGGCTACGGGTTCGGCGGGAGTTTTGTCGGCGGCGAGCTGGAGATAGTGGGCGGCGCGAGCGTGGTCTTTGGGGATGTTGTAGCCGGTGTAGAGCGCCATGCCGAGGAAGAGCTGGGCTTCCAGCGAGCCGGCGGCTGAGGCCTTGTCCATCCACTGCTGGGCGAGGGCGAGATCTTTGGGGATGGTCGTGCCGATCCAGTAGGCTTCGCCCAGTTGGAAGGCGGCTTCAGGGTCGCCGGAGGCAGCCTGCTTCTGGAGGGCGGCGAGGTTGGAGACTTCGCCGAAGCCGTGGGGGGCGGCTGGGGTGTAGGACGGAGCGGTTTGTGGCGGAGTTGAGGTTTGCGCGAGGGTGGGCTTCAGCAGCGTTGCCGTGAGTGCGATGGCGGCGATGGAGAAGCGGTGGTGGTTCATGAGCGCAAAGTCCCCGCGCAGTTGATCTTAACGGAAGAAGTGGGGGACGAAGCTGGAGAGATTTCCTGTGATGGGGGTGGAGTCTTCGCGGATGCCCATGCCGTGGCATTCCTGGTCGATCATCCAGAGGCCGAGGACGGGGTAGCGGAGGGCCGGGTCGGCGGGGTTGGATGGGGCGAGCGGGTCGGGGAAGGAGACGATGGGGCCGAAGCGCTGGTCGATCTCCAGGCGGTCGGTGTAGGGGCCGGTGGTTTGTACGACCTTGCCATGCGGCGAGACGAGGGTGATGTTGGAGCCTTCGCGGGAGTGGAGGGGCTTGCGGACCCAGCCGGGAGCGGGCTGCCAGCCGGAGGTGGAGTCGACGAAGCGGGATTCGAGCAGGAGGTCGTGGTTGGGGTAGAGCTGCCAGAGGATAGGGAGGATGCCCTTGTTGGAGAGCAGGAGCTTCCAGATGGGTTCGATCCAGTTCATCTCCTTATAGGTGCGGAGGCATTGGGAGGCGAAGGCTTCTTCGAGCATCGACTCCCAGGGATAGAGCTTGAAGATGGAGTGGATGGGGTTTTCTTCGAGGTCGAGGAAGGCGTTGCGGGATTCGTTCCAGCCGATCTGCTCCATGAGGAGCTGCTGGGTGGGGAGGCCTGCCTGCTCGGCGGTGTCGCGGAGGTAGGCGATGGTGAGGATGTCTTCAGGGAAGTCGGCGGAGGCGAAGTAGACGGGCTTCTGGAGGTACGGGGCGTCGTCTTTCCACTTGGCTATGAGGGACTCGTGGAGGGAGTTGAACTGGTCGGCATTTGGCTGGGTGTCTTTCAGCCAGTACCACTGGATGACAGCGGCTTCGAGGAGCGAGGTGGGGGTGTCGGCGTTGTACTCGAGGAGCTTGGGAGGGTGGTTGCCGTCGTAGAGGACGTCGAAGCGGCCGTAGAGGGCAGGGGGTTCGGCGTTCCAGGCCCACTCGATGAGAGGGATGGCTTCGGCGGGGATTTCGAGCTGGGCGTAGAGGTTGTTGTCGATGACGTGCTGGGCGGCAGCGAGCGCCATGGTCTGGAGCTCGTTGGCGGCGGCTTCGAGGGTGTCGACTTCTTTGGCGGTGAACTCGTAGGCGGCGGACTCGTCCCAGTAGGGGCGGGAGCCGGGGGCCAAGGCTTCGGGCGTGTGGAAGGTGAGGCCTTGCTGCTCGACGGTGGACTGCCAGTTGGGGCGGGGGGTGAGGGTATGGCGTTGCATTATTCTCCGCCTCCGCCGTGGCCGCCGGAGCCGTGGCCTTCGCCGGAGAAGCTGGAGCCGAAGCCGCCGCGGGTGGTTCCTCCGATGGAGTAGCTGTGGCCGGCGGAGGGGGCGTAGGAGCCTCCGGACATGAAGCTGCCGAGGCCGCCGTAGTGGCCTCCGTAGTAGTAGCGGAAGATGTGCGGGTAGAAGATGCCGTTGGAGTAATAGCCTCCGCTGCCGGAGTCGTAGACGGTGCCTGCGTGGGTCTGGCCGGGCTGGAGGTTCTGGCAGAATTTGGGGTCGACGGCGCGGTTGTTTTCGTCGACGCAGGTCTGGGTGTCGGTGTGGCAGCCGGTGAGAAGCGCGGCTGCGGCGGAAGCGAGGAGAGGAGCGAGGACGATGGAAGAGCGGCGCATGGTGGGTGTCAAGGAGTTGCTGCGGCCATGCTATCAGGGGTGGCTGGAGGTCAGCCGCCGCCCGAGCCACGACGGCTAACGATATAGACCATGAACGCGCCCCATGCGACGACGAAGAGGGTGTCTGCCGAGCTGAATGTGCTGCCGAAGCCGGCGAACTGGGTTCGTGTGTCTAAGGAGCGGATTGTCGTTGGGGCGCGCGTGGGTACTGCGACAGCGTGCGGCGTGAAGGTCGCGGCAGCAGCAGCGAGAAGCCGGGTGAAGACGGTGGTCGAGTTGCGCATGCCGTGAAATCGTCTGTAGCTTCGCGAAGCGCACTGTCGCCCGGGCCTAAGCTGGCGACCAGAGACGGTTGCAGGGCAGTTCAAATCCGGCTACGGGAGCGGACGCCTTGACGACGCGGGGCCGCTCAAGGGTCTCGGGCTCTGTTTGAGGTCTGTAGATGGTGACGTTGTTGTCAATGGGATCGACGAGCCAGGCGAGTTGCGCGCCGTTTTCGATCCAGAGCTGCATCTTGGTCTCAACCATTTTGCGCGGGTCGGTGCGTGAACGGACTTCGATGACGAAGTCCGGACAAAGGGGAGGGAAGCCTGCCTGCTGCTGAGGGGTGAGGGCGTTCCAGCGATCGAGGGAGAGCCAAGAGGCGTCCGGCGAGAGGCAGGAGCCGTCGGGGAGATTGAAGCCGGCGCTCGAAGGAAATGCGATGCCGGTCGCAGAAGTCTCAGTCCACTGGATCAATGCCGAAGTGACGTATCCTTCGTGGTTGCTGCCGATACCACCGACAGGAGTCATGATCGTGATGTCTCCTTCGCGCGTCCGCTCGATTTTGTATGGCTTGTTCTCCGCGGAGAAGCGCATCAACTCTTCGTCGGAGAGCGTGACGGCGGGACGGAGCGAGATGGGAGAGGTAAGGCCATCCAGATTCAGGGTCATCGCGGATACCTCCTGTTAGATGAGTCTACCTCCTGCCTCGCACGGCGGCGGATGCCTAGTTGCCGGGTTTGGCGGGGGTTGCGGGTGAGGCTGCTGGCGGTGGTGTGGTGGGCTTGATGACGGGGACGACGTAGGGTGGGGGTGGGG
>JAZKBC010000079.1:0-10673 GCA_040388825.1 Acidobacteriota bacterium | reverse complement strand
TTACGCCTTCGGCGCGGAGGGCGTCGTCAATCATTTGGAAGATGAAGTCGACGGGGAGAGCGCCGTCCATCTTGGCTCCGTTGATGAAGAGGACCGGGGTAACGTCGACGCCGAGCTTGATGGCGGCGTTTTTGGACTCTTCGATCGCCTTGGTGTCCTGCTTGACGATGCAGGCGTTGAGGGTAGTGAGGTCGGCTTTCTGGAATTTGGCCTGCTCGCGGGTGAGGTCGTCGAGCTGGATGGTGGCGCGCTCCAAGGTGTGCTCTGATTTGGGATCCTTGGGGTCGGTGCCGAGCTCGCCGGAGTGGAGGTGGATGTAGTCGACGAGGTTCCAGTAGCCGGCGGGGGACTGTTCGGCGAGGCAGTTGACGTCGAGGGCGGCGTGCATGGCCCAGGGATGCTGCTCGATGGGGAAGTCCTTGTAGACGAAGTGGACCTTGTCACCGTAGCGCTGGGTGAGGGTGGGGAAGATGGAGGAGTTGAGGCGGGCACAGTAGGGGCATTCGAGGTCGTCGAAGCCGACGATGATGACGGGAGCGGTGGCGGGGCCTCCGCGAGAGGGGCGGCCGGCGGGGGAGAGGAAGGCGCGCGGGTCAGCGGAGATGTCGTACGTGGAGAACTGGGCGAGGGTTTTGCCGTCGTCGGAGAGGAGGAACTCGACGGGCTTGGAGGTCTTGCCGTCGTTGGAGAAGGTGACGGAGATCTGTTTGTAGCCGGGGAGCTCCGAGGCGGTCTGGGGGCTGATGTGGATGGTGGATCCCGGGGGAAGCTGGGCCTTCTGGCGGAGGAGGACCTCGACGCGGTGGGCGAGCTCGGGTGAAACGGGGGCGCCCTGGATGACGGTGGCTTTGACGACCGGGCCAGGTGTGGCGGGGGTCTGAGCGTGGCAACCGAGGATGGTCAGGCTGAAGGCGAGGAGGGAGAGGGGGAGACGGCGGGATAGAGGCACAGTGGTTTGATTATCGCAGAGGGGAAAGGTGAGCAAAGCGTAGAGTGTAGAAGGCCGGAGGCAGCGCAGAAGTAGAAACGATTCGCTCCGATTCTGCGAAAGTCTGTCTGCGAGGTGACGGGTGCTGTTGGACGGGAAAATAGACGACGACCCGGGCTCGGATTCGCCGGAAACGCCAACACGAGGCTGGGCCATTGCGGTTGGTGCATGCCTGCTACCGGTGTATATCGTTTTGGCGGCGCTGGGTATGCCCGGCCGGGGAACCGTAGCAGCTTGTGCGCTCGGTACCCTGATTGTCGCGGTGAGGATGAATCTCAAGTGGACGCGGCAGCCTTGGTTCTGGGGCGCTGTGGCTGGGGTGGCGGCGATAAACGTGTTGCTGATCGTTTATATTCCGTGGCCCAACAGGGACTTTACCTATGTCATCGTTGCGCCGTTCGGATTTGCTGACTATTTTCTGATCGTGGGTTGCCTTCGGGCGGTGAGCAAGATCGCCGGGACCAAGGGCTCACCGGAAGCCGGTTCCGACGCATGAATTGACGCGAGTCAAGCCGAATATAGGGCCATTCCCGTGTAGGTGTAGCCGCGCGATAGGTCGGGCCTTCCGGCCCTCTGGCCGCTTTGCCGCACTTTCGTGGGGCTTCGCCCCACGCTGGTATAGATCGGGCCTCCCGCCCTGAAAGCGAAGAGCGACAACACAGCGAGAACTGCTCTAGAACAGGGATTGGTTGCGGCGGAGGTTGCCTTCTGTGCCTATGTTGGCGAGGGTGAAGTTGAAGCGGTAGGCGCCTTCGTTGCGGACTGTGCCGAGGTCGTATTTGCGGTACTCGACGGTGAAACCGCAGCAGTTCCAGTTGTAGCTGGTCTGGACGGTGATGTACTGGGCGCTGGCGAGGTTGATGTCGATGCCGGCGCCAGTGGCGGCGGAGAGGCCGGACTTGTTCGGGTTGCCGTAGCCAAGCAGAACGCGCATCTGGGTGAAGTCGGAGACAGCGGAGCGGGTGAGGCCGGTGGCGGTGTTGGTGGTGGTGTTGATGTTTTCGGTGTAGAAGCGGCCGGGGGCGTTGAGCAGAGCGTAGGAGATTCCGCCGAAGAAGTTGCCCTCGTGGGTTTCGAGGAAGATGTTGGAGCTGGTGAACTTTTTGGCACCGGTGTCGTAGTTGAGGTTCCACTCGAGGTCGGTGTGGCTGGAGGAGCGGAAGCGCATGGTGGAGCGGAGCGGAGAGATGCTGCGCGGCTCGGTGAGGAAGGCAATACCGGAGAAGGCCAGGGTGGTGTCGAAGATGTTGCGGCGGGTTTTGATGACGGCGTGTCCGAAGGTCTGGTCGAAGTAGTGGGTCTGGGCGAGTGTCCAGGTGAACCACTCTTTCTGCGGGGGCCTGGGGGGAGCGGCGCAGGGGTCGGGATGGCGGGAGTGGGTGCGGGTGGGGACGTCGGGGGCTTCGGCGGAGGCGTTGGGGATGCCGTTAGCGTCGTTGGTAGGGGACTGGTCGAAGTCTTCGAGGGTGCCGGTGGTGCTGTCCTCTGACTGGGTTGTTGAGTCCTCCCGGGGCCGAGAATCCGTACCCGGGGCACCCGCGCAGGCGGCGCCGGGTTTGGCGTGGGGGCGGAAGTAGAGGTGCTGAGTGACGCCGTACTCGATCTCGTCGGTGTCGCTGGCAAGATCGACGTCGTCGAAGCGGAGGACACCGAGGAAGTTGTCGATGCCGCGGACGCTGCGGTAGATGGCCATTGGCTCGATGGTGTGGCGGACTTCGTCGCCGAGGAAGTGCTGCCAGCGGGGAGGAACGGGGAAAGTGCGCTCGATGGCGGGGGGACGGATGTCGATCTTGAGGTTGTAGTTGACGCGGTTGAGCGGGGCGGTGAGTTCGATGGGAACGGCGTTGGGCCCGTAGGGCTGTTTGCGGGAGCGGCTGTAGATGGTTTCGCGAACAGCGATGCTGGACATGGTGTGCCAGCCGTTGAAGCTGAGTGGGAGGGCGAGTTCGGGGCGGAGGTCGAAACGCTCGGTGGTTCCGGAGGTGACGAAGTTGGGCTGGACGCGCTTGAGGGCGGAAGCGGAGGAGGTCAGGCTCCAGAGGAGAGGGGTGTGGCCGATATGGTGGTCGAGCGCAGTGAAGTCGATGGAAGGCTGGTGGAAGATCTTGACTTCGAAGGCGGGTGTGGAGCCGGTGGAGAGGACGAGTGGGACGATCTTCAAGCCCTGGTAGCGGTCGGCGCGGCCTGGTTGAAGTTTTCGGTGAAGGCTTCGCGGTAGACGTAGGAGGAGAGGTATTCGGCGTCGCCGACGGCGCGGATGCTGGGGGTAAATTTACGGCGGAAGCTGACGGTTGCGTCCTGTCCACCCTGGTTGGTGTAGATGTTTTTGGTGACGGTTCCGCCGCCGGAGGTGGCGAAGGTGACTTCGTGGTTGAAGCCGCGGTCTTCGAGGGAAGAGAAGTGGGCGGTGAAGAAGTCGTCGCCTACGCCGCGGTAGCGGAAGGTTCCGCTTTCGGAGAATCCGCGGAGGGAGTAGTAGAGGGTGCCTACAGTGAGATCGGCGGAGCGACCGAGGACGATGTAGAACTCTTCGCCGAGCGTGATGCCTTTGGAGCCGGTGTCTTTGCTGGCGCTGGAGTATCCGATGACAGGGATGATGAAGCCGGACTGGCGGGTCTCGGTGTTGACGGGGTGCGAGACGTAGGGGAAGTAGAGCAGCGGGAGGCCGAGGAGATGGAAGACTGAGCCGGCGGCGTGGGCCTGGCCGTGATCGAGCGTGATGTGGTGCGCGGTGAGCTGCCAGTCGGGATGGGGGAGGAGGCAGGAGGTGACGGAGCCATCGTAGATGACGTAACTCTCAGGACCGTTCTGGATGACGAGGCGACCGGAGAAGAGGAAAGGGTTGGGACTGAGGAAGGTGGCGCGCTGGGAGTTGGCGGAGTTGGCGCTGCCGAGAGCGACGGAGCCGTGAACATCGAAGAAGTGACCGGTATCGTTGTTGAGGTTGTAGGAGCCATGGGAGGCTTCGATGAACTCGCTGGCCTGGCCGCCGGAGAGCGAGACGTGTCCTGAGAAGGTGACCTCGCCGGTGTCGTCGTTGTAGGTGATGGAATCGGCGTGGAGGATGTGGTCGCCGTAGGTGAGGACGACGTTGCCGGAGGCGGTGTAGACGTCGCCGTGCTTGGACTGGGGTTGATCGGATTCGATGATGGCGCGCTGGGTGGGCCTGGATGAGGGGAGAGGAGTTGCGTGGGGGATGGCCGCGAGGTCGGGCATTGCATCCAACGCAGAGGTGGAACTGCTGGGGATGTCGGAGACTGGAGCTGGGGTTGCCTGAGTTGGGGGTGC
Source organism: Acidobacteriota bacterium (assembly GCA_040388825.1). GTDB lineage: Bacteria > Acidobacteriota > Terriglobia > Terriglobales > Acidobacteriaceae > Granulicella. The sequence continues at coordinate 6,397 of JAZKBC010000079.1, read as the reverse complement.
CTTCGCGGTTACGTCCTGAGCGAAGAGATGTTGGTGCGTTGATGCAAGCAGGATGGTAGTTATGGAAAGAAGGACCCAAAGTTGCTTTGATCTGCGCCTGACAGGGCATGAGCGGGGCGAGAGGACTGAAGCTGGGGCGAAACCTTCCACGAGTTTGAGATTAGACGATTCCGGGCGTGACCGGTGAGACGGGTCGAGGAATTGGGCCAGGAGCAGAGAGAAACGATGAGCGCAGCCGCACAATCGACAGACGACACGATGCTGGGAGTGAGTGGGAGCGAGAACGCATCGGCACTGAAGCAGATTGCAGCGGAGCGGCTGGCGGCGCACCGGAACAAGCGTGCGGCGCTGCAGGCTCGTGAAGCAGCGATGGAAGCGCAGGTGCAGGTGCGGCGCGAGGATACGCGGCGTGGAGCGTCGCAGGTTCGCGATGCAGTGGCGGCGCGGTATCAGCAGAGACTGAGCTATCAGGAGTACCTGGAGTCGGAGTCTGCACGGGTTCGGGCAGAGGCTGAGGCGGCGCAGCGGCGAGCGGAAGCCGAGGCGCGGCCAGATCTCGAAGCTGAAGCGCGGCGGGCGCAGGCTTTGACCGCGGCGCAGGCGTGGGTTGCGGAAGCTGGCGACGGGCCGCGGGTAGGGATTTTCTCGCAGCCGCGGGCGGTAGCTCGTGGCGAGAGTGCGGCCAAGGCGGAGATGCGGAGCGCGACTGCGCCGATGGATGGCGGGCGTGGCGGACTGCGGATTCAGATGTATGAAGAGCTGGGCGCGGTGGCGGTGCAGCCGGTGATGCCGGGCACGGGAACGGATGGGCGCGGGCTGGCGCTGGATCCGGTGATGCACGAAGACATGGCCGGCGAGCTGGCGGATCTGGACGATGAGATTGCGTTTCGGTTGTCGGATGGATTTGAGAATCACTCGCTGGAGATGACGGGGATTCCCGGGAATCTGATTGAGTTTCCGCGGCAGCTGGTGGCATCGCGGAAGGCGCGGCCGAGGTTGGCGGAGGGACCGCTGCGGGATGAGGGCGAGCCGGAGTCGCAGCTGCGGATTTTTGAGGTGGAGCCGGAGCAGATTTCGGTGGAGCCGGTGGCCGTGCAGGAGACGAGTGTTCCCGAGTGGCACGGGCTGGAGCTGGACGCGGCGATCGATCTTCCGGAGGAGACTCCGGTGCAGGTGCAGTTTGCGATACGGCCGCTGACGGCTTCGCCGGCGCGACGCGTGATGGCCGGGATGGTCGACTTTACGCTGGTGGGCGTGGCGTTTACGGGCTTTGCCGTTGTGGCGACCGTGGTGGGGCATGGGCTGCACGGTGTGCCTGCGGGACGGTTGGGTGCGGCGGCCGGGATTGTGCTGGCTGTGCTGTTTGTGATGTACCAGATGCTGTTCTTTACGCTGAACGAAGCGACGCCTGGGATGCTGTACGCGCGGATTGGGCTGTGCACGTTTGGGGACGACAATCCGAAGCGGAAGCAGATGCGGCGGAGAGTGCTGACGACTCTGCTGGCAGCCTGCCCGGTGGGGCTGGGGCTGCTGTGGATGTGGATGGACGACGACAAGCTGGGATGGCAGGATCGGATGTCGCGGGTTTATCCGAGAAGCTATTAAAGACAGGGAGTAGGGAGTAGGGAATAGGGAATAGGAAGTAGGGCAGATGCTTGCTACTTCCTACTCTCTGTTTGCTGCTTGCTACTTCTCGGGGATGATCGCTCCGGCTTTGATCCAGCGGGTGATGGTGGCGATGTCGGCGTCGGAGAGCTTGTCCTTTTCCTTGGGGGGCATGGGTGGGGGGTCGGCGTCGGGGTGTTCGCGGCGGATGAGCGAGACGATGAGTGACTGCTCAGGATGGCCAGGGGTGAGGATTGCGCCGTCTTCGCCGCCAGCGAGGATGCCGGCGCGGGTGTCGAGGCGGAGACCGCCTTTGTGCTTCTCGGCGCCGTGGCAGCTGTAGCAGTTGGCGCGGAGAATGGGCTGTACCTGGCTGGTGTAGAGATCTTGAGGAGGCGGAGGAGCGGGAGGGTTGGCCTGGCAGGTGGCCAGAGCGATGAAGGCGACCGCGGCTGCGGTGAGCAGCGTGGGGGTGCGGAGAAGGATCGGGCGGCGGTTGGGCTGCTGGTGTGTATGGGTCATGGTGTGAGGGGTAGTGCGTTACCGGAGTAGTACAAAGTTCAATGTACTTGAGACGGATGTGGGCGGAATGGGGATGCAGGATTCTTCGGAGAAAAGAGCGGGGAGCGAATGTTCGATGCTTACTTGTTACACACGAATCCGGAACGGTACTATCGCGGGTAGATTTGCCGGGTTAGGCTGAAAGGGCTCTGGTGGCTTCGCGGCCTCCTTGAAAATTGGGTCCCATGATGATGGACGGACGGCTTGCCCGGAACGTCGGCGGCGCGCGTGGATGCTGGGTCCGCGTGCTGATGGTGGTGGTGGCGCTGGTGGGGATGAGCGCATCGGCAATGGCTGTGCGGATTACGCATCCGGTACGCGCGCGGCATGAAAGCGCGGCGGCTCCGGACTTTAGCCGAGCGACGGCGAGACGATCACGCAAGACAGATAAGAGAGACGCAGCGGCGGCGAGACGTGCGGGGGTGCGTCCGGCGGGGATGACGCATGCGCAGGCCGAGCGGCGGCTGGCGGAGCTGCGGAGTGAGAAGGCCGCGGCGAAGAAGACTCATAGGTTACGGGTGCGGGATGTTGAACCTGCGAAGAAGCAGAAGGCAACGCAGCGCGCTGAGGTGAAGCCGAGTGCCAAGGTTGCGGTGAAGCGTGGATTTGTTGCTGCTCCTGCGAGTGCGGCGCGTGCTGTGGATGTGGATGGAAGCGTGGATGCGCAGCGGCACGAGGTGGCGTCGGCGCTGGCGAAGGCGCAGGCCAGCGCGGATGTGGATGGAGGGTTGAATCCTGCGAGCGGTGAGGATGCGGTGGGTGCTCCGGCTGTAGCGCGAGCGCCGGTGGTGAGTGTTTCCGCCGATGGGGAGGTGGAGCCGGATGTGGTGAAGGAAGCGACCGCGGCGGAGGCAGCCCGGCAGAAGGCGGCGATTGTGGAGCTGGCCGGCGGCAATGTGGATAGCGCGGAGCTGGCGCGGAAGAGCGCGGCGATGAAGGAGCTGATGAGGCCGAGCCATGCGGAGATGGCCGAAGAGGCGATGGCGCCGCGGATTCCCGGGCTGTATGGGCGGGATGGGCGACTGATTATGCCGGCGGCGCTGACGGGGTCGCGCGAGATTTTGATTCATCAGAACGAGATGGCCGATGCGGCGGGGCTGAACCGGATACGTACGGATGCGCAGTTGCAGAGCATGGTGGCGCACCATCTGCTGGTGAGCTTTCCGGAGACGGCGGGGCTGAGGGTGAATCCTGAGCTGCCGGCGGCACGGAGGACAGCGCGGCCGTGGACGGTGAAGTTTGCCGAGGATACTTCGCGGGCGTTCTACAAGCAGTTTCATGAGCCGCTGGAGTTGAGCTCGGCGGTGCGAACGGTGGCGTATCAGCGGCGGTTGCAGCGGGTGAATGGGAACGCGGCGGCGACTTCCGGAGATGCGGCTTCTCCACATTTGACGGGGCAGGCGCTGGACTTTGGCAAGCATGGGATGTCGATGGAAGAGATTGCGTGGATGCGGACTTACCTGCTGCCGCTGATGGAGTCTGGAAAGGTGGACGTGGAAGAGGAGTTTCAGCAGGCGTGCTTCCACATCAGCGTTTATCGGAGCTATGTGCGCAAGCATGATGTGGGGGAAGTGGCGGAGAACAGGGAGTAGGGAATAGGGAGTAGGGAGTAGAAAAGCGAAGCGGCTGCCGATGGCAGCCGCTTCTGTTTGGGTGTGGGGGCGGTCAGGATTTCTTTTTGGGGACCTTGGCGCCTTTCTTGCGGGCTTCGGAGAGGCCGATGGCGATGGCTTGTTTGGGGTTGGTGACCTTCTTGCCGCTGCGGCCGCTCTTGAGAGTGCCCTTCTTCATCTCGCGCATTTCCGTCTCGACCTGCTTGCCGGCGGCGGGGCTGTACTTGCGGGTGGACTTCTTAGCGGAAGACTTTTTGGCTGCGGTCTTCTTCGCGGCTTTCTTTGCGGGGGCCTTCTTCGTTGCGGACTTCTTTGCTGGTGACTTCTTGGTTGCCTTTTTGGTTGCCATTGGGTGAAACCTCCCGTGCATTGGAGCGTGGTTAGCGGCGCTTGCGTTGCACGGAGGGTTGCGGGAAGAGGTGGCGAGTTTTGAGTGCGAGCCAGATTGCGGCGAGGCCGATGGAGCCGAAGAGGAGCGTGATTTTGGTTTGAGACGAGAGCCAGTGGCGCTTATTGAGCCGGCCGGAGCGCCAGGCGGCGTAGGTGAGGTTGAGGTCGGAGGCGAGGCCGGGGATGGTGACGGCGTCGAAGGGGCCGTCGCTCGGGAGAGAGGCTCCGGCAACGACGGCGAAGGCTGAAGGACGATCCGCGGTGGTGGCGGGAGCGATGGGGAGAGAGCCGAAGACGCGGGCGGGATCGGCGACGGTGTTTTCGCGGTCCTTGGGGATGGAGTGGATGAGGGTGTTGATCTCGGCGTCGCGGGTGTCGGAGAAGAACTCTTCGCGGGCGGTGTTGGGGTAGAGAGTGGTGACGCCGGTGAGCTTCTTTTCGATGGCGGCGATGCCGTCCTGGCAGACACCGAGGGTGAAGTAGCCGCCGAAGGGGAGCTCGGGGTGGGCGATGTGGAGATGCTGGTAGGCGACGGTGAGGAGGCCGGCGAGGCGGGTGGCTTCGATGGCTTGATCGCCGGTGTAGGTGTGGGCGTCGCGCTTGAGGACCCAGGGCTGGTCGAGGGTGTCCATGGTGCGCCACTCGGCTTTGCCGTCGATGCCGAAGTAGTAGCTGATGTCGGCGTTGAGGAGCGGACCGCGGATGTGCCATTCGAGCTCGGCGTGGGCTACGGGAACGAGGAGCGGGCGGTTGGTGTTGGGGATGAGGAGGTTGGTGTTGATCCAGAAGGGGGCCATGACGTCTTCGCCGTTGAAGTGGAAGTGAGCGAAGTTGGCGAAGTAGCGGGTGTCGGTGACGGTGACGGTTTGGCCGGTGGCGATGATGTCCTCGATCAGCTCTTCGGGAAGATAGGGTGTGCGCTCGGCGTTCCAGAGGACGTTGACGTGAGGAACGCCGTCGAGCTGGTTGGCGGCAAGGCGGTTGAGGATGTAGGCGAGGCGTTGCGATTCGCTGTGCTCGGGGGCGAGTGAGTTGGGGCCGTCGCCGCGGGTGATGCCGTGGCCGAGAGGTGCGACGATGCCTTCGGTGGTGAAGGGTGGGAGCGTGGAGGGCTGTTCGAGCGAGATGGTGTCGCTCTGGTTGAGGGAGTAGGGGCCGAGGTCGAGGAGGCTGGCGGCGGGCGTGGGTGCGGTGGGTTTGGCGACGGTGTGCGTGAGGACGTCGATGCTCGCCGTGATCTTGCGCATGTCCCAGCCGGGGAAGCGGTCTAGGCCTTGCCAGTCGCTGCCGAGGATTTGTTTACGGAGTTTGTCGAGGAGTTCGGGGGTGAGGAGGGCGGGGCCGCGTTTGCCGGTGGGTGCGAGCGAGGGGTCGAGCTGGTGGAGGACGTCTTCGATGGCTCCGGGTTGCGCGGAGAGCTGGCGCATCATCTGCGAGAGGAGGATGGTGTTGGGGGGCATGGGGGTCTCGGGGACAGCGGGCTGGTGATGGCAGCCGGAGAGCATGAGTAATGAGATGGCGGCGGCGAGAGTGCGGGTAGGACGCATGTGGGTTCGATGCTACGGGATGAAAGGCGATGAGGTCGATGGGGTTGAATCGCTCGTGGTGCGGAGGGAATCGAATGAAGATGATGGAAATTGGCGTGGACAGCTTTGCGGCGTGGAGTGTGGGTGAAGGCGGAGCGGCGAATCCTTCGGAGGGACTGCGGCAACTGGTCGAGCGGATGGAGGTTGCCGACCAGGTGGGGCTGGATGTGTTTGGAATTGGCGAGCATCATCGGGCGGAGTTTCTGGACTCGGCGCCGCCGGTGATTCTGGCTGCGGCTGCGATGCGGACGAAACAGATCAAGCTGGCGAGCGCGGTGACGGTGTTGAGCGCGGCGGACCCGGTGCGGGTGTTTCAGCAGTTTGCGACGCTGGATTTGCTGAGCGGCGGGCGCGCGGAGATGGTGGTGGGGCGGGGATCGTTTGTAGAAAGCTTTCCCCTGTTTGGGCTGCACCTCGAAGACTATGACGAGCTGTTTGCGGAGAAGCTCGAGCTGCTGCTGAAGATTCGGGAGAGCGAGAAGGTGAGCTGGGCCGGGAAGTTTCGGCCGGCGCTGACGGGGCAGGGAGTTTATCCGCGTCCGTTGCAAGAGAAGATTCCTATATGGCTGGGAGTGGGCGGGTCGCCGGAGTCGTTTGTGCGCGCGGGGATGCTGGGGCTGCCGTTGATGGTGGCGATCATTG
>JAZKBC010000078.1:5380-7331 GCA_040388825.1 Acidobacteriota bacterium | reverse complement strand
TCGGCGTCAACCCCGTCTACTTCCGCCCGCCCTACTCCATCGACCAGGAGCCCGACACCAACGACCAGGCCGCCCCCGTCGACCGCATCGAGAACCACCTCGGCTACATCATTCTCGGCGACAAGATCGACACCGACGACTGGAACGAGCACCCCCGCAAGAGCCCGCAGGAGATCGTCAAAGAGGTCTTCGACCAGATCAATCAATTCGACGCCAAGCCCTGGATGAAGGGCTCCGTCATCCTCATGCACGATGGCGGCGGCGACCGCTCTGCCACCGTCGCTGCTCTCCCCGTGCTCATCACCGCTCTCCGCGCTCACGGCTACAAGATCGTCCCCGTCTACGAGCTCCTCGGCAAAACCCGCGACGAAGTCATGCCGCCGCTCAAGCAGGGCCAGCGCTTCCAGGCCTTCAACGACTCCATCGCCTTCTTCTTCATCGCCTTCTTCAACCACTTCGTCCTCGACGTCTTCTTCATCGGCGACTTCCTCATGAGCCTGCGCCTGATCGTCATCGGCGTCTGCGCCATCATCGACCGCTTCCGCAAGCGCAAAAACTTCGCCACCGCCGACTACCAGCCCCGCGTCGCTGTCCTCATCCCCGCCTACAACGAGGAGAAGGTCATCGCCCGCACCGTGCGATCGGTGCTCATGTCGAACTACAAAAACATCCGCATCATCGTCATCGACGACGGCTCCAAAGACAACACCAGCCAGATCGTCCGCGACACCTACGCTAAAGAAATCGAAGCCGGCAAAGTCACTCTCCTCACCAAGCCCAACGGCGGCAAAGCCGAAGCCCTCAACTACGCGCTCGCACAAACTGAAGAAGAGGTCTACGTCGGCATCGACGCCGACGGCGTCATCGCGCACGACGCCATCAGCCGCCTTGTCTGCCACTTCGCCAACCCCCACATCGGCGCCGTCGCCGGCAACGCCAAGGTCGGCAACCGCGTCAACCTCTGGACCCGCTGGCAGGCGCTCGAATACATCACCTCGCAAAACTTCGAACGCCGCGCGCTCGATCTCTTCGACGTCGTCATGGTCGTCCCCGGAGCCATCGGCGCCTGGCGCACCTCAGCCGTCAAAGCCGGCGGATGCTACCACCCCGACACCGTCGCCGAAGACGCCGACCTCACCATGAACCTGCTCGAACAGGGCTACGCCGTCATCTACGAAGACCAGGCGCTCGCCTTCACCGAAGCTCCCGTCAACGCCAACGGCCTCGCCCGCCAGCGCTTCCGCTGGTCTTTCGGAATTCTGCAGGCCGTCTACAAGCACAAGATGGCCATCGTCCATCGCCGCGCCATGGGCCTCTTCGCTCTGCCCAACATCGTCATCTTCCAGATCATTCTTCCGCTGGTCTCGCCGTTGATCGACTTCATGTTCGTCTTCGGCATCATCCATTACTTCGTCGACAAGCACTACCACCCCGACACCACCAGCACCGCCGACCTCTACAAGCTTCTGCTCTTCTTCGGCACCTTCCTGCTCATCGACTTCGCCGCCTCCGCGCTCGCCTTCATGCTCGAGCGCAAACACCCCGCCAGCAAGGGCGACGCCTGGCTGCTCGTCCACATCTGGATCCAGCGCTTCACCTACCGCCAGCTCTTCTCCTGGGTCCTCATCAAAACCGTCAAGCGCGCCATCGACGGCAAAAGCTTCAGCTGGGACAAACTCGAACGCACCGCCACCATGTCCAAACAAACCGAACGCATCACCGAGGAGTAAGCCCCAAGCCCTTCCAACGTCCGTCATCCTGACCGCAGCGAAGCGAACCTCCGTATTCTGCCCGAACCCGCACAACTGCCCGCCGCCCCACCACCCGCGCTAAACTCATCTCCGTGAAGACCCTCCTCCTAGCTCTCACTCTCACCACAGCCGCCGCGGCCCAGCAACCCGACGCCATCTTCTACAACGCCCACATCCTCACCGGCGCGCATCTCCTCCCC
>JAZKBC010000078.1:0-5365 GCA_040388825.1 Acidobacteriota bacterium | reverse complement strand
ACTCGGCGACGACAGCACCATCCTCGCCCTCAAGGCCCGCAACACCCAGCTCATCGACCTCCACGGCGCCTTCGTCACGCCCGGCTTCAACGACGCGCACACCCACACCGAATCCGCCGGCCTCCAGCGCCTCTCCGTCGACCTCGACAACGTCCCCACCCTCGCCGCCATGCTCGACAAAATCCACACCTACGCCCTCACCCTCAAGCCCGGCGAGTGGATCCAGGGCGGCGGCTGGGACCACACCAAGTGGCCCACTAAAAGGCTCCCCACCCGCCAGGACCTCGACGCCGTCACCCTCGGCCACCCCGCCTACCTCGAACGCACCGACGGCCACATCGCCATCGTCAACACCGCCGCCCTCACGGCCTCCCACCTCACCTCCGACACGCCCGACCCCCAGGGCGGCAAGCTCGACCACGACGCCCACGGCGAACTCACCGGCATCGTCCGCGAAGGCCCAGCCCTCTCCCTCGTCGCCGCCCACATCCCTCCCCCCTCCTTCGAAGCCCTCCACAAAGCCATCGCCATCGCCATCAACGACGCCCTCTCCCACGGCGTCACCTCCATCCAGGACTTCTCCTCCTGGAACGCCTGGCTCGTCTACGAAGAGCTCGAACACCAGAACCACCTCTCCATCCGCGTAGCCGAGTGGATCGACTTCTCCCTCCCCATCGCCACCCTCGACGCCCGCCGCGCCTCCCACTCCCCCAACGACCTCCGCCTCCATCTCACCCAGCTCAAAGCCTTCATGGACGGCTCGCTCGGCTCCCGCACCGCCGCCCTCAACGCCGACTACGCCGACGACGACACCAACGAAGGCATCACTCGCTACGACCAGCAGAAGCTCAACGAAATGGCCTCCACCCGCGCCGCCGACGGCTTCCAGCTAGGCTTCCACGCCATCGGCGACCGCGCCAACGACATCGCCCTCAACGCCTTCGAAGCCGCCGAACAATCCGGCATCCCCGCCAACTGCCCCGCCCCTCCCCACGACCCCGACTCCCAGATCGTCACCACCAAACCCTGCGCCACCTCCCCCCGCGACTTCCGCTTCCGCATCGAACACGCACAGGTCCTTTCGCCGGACGCGTTTGCACGCTTCGCCCAACTAGGCGTCATCGCCAGCATGCAACCCTCCCACCTCCTCACCGACATGGCCTGGGCCACCCAGCGCCTCGGCCCCGACCGCGCCTCCCGCGCTTACGCCTGGAAGTCCTTCCTCGACCACGGTGTCCCCCTCGCCTTCGGCACCGACTACCCCGTCGAATCCATCAACCCCATGCGCGGCCTCTACGCCGCCATCACCCGCTCCAACGTCGAAGGCACCCAAACCTTCCACCCCGAACAAAAACTCACCCTCAATCAAGCCCTCTACACCTACACCCAAGGCTCCGCCTTCGCCGAGTTCCGCGACCAAGTCAAAGGCCGCCTCGCCCCCCACTTCCTCGCCGACTTCATCGTCCTCGACCACGACCTCACCACCTCCACACCCCAGCAAATCCTCCACACCCGCGTTCTCCGCACCGTAGTCGACGGCAAAACCGAATACCTCGCCCCCTGACGCATGCCCTCCACCTCCCGCCAGCGCCTCTCCGCCCACCTCCTCCTCATCGCAGCCGTCCTCGTCTGGGGAGTCACCTTCCCCCTCGTCAAATCCGCCCTCTCCCACATCACCCCTCTCCTCTTCAATCTCCTCCGCATGGCCATTGCCTCGGCCATCCTTCTCGCCATCAACGCCACCACCCTCCGCCACCTCTCCCGCCCCCAGCTCAAGCTCGGAGCCCTGGCCGGCCTCATGCTAGCCGCCGGCTATCAATTCCAAACCGCCGGCCTCGCCCACACCACCCCCTCAAAATCCGCCTTCATCACCGGCCTCGTCGTCGTCTTCGTTCCTCTCCTCGCCGCCATTCCCGGCATTGCCCCCGCCAACACCCCGCGCCCCGGCCCCTCCGCCTACCTCGGAGCCCTGCTCGCCTTCACCGGCCTGGTCCTCCTCACCACGCCCCCCGGCTCCAGCCGCGCTCTCCTCTCCGGCCTCGGCCTCGGCGAAATCCTCACCCTCCTCTGCGCCCTCGCCTTCGCCGGACACCTCCTCACCCTCGCCCGAGCCGCGCATCACCTCAACGCCCGCCAGCTCGGCGCGCTCCAGGTCACCTTCGCCACCCTCTTCATGCTCCTCACGCTCCCGCTCGAAGCCCACCCCCACGCCCTCTTCACCCCCACCGTCCTCATCGCGCTCGCCGTCACTGCCGTCCTCGCCACCGCCGCCGCCTTCACCATCCAGAGCTACGCCCAGCAGCACATCCCCGCCTCGCACACCGCGCTCATAGTCACCCTCGAGCCCGTCTTCGCCTGGCTCACCTCCCTCCTCTTCTTCCACGAGCACCTCGGCCCCCGCGCCCTCACCGGAGCCGCCCTCATCCTCGCCGGAATCCTCCTCGCCGAGCTCGCCCCCAACTTCCTTCGTCCCAACCCACCCACCGCTAATCCCTTGTATCCTTAGCTAGTCGTCAGCGACCGCATCTTTTCCCCCGCGCTAACGTCTACCTTAGGAACACCCGCCGGCCGCAACTCACCGCGCCCGAGCCACTTTCACCGGCCACCAGCGCCCCGCGCAGCATCCAATTGGAACCACCGCATCACCGAGGAACCGACCCACTCATGCAATCACCCGACATCACACCGAGCCGCTTCGCCCGCCTCCAGCACAAGGTCCGCTCCGGCCACCTCACCAGCGTCTTCACCCTCCTCGCCGTGCTCTCCATCGGAATCCTCGCCGGCTCCCTCTTCACCGGACGCGTCAGCGCCAACGGCCAGCAGATCAACTCCTCGGACGCCCATCAGCTCACCATCCCCGATCCCAAGAACCTCTCCAACGCCTTCACCCTAATCGCCAAGAACGTCGGCCCCGCCGTCGTCAACATCAACACCGAGCAGCTCCCCAAGGCCTCCAAAGGCAAAAAAGGCCAGCCTGCACCTGACGCCGATGGCGGCGACGACCAGAACGACCAGTCCAACGACATGCAGAACTTCCTGCACAAGTTCTTCGGCGGCCAGGGCGGCGGCGATGAAGCTCCCGACTCCGGCCCCTCCCGCGCTCTCGGCTCCGGATTCATCGTCGATACCAACGGCTACATCATCACCAACAATCACGTCGTCGACAAAGCCGACCACATCTACGTCAAGCTCTCCACCGACCCCGAAGACGACGCCGATCCCGGCCGTCCCGCCACCGTCATCGGCGTCGACAAAGACACGGACATCGCCGTCATCAAGATCGATCCCAAGGGCGCTGTTCTCCCCACCGTCAAACTCGGAAACTCCGACGGCGCCCAGGTCGGCGACTGGGTTCTCGCCATCGGCAGCCCCTTCGGCCTCAACCAGACCGTCTCTGCGGGCATCGTCTCCGCCAAAAACCGCACCATCGACGAAGCCGGTGCCAACGGCGTCTCCCAGTCCCAGTTCCAGAAGTTCATCCAGACCGACGCCGCCATCAACCCCGGCAACTCCGGCGGCCCGCTCGTCGCCATGGACGGCGAAGTCGTCGGCATGAACACCGCCATCTACACGCAATCGATGGGCTCCGAAGGCGTCGGCTTCGCCATGCCCTCCAACACCATCATCAACGTCTACAACATGCTCATCAGCCCGCAGCACAAGGTCACCCGCGGGTCCATCGGCATCACCTTCCAGGCCGCGCAGTCCTCCGCCGTCAGCCGCATGTACAACTTCTCCAACGGCGGCGTCCTCGTCTCCTCCGTGGTCCCCGACGGCCCCGCCGCCAAGGCCGGCATCCAGCCGCAGGACGTGATCCTCACCATCGACGGCAAGAACGTCAAGAACGGCGACGAGCTCGTCGCCATCGTCTCCGCCAAGGCCCCCGGCGGCACCGTCCGCGTCGGCTTCCTCCGCGACGGCAAGCATCAGGACGCCACCGTCGGCATCGTCGATCGCGCCAAGCTCTACGCCAACCTCGGCATGGTCCCCACCGACACCGCCAAGCCGCAGGAGTCCGACGCCGGCGAAAACAAGCTCGGCATCAAGGTCCAGAGCATCACCCCAGCCATCGCCTCCAAACTCGGCGTCAAGGGCGGAGTCGCCGTCACCAGCGTCCGTCCCGGCTCCTTCGCCGACGAGATCAATCTCACCAAGGGCGTCATCATCACCGAAATCAACCGCCACTCCATCGCCAGCGACAGTGACTACCGCAACATCGTCGGCAGCCTCAAATCCGGCGACGACGTAGTCTTCGTCCTCCGCGATCCCCGCAGCCCCACCGCCGGCAACGCCATCGTAGGCGGAACCCTCCCCTAATCAACACTTCCAGTCCGGGTGTCACAAACCTTCGAATGTCACAAACGTTCGGGTGTCACAAACGTTCGGGTGGCACAAACCTTCGGGTGGCACAAACGTTCGGGTGGCCCATTCATGACAGTCCCATCGTCATGAGTGGGTAAACCTCGGCTGCCCGCTGCCCCTGCTTCCCCCAGCCCCTTCCACCCAGTCCAACAGAAGCACGCCTCGGGAAACCATTTGATCCCGCCCGCCCGATCCAGTAGGCTCGTCTGGACCACCCAACCGGCGAGTTCCAGGCAACTGGCAACCAATCCACACCAAGGCTCCGCATGATCTCTTCCGCACGCGCTCTAGTCTCCGCCGCCATCCTCACCGTCGCCCTCCCCGCGCTCGCCGCTACGACTCACAAGAAGCCGGCCGTCACCCAGCACAAGACCACCCACACCACCACACACCACACCACCACCAGCCACCCCACCAAACGCGGAGCCCACACCTCCCACACCTCCAAGTCGCACAAGTCCAAGCCGGTCCTCACCCACATTGCCATGACCACCGAGCGCGCCACCGAGATCCAGACCGCCCTCATCAAGCAGGGCTATCTCACCGGCGAGCCCACCGGCAAGTGGGACGCGGCCTCCATCGCCGCCATGCAAAAGCTCCAATCCGACAACGGCTGGCAAACCAAAATCATGCCCGACTCCCGCGCCATCATCAAACTGGGCCTCGGCCCCAACTCTCAGGGCCCCAGCGAGTAAAACTGGCATCTGTTTCCCCAAAACGCACCACCAACTCATCGCCGGGCATTCAACCCCCGCCCCGACAAACTCCAGACTCTAAACTCAAAACTCTAAACTGGATTCCTGACGTCTTTTGCCAGGAACCGGCACACTCACCGCGCGGACGCCACCCACCCATCCGCCCCCGCCAGCCAGCTCTTCACCGTAGCCCCCTCCGCCTCTTTCTTCGAAAGCTGCCGCGACGGCGCAATCCTCCGATCCACCTTCTCTACATCCCCACTCGACGACCGCGTCCCAAACTCCGCATAATCCGCGGTCTTCAGCTT
>JAZKBC010000077.1:0-2562 GCA_040388825.1 Acidobacteriota bacterium | reverse complement strand
GATAGCCAATCCAATGGCTCCCGGCAATGCGTCACCACCGCATCCATCTCCCCCACTCCCCCAAACACTCGCCGAGCCCACCGCGCCCACGTCCGCTCGACCACCTCAACTGCCCGCTCGCTGCTCACCTGCTCCGCCGTAACCATCGTGCCTCCAGGATCGCCCGCCAATTTCACGCTGTATTTCTTAAGCGCCAGTATGGCCCCCAACCCCCTCCCTCTCCGTGACCTGCATCACCCTTGGTTTGCCAGCAGCCCAAAACGGTCCGCCACCCAGCCTTCGCGCTATCCTTAACCCATGGACCTCGAAATCACCCCCACCCAGGCCAAAGACCTCCCTCTCCGTCACCGTCTGGCTCCGCAACCAGGGCTTCTCCCAGGCCCAATCCATCGCCGGAGGCATCGACGCCTGGTCCCGCCAGGTCGACCCCGCCATCGCCCGCTACTAGGCCGGACACAACCGTCGCATCCCCGGCCACTTTCCACAAGATTCATCTTTTCTCTACACACTCTGTGTCATCGCGGATGACACAATGCGGTCCTATGCTTGACATGTGAGTCTCGACCAAATTGACATCTCGGTACTCCCCGTCGATCGCGAGTTTGATCGCTTGCAGGCCCGTTTCCTCCGCGACCTCCGCTTCCCCAGGGCCCTCGAACGCATATTCAACGCCTCCACCGACGCCGCACGCGAACAGAGCATCGCCACACTCGGCTGGGTCATGAACGCCACCTACTGCCTGCTCCTGCTCGCCGACTACTTCAGCATCCGCCCCCACTTCCACACCGCTCTTCTCGTTCGCTGCGGCATCGTCCTTCCGCTGCTCATGCTGGTAAAGTGGATCGTCCGCCGCAAAACTTCGATATTCATCCGCGAGCTTGCCCGCTTTATCGCCGTTCAGCTTGTGGCCTTCAGCACCTTCTTCCTCTATCGCCACGAGGCCATGGCCGCCGTCGCCGGCACGCAGGTCGTAACCATCGTCGTCCTGCTCGGAATCGGCATCATTCTCCGCTTGCGTCTCGACGCCGCTGCGGGCGCAACCCTGCTCTGCGTCGCCGGAAACTCCGCGTTCCTCTTCGCCAATCCCTCCCTTTCCCTCACCGATCAGGTCTCCTGGTCCATCGCTCTGTTCTGCGCCGCCTGCTTCACCTTCACCGCCGGCTACTCGCTCGAACGCCAGGAGCGCCTCAACTTCCTCTTCCAACTCCGCAATCAAGCCCAGAGCACAGCCCTCGCCGCCGCCAACACCGAGCTCCAACGCCTCTCCGAGCGCGACGCCCTCACCGGCATCTCCAACCGCGCTGCCTTCGAGAAGCGCTTCACGTCACTCTGGAACGGCGCGCGCAACCGCAAGACCCCGCTCTCCGCCATCCTCATCGACGTCGACTCCTTCAAAGTCGTCAACGACACCCGCGGCCACCTCCACGGCGACCAGGTCCTCAAGCGCGTCGCCGCCCTCATGCTCCAGTCGCTCCGCGGCAAACACGACTTCGCCGCACGCTACGGCGGAGACGAGTTCGTCATCCTCCTCCCCGAAACCGATCTCCAGGCCGCCTACAAGGTTGCCGAACGTTTCCGCGCCATGGTCCAGATCGCTGGCAGCCCTGCTACAGAAACCGGTGAAGACTCCGAAGCTGCACTCTGGACCACCGTCACCTGCGGTGTAGCCACCATCGAGCGCATCGGCAACTGCACCCGCCAGGACCTCCTCCTCGCCGCCGACACCGCCCTCTACGCCGCCAAGGCCGCCGGTCGCAACCGTGTCCACCGCGCCCCCACCCTCAACCCCATCGCTCCCCCCGCCAGCAACGTAGCCATGATGCCCTCCCGCATCGCCTAATCCCACTCCCTCCTTCCTACTTCCTACTCCCTACTCCCTACTCCCTGCCTTTCAGCATCCAACCCCGGATGCAACGCCGGCCCACTCCCGCAACCACCCCTATAGACTCCGCCCACGCCGCTCACCTCCGCTACGTCTACGACACCCGCCCCGGCATCCGCCGCATCCGCTCCGGCAAATCCTTCCGCTACGTCTCCCCCGACAACACTCCCGTCCGCGACCCCGAAACCCTCGCCCGCATCCGCTCCATCGTCATCCCTCCCGCCTGGACCGACGTCTGGATCTGCCCCATCGCCAACGGCCACCTCCAGGCCACCGGCCGCGACGCTCGCGGGCGCAAGCAGAGCCGCTACCATCCCCGCTGGCGCGAAACACGCGACGAAGCCAAATACGAACGCCTCCTCGACTTCGGCCGCGCCCTCCCGCTCATCCGCGAGCACGTCGACCACGATCTCGCCCGCCCCAACCACCCGCGCGAAAAAGTCCTCGCCACCATCGTCCGCCTCATGGAAACCACCTACATCCGCGTAGGCAACGAGGAGTATGCCCGCACCAACGGCAGCTTCGGCCTCACCACCCTCCGCACTCGCCACGTCTCCGTCACCGGCTCGAAAATCATCTTCAACTTCAAAGGCAAATCCGGCGTCCAGCACACCATCGACGTCCACGACCGCCGCCTAGCCCGCATCGTCTCTGCCTGCCGCGACACCCCCGGCTACGAG
>JAZKBC010000076.1:23030-24288 GCA_040388825.1 Acidobacteriota bacterium | reverse complement strand
GGTGTCGACATTGATGACGCCGTCGCGATCGAGGAAGAGAGCTGGGGATGGGGTGGGCTGGGTCATCGGGCCTGCGTGGCGATGGGCGTGCTGCGGACGATTGGCAGAAGGTTGCGGCTTTCGGTGCGAGCGGCGAGGAGGAGGTCGATTTCGGCAAGGACCATTGAGGGTGTGAGTTGGCGGATGCAACCGTTGTGCGTGCAGGCGGCGAAGTCGCGGCCGTCGTAGCAGGGGCGGCAGGCGAAGTCTTCCCCGCCCCAGAGGGCGACGGCGTTGGGGCGCTGGGGCAGGCGGCCATTGGGGTCGGTGGGACCGAAGAGCGAAACGATGGCTGTTGAGGTGATCCCCGCGAGATGAAGGGGGCCGGTGTCGTGCGTGACGGTGACGGCGGCAGAGTCGAGCAGCGAGAGGGTTTCGACCAGCGAGAGCTTACCGATGAGATCGACGACGGGGAGATGGGTGAAGAGGGGTGAGGCCCAGGCGTCGTCGGGACCTCCGACGAGAACGACTTCGAAGCCGCGCAGAAAAAGTGTGGAGGCGAGAGAGACGTAACTCTCCACGGGCCAGCGACGCAGGGCGTCGTCGCGCATCATGTTGCGAGCCCCGGCGGGAACGAGGAGAATGCGGTGTTTGGCGGGTTGAGGAAGCAGCGTTGAGGGCGGGATGGAGGTTGGAGCGACGGGCGGCGTGCGGGCCGGGGTTTCGCCGTCGGGGCGACCGGTGAGGATGCGGAGGTACTCGTCGGTGTGGTGACGGCCCGGCAACAGGGTGAGCGAGCGGTCGGTGTGCGAAAGAAGGACCTTGCGGCGGGCGCGGATGGGGAGTGTTATCAGCTTGTAGCGAGAGTCGTAGTAGAGGGTGGCGCAGAGGTCGAACGACTGGCCCGCGAAACGACGCCAGAGAGCGAGGATGACGCGGATGCGTTGGACGGGGGTTCCGCGAAGGAGGGCGTGGTCGTCGATGACGTGGAGATTGATCCAGGGATAGAGGGCGAGGATTGGAGCGGCAGCCTGTCCGCAGACCCAGTCGACCTGATAGCCCTGCTGATGGAGGGCGTGGGCGGCGGGGACTGCCATGATGCAGTCGCCAATGGCACCGAGTTTGATGAGCAGCGCCCGAGGCATGTTTATGGCTCCGGTTTCTCGGCGGGCCACTGGGGGTCCCGGAGGAAGGTTTGATGGCGCAGGACTGTGATGTACGAGAGGTAGCGCATGAGGAGTTCGTATCTGACGGGGCCGAGCCAACGGAGAGCGAGCCT
>JAZKBC010000076.1:21625-23020 GCA_040388825.1 Acidobacteriota bacterium | reverse complement strand
CGCGGATTGAACTCGCGCCAGGTGGCTTTGGCAGGGGTCGCACTTCCCTTTACCACGCCAAGACGTTTGGCAAAAGCTGCGAAGCGGGATCCTGCGGCAAAGGGATCATCGTTGAGGAAGTGCTGCTGGTGGGCAGCGTAGAGGCGGCGAGCGAGGCGGTTGAGGGTTGTGCCATCGGAGAAGCGATCGAAGCCGTAAGGGAGGGACTCGGAGGCGTGGTGGTTGGCGTTGACGGTGGCCTTGTAGTGAGCGATGAGCGTGTGGAGGTCAGGGCGGTCGGCGAGGGTGAACCTGTTGGTGTTCTTCGAGAGGACGTCAGGGTCGTTGACGTCGATGCCGCTGAAGTGGAAGAAGCAGAGTGGAACGGGCTGGGCGGTGGTCGCGCTTTCGACGAGGTAGCCGTTGCCGATGGGCTGGAGAGAGCGCTCGTGGAGGTTCCAGTAGGCCATGTTGCATCCGGGATGGCGGAGGATAGCGACGCCGGGGAAAAAACCAGGAGCGAGGTTCATCCATTTCTGATCGACGAAGAGGCCGGTACGGCCTTCGCTGAAGCCGAGATCGAGACAGCGGCGTTCCCACCAGTCGAGGAGGTTGAGGGACTCCGGCGTGGAGTTGACGGCGATGAAGCCGAGATTGAAGGTGCCGTTGAAGAGCTGGTCCTGCTCGCTGGGGCTGCGGCCATCGAAGACGGGTGTGGTGAGGTGCGGAGTGAGGACTGCGGAGGCGCCAGCATCGAGGGCTTCGAAGACAGGTGTCAGGGGAGCGTAGCAGAAGATGTCGGGATCGAGATAGGTTAGCTGGTCGAGCTTGTAGGTGTTGAGGAGGAACTTGAGGAAGCTGGGCTTGACGTTGGTGTTGAGCTCGAGGATTTCGTACTTCATGGCTTCAGCACGAAGGTTGGGGATGCCAATCTTCGGGAGCATGATGGGGATGAAGTCGTCGATGACGAAGGGTTTGGCGTCGTCGAGGTCGGCGACGATGAGGACGAAGAAGCGGTGGCCGGGATGCTGGGCCAGATAAGACGCGGAAAGAGTTCGCGCGTAGGCGAGGTAGTTCGGCGAGACGATGGTACAGGCAGCACGATTCAAGCGAGGTTCACCGGGTGGAACGCAGTCATCGGGGTAGTTTAGCAAGCGAAGCGGAGAGGCGTGATTAGAGCGTGGCTTCAACGAGACGCGGAGTGGGTGAGGGGCTGGGACTCACGGCAAGTACGGGCAAAGCGCCGTGGGCATAGAGGTAGGTGAGAGCGAGAGCAAAGGCGGTGGTGACCCAGGGATAGGTGAGGTTCAGCTGGGCCCCGAAAAGATGAACCAGCGGCTGCAGGAGAGCAAGGTTCCTGATGTAGAGCGGAGCGTGAACGCGGCGAGCGTAGAGGTACGGGACGAGGAAGCAGAG
>JAZKBC010000076.1:16472-21615 GCA_040388825.1 Acidobacteriota bacterium | reverse complement strand
AAGCAGAGCACAAGGAAAGCTGAAAGTGGGATCCCGAGTTCGGCGATGAAGCCGAAGAAGCCGAGACCAGGAGCGTCGGCGAAGGTGGCCCAGGCGGAAGCGCCGCGGTAGACGGAGTCATTGCGCACGAGGCCATAGTTGCCCCAGCCGATGCCGGTGTAAGGGTGAGCGCGGATCATGCGAGGAACGAGAAATGCCCCGGCAACGCGACCGTAGACGAAGTTGACGTCGTGCTCGCGGAGATGAGAGAGGTACTCATAGGCGGCCATGCCGCGGCGATAGATACGGAGCTGCGCAGGCACATCTACAACGACGATGGAAATGGCGACGGAGGCGGCGAGAGAGCAGATAACCAATATTTTGCGCCGGACACCCTTGACGATCAGGGCGTCAAGCACCAGCAGGACAGCAAAGGCGCAAATGGCGGCCTTGGAACGGCTACCGAGAAGAGCGGCAAAGAGCAGAAGGATTCCGGCGCGGAGGCGGAAGCGGTTTCCCTGGCCAAGACGGAGAAGAGCGACACCAACCAGCATAGCGCTGATGACGTAGAGGCCGTAAGGGCCGCCCTCGTTATAGAAACCCCGCATGCGGTTATCGCTGTTAT
Source organism: Acidobacteriota bacterium (assembly GCA_040388825.1). GTDB lineage: Bacteria > Acidobacteriota > Terriglobia > Terriglobales > Acidobacteriaceae > Granulicella. Next base: position 21,011 of record JAZKBC010000076.1, on the reverse strand, counting down.
AGACACCAACCTGAAGGCCGGTAGCGAGATGAAGAGGCAAGGATACGAAAGAGTAGCCGGCGCTGGCGACGCTGGCCCAGAAATACACCTTGAGCGTGAAGAGGAAGCGTGAGGGAGTGACGGTGAAGATCTGGAAGAGGTAAATGGTTATTCCGGCGTCGATGGCGAGCTCGGCAATTCGGGAGAGCGTGATCCACACGGGCTGCTTGAGGAGAGTGACGTCGCCCGGGATGAAAAAGGGGCGGCTGAGGGCGACGAGCGAAAGGGCGAGCGCGCCGATCATGAAGACGAGGTAGAAGGCTCCGAAGACGAGGCCGGCACGAAGAACTCGGGCCTGCAGCCGGTTGTGGATGAAGAGGGCCAGAAGACCAAGGAGTTGCAGTGCGTCGAGGATCTCGAGGTACTGGATCTCCGCGACTTTGAGCAGGATGGTGGAGGAGAGCAGGCCGGTGAGGAGAAGGAAGATCCAGCCCCAGGTCCAGGTGAAGCTGGGGGCGGGCGCTGGAGATTCGAGCTCGGGTACGAACACGGGCTACCTCCCGTCCGCCCGGATGCCCGCGGCTACGAAACGAGCGCGCAGGCGATACCACAGCGGAGCGAGAGCGAGCGAGAGCGCGCCGAGGAGGGCTCCAATGAGCGTGCTGACCACAGTGATGAGAGTTCGCGGCGGGGCGGACTTGTGCTCGGGAACAACGGCGCGATCGACGATCTGCAGCTGCGGACCGGGATCGAGGGCAGCGATGCGGGCCTTTTCGTACTGCTGGGTGAGGGACTCGTAGAGAGCCTCCTGCTGCTTGAAGTCGCGGGTCCTGCGGAGGTTGTCGAGCATGAGGCCGGGCAGGTTGGAGTTGGAAGGCAGGCCAGACTTCGGACCGACGCTGCCCTGCTGTTGGTGAAGCTGCTCGCGCAGTGCAGCGATCTGGGCACGGAGACGAACGACTTCGGGATTCTGCTCGGTGGATCCGGTGAGGAGACTGGAGAGTCTGGCTTCGGCATCCTGAATGCTGGATTGGAGACGAGAGATTGCAAGCAGGCCGGCCTGGGCCTCGCCTTCTGGAAGTATGGTTCCGGTGCGCTCTTCGGTCTGCTTGAGCGCGAGTTCGGCTTCGGAGAGCTTTTCGCTTTCTATGGCTAGCTGGGACTCGAAAAATTTACTGCGATGCGCGGCAGCGGAGGCGCTCATGTCACCGTTGAGCTTATAGAGGGCATCGAGGTAAGCATTGGCGATGGAGGCAGCCAGTTCGGGCGCGGCGGCAGTGACCTGAATGGAGATGAGTGAGTTCTGCTCGACGTTGAAGCTGGACTGACGGGCGAGTTGGGCGCGGGCCTGGTCGCGGTAGCGGAAGTGGTAGACGTCCATCAGGTGGGTGGCATCGATGACGGAGTCCTGAACGGAACGGCTGGAGAGCATTCCGAGGTAGAGATCGCTGGGATCCTGGCGAACGAAGAAGGGCATGGACGCGGCGATTTCGGTGTTGACGGGCGGAAGAAACTCGGCCAGGGCGGTGTAGCGTTTGTGCAAAGCGAAGGAGAGGCCGACGCCGAGGAGCAGTCCGACGACAGCCCACAGGATAATTCTGCGATAGCCGCGGAACAGGACGACGATGGTGCTCATGAGGTCGATTTCGACCATGCCCGGTGGTGTGGGCGTGCTGGAGACGCCGGGAGTGGAGCTCATGCGCGTTCTCCCGGGATTGAGTGGGAGAGCGGGAAAACCTTACGGCGAGTTTCGGCGTGAGTGAGGTGAAGATTCATGGCTATTGATGAAGCAGGACATCGAATGTGGCGGCGCTGAGACCGACGTTGCCGAGCAGTTGCGCTACGGAGAGCACGTGCTGGAAGGTGTTGCGCTTGTCGATGGTGGGGGGGACGATGATGGTGTCGCCGGGATAGATGATGGTGCGATCGACGTTGGCATACTGGCGGCTGACGACGGAGCCATCGGCGCGGAGGATGAAGGTGCGCTTGCTGTCGGCCTGGCGGTCGGGACCGCCGGCGCGGCGGAGATATTCGAGGACTCGCTGGTGGGGCTGGTAGATGAAGGCATTGGCGTTGTAGACCTGGCCTTCGACGGTAACGGTGGTGGGGATGCTGGGAACGACAAAGCGGTCGCCATCCTGTAATGGGATGTCGGGCACGGCGTCGATGCCCTGGCTGTCGGAGTGCAGGTCAAGGACGATGCGGCCGACGGGCTGCATGTTGCGGATGCGATTGACGGCAGCGCGGGCTGCGTTCTCGGAGGCCGCGGAGGCCTGCTGGTCGGCGGGGCTGAGCGCCCTGGCCTGGCTGTTGGCGCTGGAGGCGGAGATCTGGGCGTCGAGTTGATCGGCGTACTCGCGGAGGCGCTGCTGCTCAACGCGGCGAGTGGACTCGCGGGTGAACTCGGAGGCGTAGAGATAGGCGTCCGGAGTGAAGCCGCCGACCCGCTGCAGCAGGCCACGGAGAGTTTCGCCGGGAAGGACGCTGTAGACTCCGGCGGCGTTGAACTCGCCTTCCAGGCGGACGAAGCGGGTCTGCTGGGTGATAGGGACGCGGATGTCGGCCTTGGAGAAGATGGTGATGACGTCGCCGGGAAGAAGCTCGAGATTTTGCGAGGCGTCGCCATCAAGGACGAGCTTGCCGAGGTTGAACGGGACTAGCGAGGTGGCTAGATTCTGTGCGCTCTGGCGCTCGATGACGGCGTAGCTCCAGTCGATGTCCGGAGCGGAGAGAATGACGTCCGTGCGTGGACCGAAAGCGCTGTTGGAGGCGGTGAGCGAGGTACCGACCGAGTTGCCCCCAGACTGAGTGGTGGTTGTTGCGTTGCCGGATTCGGATTGGTCGGCATTGCGGTCAGCCTGGTTGCCGTGAAGCTGGAGGGCGCCTTCGGGGGTTACGGGATTCGTGGAACCGGGCTGGTAGTCCGGCGCCATCTGGCCGAGGGCGTTGCGCTTGCGCCAATAGTCGCGGGTGATGAGCGACTCCTTGTTGGGCAGCAGGTCCGAGAGATGCATGCCGGCGTGCCAGACGTAGCGGCCGGGGTTGGCGACGTTGCCGCGCAGGGTGACGGAGTCGCGGAAGCGCTCGAGAACGGAGCTGACAGTAAGGATGTCGCCGTTGCGCAGCGGGCTGGTGCTGCCGGCGTCGATGGCAACGTCTTCGATGCTGCGCATTGAGCGCTCGTAGACGCGCTCGAGGCGGATGCTGGAGCCGGCGGCGACGGCAGTCTGTCCCCCGGCGAGCTCGAGCGCCGCGGCGACCGTGGTTTCGCCTTTGAGTTCGTAGATAGCGGGATTATTGACCGAGCCCGTGATGGCGACCTGCGGGCCAGCAACGGGGATGAAGATGACATCGCCGGTGACGAGCGGGATGTCTTTGGATTTGTCTCCACGCAAGAGCAGATCGTAGAGGTCGAAGTGGTCGATGGTGTGGCCGTTGCGGTTGACCTGGATGTCGCGCAGGGAGCCCTGTGAAAGCGGGCCTCCGGAGGCGAAGATGGCGTTGAGCAGGGTGCTAAGCGAGCTGATGGTGTAGCTGCCGGGGCGAGCGGCCTGCCCAGTGACGAAGACCTGAATCGTGCGCAGCGAGCCGAGGTTCACGCTCAGGCTGTAGTTGCGATAGATGGTGCCGAGCTGACGATTGAGGAAGCCGGGGAGGTCGGCGTAGGCTACGCCGGCAACGTGGACTGCTCCGAGGCCGGGAATGGAGATGGCGCCGGTGCGGTCTACGGTGAGACGGAGCTGCTGATTGACCTGGCCGGAGAGCTGGAGGACAAGCTCGTCGCCGGGGCCGATGATGTAGCCGGGGGCGACTGGAACATCGGTGACAGGAGCGAATGTGCTGGGGACTCCGCTGAAGAGCGAAGCACCGAAGATGGGCAAGCGCTGACCGGTGGTGGCGGTAACCAGCTGTTGGAACTGGGTATCCGATTGTGGAGCAATCGTGTTTCGGGAACGGCGGCTGGCAGTATCTTCGCGAGCGAGAGCGGCGGCGTGGGCGGCATCGATGGCGGCGTCCGCACCCTGCTGCACGGGCATGGTCTGCATCTGCACGGGGCCGGCTGCGGTGTCAGAAACGGGTGCGGATGAGGCTGGTGCCGCAGAGGCTGGCGCGGCGGCTGGAGCCTGAGCTGCGGAAGCCGTGGCAGATGCGAGGGTTGCGCCGAAGACGGCGGCCAGAACGAGGGCTTGCCCGTTGAGGAGTCGCCGGGAATCGCGGAGAAAGTACGGTCGGAGGGAGTTCACGCCTGGGTATTCCTGTTTCTGTGACGGAGCCTGTTGCCCGGCTCCAACAGCGGGTGGAGGAACGTACGGAGGTTCAGTCTACCCGATGCAGCGGCGTACCGGGAAAGCAGAGCCGGTTCATGGAAAAGACGCGGGAGCAGAGCAAAGAACGGCCGCCGATGCTTGAGCACCGGCGGCCGTTCAGGAAGCAAAGGGTTAGCGGCGGAAGCGGGCGTACAGGGCCGCTCCAGCGGCTCCGACGATACCAAGAATGGCGGTCGGGCACTCCGGCGAGTTCACGCAACCATCCTGTACGGTCCCACCCTGCGCATGTGCC
>JAZKBC010000076.1:15144-16462 GCA_040388825.1 Acidobacteriota bacterium | reverse complement strand
GATCTTCATGCGGGTATGCCGTTCCTGTGAAATGGATTCGACACGAGCTGGTCGTCCAATAAAGCTACCATCCGACGCTGTGGAGCGCAAGATCGCCGAGCGACGAAGTTAAGGGGTGGTAACGGTGACCCGGGCGCCGAGCGCCCGGATGAGGTCGGGGATGTCGTAATGGCGGAGGACGCCGGGGAGGATGTTCTGGGGGGCGTCAACGGGGAGGGGGGTGGCGATGAGGGAGCGGTAGCTGGGGAGGATGTTGCTGAGGGTGATGTGTTTGAGGCGGGGGTCGAGGACGGCGGCGTGGAGGAGAACGAGGCTGAGGTTTCCGGAGGCTTCGGCGGTTATTTTGCTGGGGTCGACGGTGTAGCCGTCAGCGGCGAAGTCGATGGCATGGAGAACGTCGTCGACGCGCATGCCAAGGAGGGTCTTGCCGACGAGCTGGGAACGGAGGCCCGTGAGATAGAACGGGCCGAGGATGGGAGCCTTGGTCTCTTCTGTTCCCGGCGGCGACGGACGCGGACAGACCACGAACACGGCGGTGCCCTCGACGGCGAGATCGTGAAACCGTTGCAGATCGGCCGCACGGGCGGGACTTTCGTCAGGCTGGTCGAGATCGTCACGGAGTACCAGAATCTCCGGGTGCTTGCCCGGCGAGGTTGGCCGGAAGAACTCGACGGCGAGATCGATTCCCTGCTCGGAGTGCAGCAGCAGGCGGTGGCGAATGTGGTCGGCGTCGGGACCGGGGTTGGGGGAGTTGAGCGGAGGCTTCGAGCCGGGATGGGTTTCCGCGTGAGTAACCTCGCGGATCGCCTGTTGGAGCGCAGCGAGAGTTTTGGGGTGTGGCGTGGTGATGGTGGCGGCGCGGGCCTGGTTGAGGGTGAAGACGGTGGCGATGTTGGAATACGACGAGCTGAGTTGGCCGGTGGGGGTGACCTGGACGAGTGAAACTGGCGGCGGCGGTGGAAAGGCTGGACGTGCGCCGGGCTTGTTTGGCGGCTGAGTGAAGGGGTCGGTGATGGGTGGGAGATTTTTGGCGTAGACGGTGTCAGGGTGGAGATGGGCAGCGAAGAAGGCGAGGATCTGAGGGAGGATGGGGCGGAGGTTGCCGTGGCCGCCGGGGCCGGTGATGAAGGCAAGGTCCGACTGCGCGTTGAAGAGGGTGTAGAAGCGGCGGGCTTCGGCTTCGGTGGCCTTGGCGCCTTCGAAGGGGAACATGTCGCTGGTGGTGGCGATGATGGCGTAGGGACGCGGAGCGGCGAGCTCGGACCAGTCGGGGAAGTCGAGGTGGGAAGCGATGATGTTGGGGGTGGATTGCTCGGAG
>JAZKBC010000076.1:4989-15134 GCA_040388825.1 Acidobacteriota bacterium | reverse complement strand
GTGGCGGAGGGGAGCAGGGCGTCCCAGCTGGTGGTGTAGCAAGCTACGCCGACAGCGGCGACGCGGAGATCGAGGGCGCCGAGCAGGGCGGTCATGGTGCCTCCGCCGGAGCAGCCGAAGGCGCCGATGCGGTGGGGGTCGACCTGCGGGAGGGACTGGAGATAGTCGACGGCGCGCATACCGTCCCAGAGAAAGTAGCGGGCGAGGGCGTCGCCGATGAGGGTGGGCTGGAGGCCGGCTTCGCCGTGTTCGCCGGTGGGACGCTGGGCGAGTGAAGTGGGCTTGGCTGGATCGGACTTCGGGTCGAGGTACTGGAGGCGCTCGCCCTGGCCGATAGGGTCGTAGGAGAGGACGATGAAGCCGGCTTTGGCGAAGGCGGTCGCGAAGGCGACGTCGCCGGCCTTGCCTGTGGGGGAGTGGCCGGGAGCCATGACGATGGCGGGGAATTTGTTGGCAGACGTCGATGTAGGGACATAGAGCAGAGCGGTGATGGGGAAGTTGGGTTGGGAGTCGAAGAGGACCTTGTCGACGCGGAAGCCTTCGAGCTGCGTGGAGCCGGTGAGGCGCGGGTTGAGCGGGATGCGCTCGGGAAGAGTGCCGATGAGGGAGAGGATTTTGGCGCGGACCTCGCGCTGGCGCTCGATGGCCTGAGCGCGTGTGGTGATTTTGGCGATAGTCTCGCGGCGGGCGGCGGTGTCCTTCGCGGCTAGGGCGTTGAGGTAGTTATTGAGAGCCTGGCGGCCGGGGTTGTCTTCCTTCGGCGGCGGGGCTGGAGTTTGCGCGGAGACGATCGTGGCCGAAGCGAGCGTGAGGGCGAGGATGCGGAGCGGCCAGCGTGAGGGCTTCATGGTGCTGCCTTGATACATCCGCAGGGAGGCGCGGTCAAGCACGATGAGCGACGCGTGATCGCAGCTATGATGGGGAGCGGAGAGTTTTATGTCTAGGACAGAATCGAACATGGTGCAGCTGGGCACGATCGCCCCGGCTTTTGAGCTGGTGGACGTGGTGAGCGGCAAGGCGATGAGCCGCGACGACGTGTTTGCGCTGAGCGGTGACGACGCGACGAAGAAGCATGGGCTGCTGGTGATGTTTGTGTGCGTCCATTGCCCGTATGTGAAGCATGTGGAGGAAGGCCTGGCGCGGATCGCGGAGGACTACTTCAACAACGATGGGCCGATCGCGATGGTGGCCATCCAGTCGAACGACACGGTGCAGTATCCCGACGACGGCCCGGAGCAGATGCGTGAGCAGGCAGAGCGGCTGGGTTGGCGATTCCCTTACCTGCTGGACGAGATGCAGGAGGTCGCGCGGGCTTACGAGGCGGCGTGCACTCCCGACTTCTTTTTGTTCGATGGGGAGATGAAGCTGGTGTATCGCGGCCAACTCGACGATAGCCGTCCGCGGCGCAAGGATTTTGGCAACGATATTCCGGTGACCGGAAAAGATCTGCGGGCGGCGCTGGATGCGGTGATCGCAGGCAAGCGGCCGGATACGAATCAGCGCAGCAGCATTGGGTGCAACATCAAGTGGAAAGAAAGCTAGAGCGCAGCATGGACGAAGTGCTAGAGCAGTTGAAGGATGGTGTGCGGCGGTTTCGGATGGAGGTTTATCCGGAGCGGGCGGAGATGTTTGCGCTGGCGGCGAGCGAGCCGCAGAAGCCGCATACGCTGTTCATTGCCTGCGCGGACTCGCGGGTGGACCCGAATTTGATTTCGAGCTCGACAACGGGCGACGTGTTTGTGACGCGCAACATCGGCAATCTTGTTCCGGCGTATGGCGAGATGCTGGGCGGCGTGAGCGCGGTGATTGAATTTGCTGTAAGCGCGCTGGGTGTGAAGCACGTTGTGGTGTGTGGGCACTCGGACTGCGGCGCTATGAAGGCGCTGCTGGCGCCGGATTCGACAGAGAAGCTGCCGGCGGTGACGAACTGGCTGAAGAACGCGCATGCGGCGCTGAGTGTAGCGGAGTCTTTGTATGAACGGGATCAGCGTGAGGGCTCTGACAAGACGATGCTTCAAGAGCTGACTGAGCAGAATGTCCTGCTGCAGTTGCAGCATTTGAAAACGCATCCGTCGGTGGCCGGAGCGATGGCGATGGGCGAGCTTTCGGTTTCGGGGTGGGTGTATGAGATTGGCTCGGGCGCGGTACGGGTTGCGGAAGACGGGCAGCGCGAGTTCGTTCCGGTGGAACCCACGGCGCCCGCCGATGAAGAGTCTCCGCACTGGGTGTAGGTGCAAAAGATTGACAGCCGGCGGGATGGCGCATACCCTAAAGGCAATGAGCGTTCTTCAGCACCATTACGGACACCATCACCACCATGCGCAGAGCGTATCGGCGGCCGTGTCCGGAGCGAGAACCAGGTAAGAACGCACTCCAGGATCCAACGACAGGCCCGCTGACGCGCACATCGCGAGCGGGCTTTTTGCTGCGCGATTGACGCCAACGAAAATTAGCAGCAATTCATAAGAGAATAGTGAGAGGAAGAATGACGGCGATGAGTGACACAGTGAGCATCGATTTTGCGAAAGCCGGCGGCATGGTCGCAGGCATTGTGCAGGATGCAAAGACAGGCGAGGTGCTGATGCTGGGCTTCCTCAACGAGGTGAGCTATGCGAAGACGCTGGAGAGTGGCTTTGTGACGTTCTGGTCGCGCACGCGCAACAAGCTTTGGATGAAGGGCGAGACCAGCGGCAACCGGTTGAAGATTGTTTCCATGGCGACGGACTGCGACAACGATGCGCTGCTGTTCAAGGTTGAAGTTGAAGGCGATGGACTGGTGTGCCACGAGGGTACGGTGAGCTGCTTCACCAAGCCGATTGCAACGGAGGTGAAGTAATGGCAAACAAGCTGAAGCTGGGGATTCCCAAGGGCAGTCTGCAGGATGCGACGATTGCGCTATTTGAGCGCGCGGGCTGGCATGTGTACGCGAGCGGGCGGAGCTACTTCCCTTCCATCGACGACAAAGAGATTGAGTGCATGCTGGTGCGGGCGCAGGAGATGGCTCGCTATGTGGAGCACGGCGCTCTGGATGCAGGCCTGACCGGCAACGACTGGGTGTTGGAGAACAACTCCGATGTGCAGCGTGTGACGTCGTTGACGTACTCGAAGGCCAGCCGCACGAAGGTGAAGTGGGTGCTTGCGGTGCCTGAGGACTCGCCGTTCCAGAAGCCTGAGGATCTTGCGGGCAAGACGATTGCGACCGAGCTCGTCGAGTTTACGAAGCGGTACTTTGCTGAGAAGAATATTCCGGTGAAGGTGGAGTTCAGCTGGGGCGCGACCGAAGTGAAGCCTCCGATGCTGGCCGATGCGATTGTTGAGGTGACGGAGACGGGAAGCTCGCTGCGGGCGAATCGTCTGCGCATCATCGAAACGCTGATGGAGAGCGAGACGCAGTTGATCGCCAACAAGAACGCATGGGCGGATGACTGGAAGCGCGCGAAGATCGAGACGCTTTCGATGATGCTGAACGGAGCGATGGCCGCGCAGAGCCAAGTTGGTCTGATGCTCAACGTAGAGAAAAAGAATCTCAACGCTGTGCTGGACGTGCTCCCGGCGCTAAGCTCGCCGACAGTTTCGCATCTGCGCGATGCGAACTGGGTGGCGGTGAATACGATCCTGGAGCAGTCAACTGTGCGGGATGTGATTCCGAAGCTGAAGGCTGCGGGCGGGTCGGGCATTGTGGAGTATCCGTTGTCGAAGGTTGTGCTGTAAGGAGAGTGTGGCGATGAGAAATTTGTGGATAGCGCTGATTACGATTGCGGTGGTGCTGCTGGTGATGGCGGCACGCTACTTCTATGAGCAGCGGCGGCAGAAGAAGATTGATGAGACGGGCACGGTGGTTTACGCGACGCTGGTTTCTTCGGAGCCGACGAAGGTGTTCGGGAGAATCCAGGCGGACTTTGCGAAGATCCGGCTGAAGGTGCAGGAGCCCGGCGCTGCTGAGGCTCGCGAGGTGACGATGAGCACGCGCGTGCCGGCGAATCAGCGGCTCGAAGTGGGCATGAAGATTCCCGTGGTGCTGGACGCGAAGAATCCGAAGCGGGTGTATCCCGCGAGTGCGGAGTCAGCCAAGCGTGCTGTGGTGACGGGGTCGCGCGACGAGCGGCGGATGATGCAGTCGCAACTGCGCTCGCCGGGCCGTGGGCCGCGGCAACAGAACACGGGCTACATTCCACCCAACATGGGACGGCGGCGCTAGTCGCGCGAAGGTTGCTGAAACGATGAGAGTGCTGAAGACATATGGCGCGGGTGCGGATGCCGCAGCGGATGTGATCGCGCAGGTGGAGCGCCGCGGCTCTACCAACACAGCCAAGGTCGATGGCGTGGTGCACGAGATCGTGACGGCTGTGCGCGAGCGCGGCGATGCGGCGTTGCGTGAGTATGCTGCGCGCTTCGATGGGCTTGGCGACGATCAGCCGTTGCTGGTGCGGCGTGAAGAAATGCAGGTTGCCTGGGAGGCTTTGAGCGAAGACTTGAAGGCCGCGATGCGAATGGCCCAGGCGAACATTCGCGTGTTTGCAGAGAAGCAGCTTCCGCGGGGATGGACGTTTCGACCGAGCGAGGGAATGGAAGTTGGGCAGATTGTGCGGCCGCTGGGTGCAGTGGGTTGCTATGTTCCCGGTGGACGATATCCGCTGCCTTCGACGCTGCTGATGACGACGACGCCGGCGCAGGTAGCTGGCGTGGAACGCATTGTCGTTTGCTCGCCGAAGCCGGCGCAGGAGACGCTCGCGGCGGCGTATCTTGCGGGTGTGACCGAGTTCTATCGCGTGGGCGGAGCGCAGGCGATTTCTGCGATGGCCCACGGCACGGAGACGATTGCGGCCGTGGACAAGATTGTTGGGCCGGGGAATCTGTATGTGACGGCGGCGAAGTCGATGGTGTCGGCTGAGTGCGGAATCGATATGCCGGCGGGGCCGACGGAGATTGTTGTGACGAGCCAGGATGGCGATGCTGTTGGCATTGCTGCCGATCTTGTGGCGCAGGCGGAGCATGATCCAGAAGCACTGGCAATTTTGATTACGAGCAAGGAAGAGCTGGCCAAGGAGGTCGCGCTTGAGGTGAAGCGGCAGGCACAGGGGAATTTGATTGCCGAGCAGTCGATTGCAGCGCAGGGATTTGCGTTTGTGACTGAGAGCGTGGATGAAGCGCGGGAGCTGACGAACCGGTTGGCACCGGAACATCTGACTGTTGATAGCGGAGCGGATCTGCGCTGGGTGAAGAATGCGGGATCGGTGTTCATCGGGCATCACACGCCGCAGTCGATGGGCGACTACATCAGCGGACCCAATCATGTGCTGCCCACCGGACGTAATGGACGCGTGCGCGGCGGGCTCAGCGTGATGGACTTTGTGAAGGTGATTACCGTGCAGCAGTACACTCGCGATGCACTACGCGTAGTAGGGCCGCATGCGATTGCGCTGGCGGAGGCTGAAGGCTTGACGGGACACGCGGAGAGCGTGCGGGTGAGGATGCGATGAGTGTTGCTGCGAAACTTGCTGCGGGAATTCCACAATCGCTGCTGGATGAGCTGCGCGCTGCGGGTGGACCGGATGAAGAAGAGCTGCTGCACAGCTTGAGCCATCTGCCGGCGGCGATGCGTGTGGAGCCTCGGCGGTCCGTGCTGACGATGCCTGAGTATCATCCGCCGCTGGCCGGGCGCGATGCGCTGCGGCTGGACTTCAACGAGAACACCGTTGCGCCGAGTCCGCGGGTGTTTGAGCGGCTGCAGAAGCTGACGGCGGAAGGGCTGACGATATATCCGGAGCGGTATCCGGCGGAAGTCGTGGTGGCGAAGCACCTGGGGTTGCAGCCGGAGCAGGTTTTGCTGACCAACGGCGTAGATGAAGGCATCCACCTGATGGCATGCACGTTTCTGGATGAAGGCGATGAGGCGGTGATCTGGACGCCGACGTTCTTCATGTACGACGTCAACATCACGATGATGACCACCGGCCTGCGCAAGGTGCAGAGCGACGACTCGCTGGAGTTTCCGCTGGAGCGTTTTCTGGCGGCGATTACGCCGAAGACGAAGCTGATTATTGTGGCCTCGCCGAACAATCCGACGGGCGCTACGGTGAGCCGCGAGGACCTGCTGAAGATCGCCGCAGCGGCTCCGCAGGCTGTGTTGATGGTGGATGAAGCTTACTTCCACTTTTATGGCGAGACGACAATGGGCGATGTGGGTTCGGTGCCGAACCTGATTGTGGCGCGGACGTTTTCGAAGGCGTATGGGCTGGCAAATCTGCGGGTAGGTGTACTGGCCGGCGATGCACGATTGATTGGATTTCTGCGCAAGGTGAGCTCTCCGTACAACGTGAACGGGATTGCGCTGGCGGTGTTGCCAGAGGCGCTGGCTGATGAAGACTACCTGTCGTGGTACATCACGCAGATACACGCCGGACGTGAGCGGGCGTTTGAGACTCTGAAGGAACTCGGTGTGCGGACGTGGCCCAGCGCGGCGAACTTTGTGCTGATGGATATTGGACCGAAGCACAAGGCGCTGGTGGAGACGATGCGGCGGCACGGTGTGCTGCTGCGCGATCGTTCGGCGGACCCGGGTTGCGATGGGTATGTGCGGCTGACGATTGGCAGCGAAGAGCAGATGACGCGTGGCCTCGATGCACTGCGGGCTTCGCTGGAGGAGATTGGATGGACGCCGGCGGAGTCGGTGCACGCGCGCGGCACGGCGAAGGGAGATCGTGAGTATGAGTGACATTGTTAGTGAGGTTGGAGTGGCGCAGGTGGCGACGGAGCCCGCGCGTGTGGGTACGATTGAGCGCAATACGAACGAGACGAAGATTTCGCTGCGGCTGAATGTCGATGGGATGGGCACTTATAAGGTGTCGACGGGGATCCGGTTCTTCGATCACATGCTGGAGAGCTTTGCGAAGCACGGCGGGTTTGATCTGGAGCTGAAGTGCGTGGGCGATCTGGATGTGGATCAGCATCACACGGTGGAGGATGTTGGCATAGCGCTCGGTGAGGCTTTCGAGATGGCGCTGGGCGACAAGCGTGGGATCATGCGCGCGGGCTACTTTGTGATGACGATGGACGAGACGCTGGCGGTGTGTGCCGTGGATATGTCCGGGCGCGTGGCTTGCGTAGTCGATGATCAGCTCGACACGCATGTTGTCGGCGACCTGGTGACGGAGCTGCTGCCGGACTTCTTTGATGGCTTTGCGCGTGGAGCGAAAGCTAACGTGCATGTGAAGACGATGTATGGACGCAACAATCATCACAAGATTGAGGCGATCTTCAAGGCGTTTGCGCGAGCAATGCGCGGCGCTTGCTCGCGGGATGAGCGGATGCGGGAGCTGCTGCCGAGCACGAAGGGGTTGCTGTGATTGCAGTCATCGACTATAAAGCGGGCAATCTGACAAGCGTCGTAAAGGCGCTGAGCTTCCTTGCAGCGGACAATGTTGTCGTCACGCAGAAGCCTGAGGACGTGCTGCGGGCCGACAAGATTGTGCTGCCGGGTGTGGGGCATTTTCAGTCGACGCAGTTACTGGCGGATCTTGGGCTTACGTCAGCTACACGTGAGGCGGTTGCGGTGGGCAAGCCGTTCCTGGGAATTTGCGTTGGGTTGCAGTGGCTGTATGAGGGTTCGACCGAGGCTCCGGGGACGAAGGGGCTGGGACATTTTGCGGGGCAGTGCGAGCGCTTCCCTGCCCTGTTCGAAGGTGCGGAGTTGAAGTCGCCGCATGTGGGTTGGAATTCGCTCGAGAACGTGCGCGAGGATTCGCGGATGCTGAAGGGTGTGAAGCCGGGCAGCTTTGTGTATTTCACGCACTCGTGGAGGGCTCCGGTGTCAGACGATACCGCGGCGGCGACGATGTATGGCGGACCTTTCACCGCCGCGGTCGAGCACGGGAATGTGATGGGCGTGCAGTTTCATCCGGAGAAGAGTGCGGAGACCGGATTGAAGGTGTTGAAGAATTTTCTGGACTGGTAGAACAACCGCAAGAGCAAAGGTGGAGTTTGTGCTGACGAAACGGATTATCGCTTGCCTGGATGTGCGCGGAGGACGCGTGGTGAAGGGCGTGCAGTTTGTCGACATCATCGACGCCGGCGATCCGGCGGAGCTGGCGCATCGTCATGCTCGCGAGGGTGCGGATGAGATTGTGCTGCTCGACATTACAGCTACGCATGAAGGCCGCGGAACGCTGCTGGATACGGTGAAGCGTACGGCGGCTTCGCTGTTTGTGCCGTTCACGGTGGGCGGGGGCATTCGCTCGGCGGAGGATGCGGCGGCGGTGTTCGATGCGGGCGCGGATAAGGTGTCGATCAACAGCTCGGCGATTGCGCGACCGGAGTTGATTGGCGAGATTGGCGGCAGCTTTGGAGCGCAGGCGGTGATTGTGGCCATCGATGCGCGGCGTGGAGCGAAGGGTGCTGAAGACGCTGAGGTGTATGTGAGCGGAGGGCGCAAACCAACCGGGCTGCGCGTGGTGGAGTGGGCTCGCGAGGCAGAGCAACGGGGCGCGGGAGAGATTCTACTGACGTCGATGGATACCGATGGGATGCGCAATGGGTTCGATTGCGAGCTGACGCGGGCGGTGAGTGAGGCGGTACAGATTCCGGTGATTGCTTCGGGCGGAGCGGGTTCGGCGGCGCATTTTGCGGAGGTGTTCCAGCTCGGAAAGGCTGATGCGGCGCTGGCGGCGAGCATCTTCCACTTTGGCGTGACGAGTTCGCGGGCTTTGAAAGCCGAGGTCGCGGCGGCGGGTGTGGCGATGCGGTTGCCGTGCTGAATCGTTTACCACTCGACGACAATTTTTAGCTGAGTACGAAAGGTTGAAATGCTGATTCCTTCGATTGATTTGATGGGCGGGCGGATTGTGCAGCTCGTGCAGGGCGAGACGCTGAAGCTCGCGTTCGATGACTTTGATTACTGGATTGAACGCTTCGCTAAGTATCCGCTGGTGCAGTTGATTGATCTTGATGCGGCGATGCGGCAGGGAGACAATCGCGCGCTGATCGAGATGATCTGCAAGCGGCTGACGTGCCAGGTGGGTGGCGGGTTGAAGACGGCGGAAGATGGGCAGAAGCTGCTGGATGCCGGAGCGAAGAAAGTGATCTCTGGATCGAGCCTGTTTGGCGCCGATGGCGTGAACAAGGCGTTCGCTGCGGAGTTGAAGAAGGCACTTGGCGAAGATGCGCTTTGCTTCTCTGTCGACACGAAGAATGGGCGCGTGGCGGTGAAGGGGTGGAAGGACTCGGTGGACCTGACGCCGGAGGAAGCGGTGACGTGGCTGGAGGATTACACGTCGTCGTTCCTGTACACGCACGTGGATACCGAGGGTACTATGCAGGGCTTCCCGATCGACGTCGCGGCGATTTTGCGCTCGACAACCGCGCGGCAGTTGATCGTCGCGGGTGGAATCAAGGAGAAGCGCGAAGTAGATGAGCTGGACGCGATGGGCGTGGATGCCGTGGCGGGGATGGCGGTGTACTCGGGGGCGATGGAGGCGTAGCGTAGCTACTCTTCGGTGGCTTCACCTTCGCCGCCGATGGCGTAATAGCCTTTGCGGGCCTGGACTTTTAGACCTTTGCCGCAGGTCATTTCGATCTTGCGGTACTTGCCGTCGGCGGTCTTGTTGAGGGGCGTGTAGCTGACGAGATATTGCGTGCGCAGCTCGTCCTGAATCTGGTTGAAGGCGTCTTCGAGCTTGCGGCCGTTGTTGCCGACGTTGATAACGCGGCCACCGGTTTCTTCGGCGAGCTTGCTCATGTCGCTGGAGCCGGTGTACATGCCGCCATACATGGCATACATGTCGCGATCGGCGATCAGGATGGGATAAACAATGGTGTTGGCCTTCTGCGCGGCTTCAATGGCGTCGCGCAGCTTGTACTGCGAGCCCTGGTCGCCGCCGTCGGTGAGGATGATCATGATCTTGCGGCCGGTCTGCGACTGCAACTTGTCGTGGGCGGCGAGGTAGACGGCGTCGTAGAGCAGGGTGCCGCGGGGATTGCCGACGGGAAAGGGGCCGCCGCCGATGCCGGGGACGCCGGCGCTGGAGGAAGCCTCGTTGATGGAGGCCTTGTTGATGGCGCGGGAGAGTTCGCGGGGGCTGTTGGTGAAGTCCGAGAGCAGGTCGACGGTGACGTCGGGATAAACCTCAAGGAACTCGCCCATTCGCGGC
>JAZKBC010000076.1:2410-4979 GCA_040388825.1 Acidobacteriota bacterium | reverse complement strand
CGACGTTGACGTCGAAGCTGATGAGGAAGGCTTCATCCTTGGCGGTGAGGACTTCGCGGAGGAAGCGAGAGCCGGAATCCTGCTCAAGGGGGAGGACGTTGGTCTGGCTGCCGCTGGTGTCGAGCAGGATGCCGATGGTGAGCGGCAGGTTCTTCTCCTGCGTCATGTGCTTGATGGTCTGCGGGGTCTTGTCTTCGGCGATCTGGCAGTCGTTCTTGGTGAGGCTGGTGACGAAGCCGCTTTTGTCGCGGGCGGAGAAGTAGATGTCGACGAGGTTGACGTTGACCTTGAGGGTCTGGGTGTCGGGGCCGCCCTGGGGTTCTTCGGGCGCGGGGGCCGTGGAGGGGGGTGGCGGGCCGTCGGGCGACGGGGCGCACTGGGCATGGAGGCGAGCCGAGCCAGCCAGGGCCAGCGCCAGAGAGAAGGCGGAAAGGGTTCGCAGAGAGACCGGACGCATACGCCTATTAGACGCTTCCGGGGAGGTTTTGGGCGACAGCAGGCAGGAAACGAACGCCGCGGACGGATTGACAGCCTGAAAGCGCAACGTACGGGCTGGCGCCTGCGTCTGACAGTCAGGTGCCTGGTTAATTTGAAGCTAACCGATGGCACCACGGGGGTTTCTATAGATGACGGGGACATCCGGGTGGAAGCTTGAAGCGATTTCTTGCGATTCGGGTTTCTTGTTAGTCTCAAGTGGGTGCACTTGCGCCGTGGAACGGGCACGTGCCCGGGCGAGCCGTGAAGGTTCGGGAAGAGGACGAATGGTTTTGGCAAGGCAAACGGTTTGGGCAGCAGCGCTGGGATTGGCGTTGGCGAGCGGATTTGTAGTGGCGGGAGCTCAGCCTCCGCAGCAGAATCAGCAGGTTCCCGATGCGCCGCGTCCGCAGACGCTACCGAATTTGAATACGCTCACCCCTCCGAGCGCGCCTTTGCCCTCGGCTCCCGCACCGCTGCCGCAGGCGGATGCCGCGGCGACGGCCGCAGCCAAGGCTGCCAACGGCGGCACGGTTCCCAGCAGCAAGTTGCCCGATGCCGCGCAGCAGGCTAAAGATCAGCAACGAGAGGCGGAGCAGGCTGGCGGTGTGCAGGGCCATGCGTCGACGATCCGCGTCTACTCGACCTACGTGCAGATTCCGTTCACGGTTAAGGACTCCAAGGGGCACCTGGTTCCGGGGTTGAACTGGGAAGACGTGCAGGTCTTCGAGAACGGGCTGCGGCAGCAGATGAGGTACTTCTCGCGTGACCCGGTGCCGCTGTCGGTGGCGCTGGTGATTGACCAGAGCGTGGACTTCAAGACGATGGACAAGATCAACGCTTCGCTGAGCGCGCTGCAAGGGGCGTTCACACCGTTCGACGAGATTGCGGTGTTCACGTACAACAACGGCGTGAAGCAACAGACGACATTTACGGCCGCGCAGAGCGCGCGGCTGGGTGCCGTGCTGGAGAAGTCCAAGGGCAAGGGCCGCGAGCCGAACATGGCGATGGGCGGACCGCTCGACAACACGCTGATCAAGAACAACGAGCAGGTGGATCCAAACACGACTCCGCTGCGCAACCAGCAAGGCATCACGGTCTACGCGCCCAAGGAGTTCCATACGCTGAACGATGCGATCCTGGCGGCGGCACAGGAGACCACGCACGCTGGCAAGGAGCGGCGCAAGATTGTGTACGTCGTTTCCGACGGCAAGGAGTACGGATCCAAGGCTCGCGAGAAAGACGTTGTGAAGTACCTGCAGACGAACAACGTCGCGGTCTACGCGACGCTGGTGGGCGACTCGGGGATACCGGGCATGGGGTTCCTGGACCGGATCCATCTGCCGTTCACGATGCGGGATGATGCTCTGCCACGCTATGCGGCAGCGACCGGTGGACAGTGCGACCCGGAGTTCCGGCCGCGCGGCATCGAACAGAGCTTTGCCAAGATCACCGAAGAGGTTCGCTACCAGTACACGGTGGGCTACTACAGTCACGAGTCGCCGCTGGATGAGAAGTACCGTTCGGTGGAAGTTCGCGTGCTGCGGCCAAGCCTGGACGTGATTGCGAAGAAGGGTTACTACCCGACGCCGACGTATACGCCGCCGACACCGGTGATTCCTACGGCGACTCCCTAGAACGATGGTGTCGATCTCAAGTAGTGCGCTGATTGCGCTCGCCGCCGCCGCCTCCTGGGGCGGCGGCGATTTTTCGGGTGGCATGGGGGTGAAGGCGGCGTCTGTTGACGGCGCCGACGCTACCGAGGGAGCGTTGCGGCTGGTGGTGCTGGCGCATGCGATGAGCTTTGCTGTGCTGTGCCTGTTCCTGCTGTTGCGCGGTGGAATGGTTTGGAGCGAAGGGCCGGTGCTTTGGGCCGTGGGTGGCGGCGTTGCTGCGGGAGTGTCGCTGGCGGCGTTTTATATGGCGCTCGCTCGGGGAGCCATGGGGGTTTCGGCGGCGGTGAGCGGGTTGCTGGCGGCGGCGATTCCGGCCGTGGTGGCTATCTTTCTGGAAGGCAAGCCGGGGGTGTTGCAGTTTGCCGGGTTTGCGCTTGCGGGCGCGGCGATTTGGGTGATTGCGGCGGGGCCTTCGCCGG
>JAZKBC010000076.1:0-2400 GCA_040388825.1 Acidobacteriota bacterium | reverse complement strand
GGACGATGGCGCTGGCGGTGGTGGGGGGCGTGGGGTTTGGCGTGTACTTCGTCGGGCTACGGCTGGCGAACTCGCTGGGAGTTGGGGAGCCGATGGCGCTGGCGAGGGCCGGGAGCCTGGTGGCTTGCGGGCTGCTGCTGGCGGTAGTGCTGTTGCGGCGGAAGCCGGGCGCCGTGAAGGTGCGGTTCACGCGGGCGATGGTGGGTTGGGCGCTGGGCGTCGCGGTGCTGGATACGGGTGGCAACCTGCTGTTTGTTGCGGCTACACGGTTGGGCCGGCTGGATGTGGCGGCAGTGCTGGCGTCGCTGTACCCAGCGTCGACGATACTGCTGGCGGCGTGGCGGCTGCATGAGCGACCGACTCGGCGGCAGGTGGTGGGGATGCTGGTGGCGCTGGTGGCGGTGGCGATGATCTCGCTGTAGGCCCCCCTCCCCCCCCACTTTTCAGGTAAAGTCCTCAGGAGATGGGACTTAGGTCTGGACCTCTGAAAGTATCCCCGGGCGAGATGTGAGCCTGATTGCTATTTCAGCGTTAGTTCTATTTTATCAAGCTGGGTGGACCAAGTGGGCCAGCTATTTTATGGGTGGATAGGGTTTGTTTTGTTGGAGTTGCACGATGTCCGAGGATTGATGGGGCTTGACAGATTTCGTTCCGCGGCCCGAAGCCGGGTGATCCCGCATTCTCTGGAATCCTTAGCCCACTTTGCGGAGGGGCTCGGACCTTGCTGGCGCTGGCGAGGGAAGGTGGCCCTGCTCTTCATGCCGAATTCTTAGAGCGTCTATGAGGTCTTCCGACCGGGAACGAAGACGCCCTGCGGAGATGGCGCCGGCGTCTTCCTCGGCCTGAAGCAGGCGGCGGAGATCATCGGAGAGAGTGATATTTTCAGCCATTCAACGCCTCCTTGAGAAATCGGGCGGCCTGCCCGGTCGACATCTCGAAGTATCTCAGGTTTTCTTCTTCGGAATCCAGTCCCAAATCGGCGAAGCCGCACCTGCGATAGAACTCCTCGGCTTGAGGGAGTGAGTGAAGAGCGATGGCACCGCTATGCCCCGCGTCAAGGCTTTGCTGAATGGCGGCTGCGAGCAACATGGTCCCCACTCCACGGAAGCGTGGCTGAGACGAGTAGTACGCAAGGTTCCAAGGAGCCGCCTCCACATATTCTATATAAGGGACGCGCTCTTGTGGCTTGTTCTGGATGCGAGACCGTAGTGGAGACAAGTTGACCGCCATCAAGCCCTGGATTTCGCCGCCGCAAAGCAGCCCCAGGAAGTCCATGGTCCGGGCTGCATCTTCGAGCAATTTCCCCGGCCAATGCCACTCTGCGTGTTGTGGTTGACGTTGCGTCAACGTTCCCGACTGGCGACGAAAATTACTCCAGACCCCAGCAACGCCTTCCAAGTCCGCAAGAGTGAGCGGACGGATAATCTGAGCGGGTAGAAGCGTACTTGTCGAACGATGCCAAAGGCTCAACATAGGCCGAGTAAGGCTAGCGGGACTTGCAGATCAAGTCAATTAGCTTCCTTTGGTGCGGTCTTGAACCTTTTTGGCGGCGGCCCGTGGGGATTCGTTGGAGAGATTCACGCCGGTGGGGTCGAAGGTGGGTTTGGGGTATTTGAGGTCGAGGGACTTCAGCGTGTCGAGGATGACCTTCGAGATGGCGAGGTTGCGGTACCACTTGTGATCCGACGGGATGACGTACCAGGGGGCGTGCTTGTGGGAGGTGCGGCGGAGGATGTCCTGGTAGGCGTCCATGTAGGCCGGCCAGTAGACGCGCTCGGCGAAGTCGCCGGAGGCTAGCTTCCAGTGCTTGTCGGGGTCGTCGATGCGGGACTGGAGGCGGCGGGTCTGCTCTTCGTGGGAGATGTGGAGGAAGAACTTGAGGATGAGGACGTTATTGTCGGCGAGGGTCTGTTCCCAGGCGTCGATATCGTCCATGCGCTGATGCGCTTCTTTTTTGCTGATGACGCCGTGGACGCGGGGCCAAAGGACGTCTTCGTAGTGCGAGCGGTTGAAGATGCCGATCATGCCGCGCGGGGGAGTTTGCGCCTGGCAGCGCCAGAGGAACTCGTGGCGGGCTTCGAGTGGCGTGGGAACCTTGAAGGCGGCGACGTCGCAGCCCTGCGGGTTGACTCCGGAGAAGATGTGGCGGATGGTGCCGTCTTTGCCGGCGGTGTCCATGCCCTGGAGGACGATGAGCAGCGCCTTGGATTGTGAGGCGTAGAAGACCTCCTGCAGCTTGTCGAGTTCAGCGGCGTGGGACGCGAGGACGGTCTTGGCGGCGGTTTCGCTGGCCACTCCGGCGTGGGTGCGGGTGGAGAGCTGGGCCAGCTTGACCTTGGAGTTCGGCTTGATGAGATGGGGGGAGTTGGGCATGGGTTTGGGGTGAAGCGGTTCTTAGTT
>JAZKBC010000075.1:4023-11594 GCA_040388825.1 Acidobacteriota bacterium | reverse complement strand
CGCCTCGATCGCCGCCTTGTACTTCTTCTTCTGCTCCACTCCCAGCGACGGCAGATACCACCCCGACCGCCGAAAGTCCTGATACCGCGTCGACCTCTCCTGCCCATCCCACCGCGTCTCATCCACCAGCGCAATCGCCGCCAGCAAACTCAACTTCTCCACCGCAAACGGGATATGCGCCAGGTCCGCAATCGACCTATGCCCATATTGAAAGTAGAAGGTATTCAAAAACTGTTCAGCCCTCTGCGAGCTGATCTCCACCAGCGACTCCTTCATCGTCAGCGCCGACCGCGAATACTTCGCCATCGCATACGCCAGCACCTCCGGCTCAGCACCGTAGATCGCATACACTTCGGTTGGGCTAACAGAGGATTCTTTTTCAGCAGCAGCTTCAGCGGGAGCAGTAGCAGGAGTCGTCATCACTCGCTCAAGCATATCTCCCTGTTCTGCGGATTGGATACCGTTCTGTTCGCCAATCTTCACAGTATCCAACCGGTCGGTTTTGGCTTCCCGGAAGCCCCAATAGCCGTTTCTCGGCGAACCAGAGCTCCACCCGGGATTACACTACTCCCATGCAGTTCGTCCTCGACCAACTCGGCTCTCCGCTCCGCGTCACCCCGCCCGAGCCCCTCAGCGTCGAAGCCTTCTGGCAGGTCAGCGCGGAGAACCCCAATCTCCGGCTCGAGCGCGAATCCAACGGAGACCTGATCGTCATGACGCCGACCTCCCGCGACACCAGCTTTCGCAACTCCGAAATCAATTTCGAACTTGCCCTCTGGGCCCGCCAGGACGGTCGCGGATACGCCTTTGAATCCAATGCCGGCTACCTGCTGCCGGATGGTTCCATTCTTAGTCCCGACGCATCTTGGATCAGTAGCAACCGTTGGAAGCCAAATTCGGGCGAAGGCTACACCACCATCCTCGCCCCCGACTTCGTCATCGAGCTCCGCTCCAAATCGGACCGCCTCCCCCCGCTCCAACAAAAGATGCAAACCTGGATCACCAACGGCGTCCAGCTAGCCTGGCTCATCGACCCCGAACGCAAAACCGTAGAAATCTACCGCCCCAACCAGCCCCATCCCGACATCCAGGAAGGCCACACCGCCGTCTACGGCGAATCCCCCGTCGGCGGCTTCATCCTCGAACTCTCCCGCATCTGGCAATAACCCCACCTGAGGTACAACAAACCAACATGAGCCATCTCACCGGAAAAGTAGCGCTCGTCACCGGCGCCTCACAAGGAATCGGCCGCGCCTGCGCCCTCACCCTCGCCGACCACGGAGCCACCGTCGCCCTCGCCGCCCGCAACGTCGCCAACCTCGAATCCGTAGCCGCCGAGATCGCCGCCGCCGGTGGCATCGCCAAGCCCTTCGCCCTCGACGTCGCCAGCGAGGACTCCATCAAGGCCTGCGCCGCCGCCGTCCTCGCCGACTTCGGCACTGTCCACATCCTCGTCAACAACGCCGGCATCACCAAGGACGACCTCATGATGCGCATGAAGCGCTCCGACTGGGACGACGTCCTCACCACCAACCTCACCGGCCCCTTCCTCCTCACCCAGGCCCTCGCCCGCTCCATGATGAAGGCCCGCTGGGGCCGCGTCATCAACATGACCTCCGTCATCGGCGAAGTCGGCCAGGCCGGACAGGCCAACTACGCCGCCTCCAAGGCCGGCATGATCGGCCTCACCAAGTCCCTCGCCCGCGAGCTCGCTTCCCGCGGCATCACCGTCAACGCCATCGCTCCCGGATTCATTGAAACCCCCATGACCCACGTCCTCACCGACGACCAAAAATCCGGCATCCTCGCCCAGATCCCCCTCGCCCGCTACGGCTCCGACGCCGACATCGCCGCAGCCGTCCTCTTCCTCGCCTCCGACGCCGCCGGCTACATCACCGGCCACACCCTCGACGTCAACGGCGGAATGCATATGGCCTGAGGAAAATATTTTCGCCTTCGTCCCGCCAGATTCCTGAACTTCGGCAGTTTTAGTACTTCCGTCGGCATTCTTCCGTAACGCATCGGCAGTTTGCCAGTGTCGCTCCCGCCACGAATCTCCAATGGTACTCAATACATAGCGGTTTCTTGCAGATACCACTTGCCACGAGCCTTCGCGCTGTTTACTTTACGGCTAATGGCAAATATGCACACAGCTCTGCCGGCCCCTCCGACAGCATCCCCGGACCCCGCACCGATCAATATTGGGATGACCATCCGCAACTTCCGCCTACAACGCGGAATGTCGCAGGGTGACATCGAGAAGCGCACCGGCCTGCTGCGTTGTTACCTCTCCCGTGTCGAAAACGGCCACACTGTTCCCTCGCTTGAGACCCTCCAGAAGATCGCCTCCGCCCTCGACCTGCCTCTCAGCCAGTTCTTCGTCGAAGACCACGTCAAAGACGTTCCGGGAGTCACCCTCAGCCAGGAAGAAATCCACTTCCTCACCCAGGTCCAGCGCTACTCATCATCCCTGACCGAAAGCGACCGCCGCCTCCTCCTCGCGATGGTCCGCAAGTTTGCCGCCACCGCGACAACATCGATCAGTTAGCAGGAAGTAGCGACCAGAAACACCAAAGCCACCCGCCAGGGTGGCTTTTTACTCTCTCGCTGCTTCCTCCTCACTGCTTACCGCTCACTGTTTCGAAGCAAACTTTGCAATCGCATACCCAATCAGCGAAAGCACCAGCGCCGCCACCAGAAACGTCTCCCGCTGCCGCGCCCGATAGCTCATCTTCCCGGTCGTCATTCTCGGAAACAGCGGCAACCCCAGCGCCAGCCCGCACACAAATCCGCCAACATGCGAGCTGTTGTCGATCCGTCCTCCCCGCGACAGACTCCCCACCAGATTCGATCCCATCCCGATCGCCAGGTTTGCCACCGCAAAGAAGATCACCTGCCGCCGCAAATGCCGCAGCTCTTCCCACGGCAGGGAAAGTTTCTTGTTCGACAGCAGGATGATCAAAATCCCGGCAATCCCGAACACCGCTCCCGAGGCCCCGGCCACCTCCGCCCCCATCTGCCGCGTAAACACATTCCACGCCAGCGACAGCAGCATCCCCGCCGCTCCCGTCAGCACATACACAGCGATCAATCCGCGCTTACCCAGCAGCGGCTCGCCAAACAGCCCGAGGTTCCAAAGGCACCACATGTTCAGCACGATATGCAGCACCGTCACGTGGACAAACATCGACGTCACCAGTCGCCAATACTGACCGTGCTGCAGCACCAGGATCGGTCCGCTGCTGCCAAACCTTTCCAGCGTGTGCCCATCGAACGAAGCCGTCAGCACCTGACCCCAGGCTCCCCGCCCCAGAACCTCCGTCACCGGTCCCGACCCCAGCAGCAGCATCACCACAAACACCGCAACGTTCACGCCCACCAGAACGTACGTCGCCGGATACCCCCAAAGCGACGTCGCCTTCTCCTCCGAACGCGCAGCACCCACCGCAGCCGTCAGTTCCGGTTCGACTGTGCTCGCAGGTTGGTCAGAGTTGTTCAATCTTCTTCGGTCAGCGTCCTACGCTGCCTGCTTGCGGAAACGATCGCGAATCTCCGGTGAAACCCGCTCGCGGAAGATCGCCGACACCATGCTCGGAATCGGCGTCGCAATCGCCACCAGCACCCACAGCAGCAGCGATACAAACACCCCCGTCAGCGCCACCGCTTCCAGGCTGATCGTGATGCTGTCAGGAATATGCGACAACGCAACGCCCGCATCATTATGCAGATGCACATGCAGGTTACTGATGTGGCTCAACGTCTCCAGCCGGTGCATCACCAGTGCCGCCAGCAGAAACGCCGTAAACGAAAGCGTCGTCGCGGCCAGCAGCAGCACATCGACTGTGCGATGAATCCGCTGCCTGCGCCGGCAATGGTTGCACTCGCGCAGATGCGTCTCATAGTCGCCGCGAAGCTCAGGCGAGATCCCGGAAATGTCATACCGCCAACCAGAGAGAATCGCCCCAACCACCTGGTCATTGCAGGTTTCGTGGCGATGCCGGCGGGCTTGTGCAAATTCAGCGGGCATAGGAACCTTCCCTCCATCATAGTCCATTTGGCACCCGCGAAAAAGCCACGGACCGAACCGTTCGTAACTCTCCTTGGTGCACCCACAAGTCGTTAGACGACGCCCGCACCGCGAACGATGACATTTCTCGCCTACAGACAGATTGGCTCCAGTGGCTGCCCCTGCTCGGCCAGCACCAACCTGTTGCCCAGCAAGCTCATCCGTCCAGCAATCGCCTGCTCCGCCGCCATCCGGGCCAGCTCCGGCATATTGTTCTGCTCGCTCAAATGCCCCAGCACGATCGTATGCGCTCCACCGTCATAGTCCCGCGTCAGAAACTCCGCCGTAGCTGCATTTGAAAGATGTCCCACCCGCGACAACACCCTCTGCTTCACGCTCCACGGATACGGCCCGTCCTTCAGCATCTCCAGGTCGTGGTTGCTCTCCAGCAGCAGCACGTCCACACCCTTCAGCGCCATCTTCACATTCGGTGGAACGTATCCCAGGTCCGTAGCAATCGCCATCCGGATCGACTCCGTCCGCGCATGAAACACAAACCCGCAAGGATCGGCCGCATCATGTGGAATCGTAAACGGACTCACATCGATCTCCCCAATCGAAAACCCCTGCCCCGCCCTGAAGTACTCCACCGCCGGCAAAAACGCCGGGTCCGCCTTCACCCCACTCACACCCTCTTCATCCTCTACGCAAGTGTCGTTGCCTTTGCTCTTGCCTTTCTGGCTGTCATCCTCGGAGAGGACCTGCTTCACCGACCCCGCCTCAGCACCCTCCGCCGCCATCGCCAACCCAGCCCCCACATGCGCCGGAGCCATCGCAGTCGAAGCCTCCATCCGCGCCAGCTTCTCCGCGGCCATCAAATCCAGCCACTTCGCATAGCTCATCGTCGTCCGCGGAGTCATCATCCGCACCCACGCCCGATGCGTCGCCTCGGTAAAGAACACTGGAACCTTGAGCTTCCGCGCCATCACGCTCAACCCGGCCACGTGGTCCAGGTGCTCATGCGTAATCAAAATCGCGTCGAGCTTCTCCGGCTCCTCGCCCACGGCCACCATCCGCCGCATCAACTCCCGGCAGCTCAGCCCCGCATCCACCAGAATCCGTGTCCCACCCGCGGCAATGATGGTCGCATTGCCCTTCGAGCCCGAAGCTAAAACCGTCATCCGCACAGTCTTTAACGATACTCTCCGCCCCTGTGCATCCCACCTCGGTAACCTCCAACCGGTTACCTCTGCGTATCCCCACCCGGAACCATAGTTCTGCCCCAAAAGTACCATTGGACTCTTGGCTTGGGGGATTCCCCGTGGCAGAATCTCTTTAGTCGTTCCGAGGCTTGGGTAGAGCCGAAATACCGGAACACAAAGTTAGGCACCAATCGGGCCGGGTCCAAACAAACCCTCCCCGAAGTTCTTCCGGGCTCCTCGTTTCTCCTTGTGTGCGTTCCTGTTTCACCCTTGTGTGTGTACGGCCCTGTTGAATCCTTGTGTTGATGCAAAAAGCCATCCCTCATCCGGATGGCTTTTCTGCGTTCCTAACCCTACTCCCTGTCTTTAAACCTTCGGCCTCAGCGGCGCAAGATAGTTCACAATGCTCCGCATCACCACTTCATCCCTCTGGTTGAACACCGTAGTCCGCGACCGCACCACACCATACTCCGGCCGCGAGCTCGAGTGCCGCACACTCATCACTTCGCTCTCCGTCCGCAGCGAGTCCCCCGGCCGCACCGGCTGCAGCCACCGCATCTCCTCCCCGCCGGCCCCAATCATTCCCCCGGCAATCTTGATCGACTCCACCCGCAGCCGCATCACGATCGCCGCCGTCAGCCATCCACTCGCCGCCAGCCCCTTGAAGAACGAGCTCTCCCCCGCCGCCTCGTCCAGGTGAAACGGCTGCGGATCATACCGCTCCGCAAACTCCTTGATCTCGTCCGCCGTCACCTTGTAGCTGCGCAGCGAGTCGAACTTCTCGCATCTCCTCAAACAGGGTTCCACCAGTGTACCGGCACCTTACAGATGCTCCCACCGATTACCGAGCTTCACCAATTCCCGCTACTCCCTACTCCCTATTCCCTACTCCCTGCTTTTGTGCACGTAAAACCCCCGCCCTGACTTCCTCCCCAGCCACCCCGCATCCACCATCCTCACCAGCAGAGGGCACGGCCGATACTTCGGGTCGCCAATCCCCTCCTCCAGCACCCGCATAATATCCAGACAAACATCCAGCCCAATAAAATCCGCCAGCGCCAGCGGCCCCATCGGGTGCGCCATCCCCAGCCGGAACACCGCATCCACATCCTCCGCCTTCGCCACGCCTTCCATCACCGCAAACATCGCCTCGTTCAGCATCGGCATCAGCACGCGGTTCGACACAAACCCCGCAGCATCGTTCACCTCCACGGGAGTCTTCCCCAGCTCCAGCGATAGCGCTTTCACCACCTCAAACGTCTCGTCCGAAGTCTGCAGCCCCCGAATCACCTCCACCAGCGCCATCACGGGAACGGGGTTGAAGAAGTGCATCCCGATCACCTTCTCCGGCCGCGACGTCCCCGCCGCGAGCTTCGTAATCGAGATCGACGAAGTATTCGAAGCTAAAATCGCCTCCGGTGCCAGCAGCGCATCCAGCCCCTTCAAAATCTCCTGCTTCACCCCCAGCTTCTCCGTCGCCGCTTCCACCACCAGCGAACAGTCCCGCAGCTCCACCAGCTCCGTCGTCGCCTTCACCCGCGCTAGAATCCCACTCACCTCCGCCGGATCAATCTTCCCCTTCGCCGCCTCGCGATCCAGGTTCGTCTGAATCGTAGCCATCCCGCGATCCAGCGCGGCGCGATTCACCTCGCACAGCATCACCTCAAACCCCGCCCGCGCAAATACGTGCGCGATCCCGTTGCCCATCGTCCCCGCTCCCACCACGCCAAACAGCCGCCGCTTCTCCATCCATCACCTCACCAACCCAAAAGTCTAGCAGCCACCAGCTACACTCACCTCAGCCCATGAATCGCGTCATCGAATCCGAAAACCTCGCCGCGCTCCGCACCCTTCCCGACGCATCCATCGACCTCATCTACATCGACCCGCCCTTCAACACCGGAACCACCCAGCAGCGCTCCCGCATCCGCACCATCCGCGACGACGCTGGCGACCGTACCGGCTTCGGAGGCCGCCGCTACCGCACCGAAAAAATCGCCTCCCCCGATCCCAATTACACCGACATCTTCGACGACTATCTCGGCTTCCTCCGCCCCCGCCTCGCCGAAGCCCATCGGATTCTCACGCCCGCAGGCTCGCTCTTCCTCCACATCGACCCCCGGGAAGTCCACTACGTCAAAGTCCTCCTCGACCAACTCTTCACCAACGACACCACCAACGGCCGCGACTGTTTCCAGAACGAAATCATCTGGGCTTACGACTACGGCGCGCGCTCCACCAAGCGTTGGCCCGCCAAGCACGACAACATCCTCTGGTACACCAAGGACCCGGAGCAGTACACCTTCAATCTGGACGAGTGCGACCGGATTCCGTATATGGCCCCCGGCCTGGTGGGAGCGACG
>JAZKBC010000075.1:0-4013 GCA_040388825.1 Acidobacteriota bacterium | reverse complement strand
GCCACGTTCGGTGACGACGCCGGAAACCGCGCCCGCTTCAACCTCGACGCCACGGACCGCATCCCCTACATGGCTCCCGATCTCGTCGGCCCCGAAAAAGCCGCCCGCGGCAAAACCCCCACCGACGTCTGGTGGCACACCATCGTCTCTCCCACCGGCAAAGAAAAAACCGGTTACCCCACCCAGAAGCCGCTCGGCATTCTCGAGCGCATCGTCCGCGTCCACTCCAACCCCGGCGACACCGTCCTCGACTTCTTCGCCGGCTCCGGCACCACCGGCGAAGCCGCCGCGCGCAACAACCGTAGCTTCGTTATGATTGACCAAAATCCTGAAGCCTGTGCCTTGATGCGCAAACGCCTTGCCGCGTCGCTCTAATGGCAGCCACATCCACCGCCTTGTCTTCCGAGCTCAACCCCTTTACAGTGTCGTGATGCGTCCCATCTTCGGTTCTTGCAGAGCCACACCGCTAGCCCTGGTGCTTGCCCTTCTCCATTTCAGCTTGCATCTTGGGGCGCAGACCAAGGCACCGCCTCAATCCGCCTCCTGCAAGATCGACACAACGGAACCCAGCGAGGCTGACCTCGCCTTCGCCGCCTACGATATCAAGAAGGCTGCCGCCCTCTACGCTTCGGCCTATACCGCCAACACTACCGACGACCGCAGTCGTGAACTCGAAATCCAATCCCTCATCCTTGAGGGCAAGCTCGACGACGCCCGCAAAAAAGCCGACACGTGGACTGCTACCAGCGCTACCAACGCCTACGCCATACTCGCGGCTTCAGATGTCCGCTTCGCCGAAGGCGATTGGCCGGAAGCCTACGGAATCGCCCTCAAGGCCGTCCATGCCAATCCCTGCCTCGCTCCTGCCTATGCTGCTCTTTACCGCTTTGAGCTTGCCGCTGGTTATCGAGTAACCGCCGCCCGCAGCATGAACCTCGCCCACCAGCTCGAGCCAAACAACCAGTCCATCCGCTTCACCTGGATCGGCTCGCTGACCACCGCACAGCGCCTTGCCGAATCCCAGAAGTACCTCGAAGACAGCAAGGCCATCCCCGAAAAACGCCGCAGCGCACTCCTCCACAGCTTCAGCCGCGACGCAGCCATCTCCGAAGCCGGCTGCCAACTCACGTCCTTCAACGGCGAAGCACGCATCCCCATGGCTGCAATCAACACCCACGGCAACACCGTCTGGGGCCTCGAAGTCGAGTTCAACCACCACAAGCGCCTGCTCCAGATCGATACCGGCGCCTCCGGATTCACCCTCACCGTCACCGCCGTTAATGGCCTCGGCCTCCATCCTGTCGGTCAAATCCGCATCGGTGGCATCGGGTCCCAGGGCTCCAATGCCGCTGTACTCGATCGCGCCGACACCGTCACCGTCGGCGGTCTCGTCTTCTCCAACTGCATCGTAGAATCCCTCAGTCGGCCCGCAGCCATGGGAGGATCTACGCTTGGCTATGGCGAGCGCATGGACGATACAGATGGACTCGTCGGCACCGACATCTTCTCCCGCTATCTAGTCACCCTCGACTACATCAGGCATGAGATCCGCCTTGCCCCACTCCCCAGCGATCCCGCGCATCCCACTCCGCCCAATCAGCTCGATGCCCTCGGTGGCCGCAATGATAACGATTGGATGCTCGCCGATCGCTACATACCGCCATCAATGAAGGCTTGGACCAGCATCTATCGCGAAGGACACATGCTCATCATGCCTGTCTTCCTCAGCGCAAAGGGAAAGCAGGGCCATCCATCGCTCTTCATCATGGATACCGGCGCCTACAACAACCTCGTCGACATCAACACCGCCAAAGAGTTCACCCACGTCGACGACACGGCGGACGTCATCTTCGGCCTCTCCGGTGCCCAGCGAATCTTTAAAGCTGGCAGCTTCGATGTGGACTTCGCCGGAATCCGTCTCCCCGTCAAGAGCATGCCGGCCGCCTACCTGAACGCATTCGGTGGAGTCACAGGTTTTCTCGGCTATCCCACCCTCCAGCAGTTCATCATGCAGTTCGACTATCGCGACAACCTGGTCAAGGTGCAGTATGGCCAGAGTCCAGAGCCCGCACACGTTCATTGACCCAATGAACATCGACAGCGCCAGTCCGCCACCCGTCCTCCAAGGCCTCGCAACTTCCTCGAAACCGGAGTAGAGATGTTCCCCACCTGTCCGCGACTTTTGTTGTTTACCCTGGCGCTTCTTCCTGTAACTTCCGTCGCCCAAACCCCGTCCGCCGCAAAGGCTGCCACCCGCTCCTGCACCGTCGACCACACCGAGCCCACCTCCGGCGAACGAGCCCTCGCCTCCCGCAACTACGGTGCCGCCCTCACGTTCTACCAAGCCGCTCTCGCCGCCGACCCCACATCCGACGAAGCTCACCTCGGCCTAGTCCGCGCTCTCGCCGGCCAGGACAAAACCGCCGACGCCCTCGCTGACGCCGCCTCCAATCTCACTCAACATCCCTCCAGCGCCCTCGCTGAAGTCGCCTCCGCCGAAGCTGCCTACCGCAAGGCCGACTTCGAATCCATGCGACTCCACGCCATCAGCGCCCTCAAGCTCAACCCCTGTGAAGCCCGCGCTGTTGCGGTTGAAGCCCGCTTCTTCACCCTCATCGCCCACTTCGCCACCGCTGCCCGGCTGCTCGCACAGGCCCACCAGCTTCGCCCCGGCGACGAGCTCATCCGCCGCGCATGGATCAACTCCCTTCCACCCTCACACCGCCTCGACGAGATCAGCCAATACCTCGCCAACGCCAAAACCATCTCCGACAACGACCGCCGTCTCCTCACCCTCGAGCAGACCCACCTCACCGCCAGCCATCCCGGCGAATGTCGCATCGTCTCCAACCCCGGATCCACCAAAATCCCTTTCATCCCCATCTTCGGCGACAACATGCATCCCGTCGCCTACGGCCTCGAAGTCGCCTTCGACGGCAAGAAGCGCCGCATGGAGATCGACTCCGGAGCCTCCGGCATCACGCTTTCCCCCGAAGCCGCCAAGCGCCTCGGCCTCACACCCGAACTCCACGGTCGCATCGGCGGCATTGGTGACGAAGGTGCCGTAGGCAGCTTCACCACCCACGTCGCCAGCATCCAGATCGGCAACGTCCAGCTCGCCGACTGCATGGTCGAGGTCCTGCAGAAATCCCGTCTCGACATCGATGGCCTCATCGGTCCCGACGTCTTCGGCCGCTGGCTCGCTACCCTCGACTTCCCCGACCGCGAACTCGACCTCAAGCCCCTCCCGCCGCTTCCCCCCTCGCCCACCAACGACGACGAAACGCTGCCCCACGATGCCATCGTTCCACCGCACATGGAAGACTGGCTCCACTTCGCCCGCATCGGCCACAACATCCTCATTCCAACAAGCGTCAACAACGGCCCCATCCACTACATGATCGTCGACACTGGTGCCGCCGACACCATTTTCTCCCTCCGCTACGCGAAAGAGGCCGGCAAGGTCGGCTCCGACGAGGACCGCGAGTTCAAGGGCCTCTCCGGCAAGGTCGCCCAGAACTACACCACCGGAATGGTCCGCATGCAGTTCGGCAACTTCGCCATCCCGCCCTACTCCTACCCAGCCTTCAACATCGACAACGCCTCCCACGGCACCGGCGTCGAAGTCTCCGGCTTCATCGGCCTCCCCACGCTCTCCCTCCTGGCCATCACCATCGACTACCGCGACAACCTCATGCAGCTCAAATACGACCGCTACCACACCGGCCTGCCCCACTAACCATCCGCTACCCTTTCCCCGCGCTGGCAAACTTGCCAAGCTCCCGCATTCCGCCATGCGGTGAGCATTCTTGACCCTGCTCCATACGTCCCCATACCATGAGGCGCCCGTTCATCCTCCCTCCAAGGCCGCCCGATGAAACCCCTCCTCTGCGCCCTATTTCTCCTCGCCTCGCCCACGCTCCTCCTCTCCCAGCAGTCCCGTCGCGACATCGTCAACCCCTCCCCCAATCCCGCCGACGACGCCAAACCCAACAGCCCCGCCGTCCCCGATG
>JAZKBC010000074.1:337-11856 GCA_040388825.1 Acidobacteriota bacterium | reverse complement strand
GGTGCCCCGTTCATGACGCGGCTTCATGCGGCATGAGCGGGCTCCGCGCTGCCGCAGGCTGGAGTGGAGGCGAAGCCGGAACGACTGAACTGCCTTCCTTCCCCTCGCCAACACCAGCCGGGAACCGCCACGTCCCTCCCCATGGATTCTTCATCGCACTTCTGTCAAACTTCCAAATAGCAGTTAGTCGTTCGAGCCCCGAGACGAGAAACCGAATGGGCACAGCAACGATCTGCAGCAAGCCCCGCAAACAGCCGCATCTCCCGAACCGAAGTCGCTCAGCACGATGAGCCAACTCATCTTCAGCAGCAATGAATTCGTTTCAACAAGGAGAACGAAATGACACCCAAAGGAAAAGTCCTGGTTCTGGTCTCGAGCGGTCATGGCTTGCCCTTGAAAGACGGCAAGGTTTATACCGGCGCAGGCTACTATCTCAACGAGCTAACGGTTACGGTGCGTGGCCTGATGGACGAGGGCTACGAAATCACGTTCGCCAACCCCAAAGGCAACACGCCGCAACCGGATGTGCATTCAGAGGTCGCCGATTTCTTCGGCGGGGACGCGGCCAGGCTCCAGGACTATCTGGTATTCCGCGACGGTCTGACTGGGCTCCGAGAACCTTCTCGCATCGCGGACGTCATCGCATCCGGCCTGGATCAATATGACGCTGTCTTCGTCCCCGGCGGCCACGGCCCAATGATGGACCTGCTCGATGATCCTGACGCCGGCGCCGTGCTGAGACACTTTCATGAAACATCCAAGCCCACGGCAGTCCTTTGCCACGGTCCAATTTCACTGCTCGCGGCGCTTCCGAATTCGAAGGAGGTTGTCGCCGCACTCTCGGCAGGCGACGCCGCTGCAGCACGCGCGATGTCTCAAAGCTGGATCTATTCCGGATATAAGATGACTATTTTTTCGACAGCAGAGGAGCAGCAGCGCGAGCCGCTGGAAATTGGCGGCAAGGTCCTCTTCTACCCGGACTTCGCCTTGAGTACGGCGGGAGGTGACGTAACTGTCCTCGCTCCATGGACCAGCTATGTCGTTCAGGATCGCGAATTAATCTCAGGTCAGAACCCGTTCTCTGACTACGCGCTTCTGAAACTTCTCTTACCGGCACTCGATGCGAAGAAGAAGTCGGTTTCTGCGGCATGAAAGTTAGAGGCGGCGGGTGCCCCCACACCCGCCGCCGGGTGCCCCGTTCATGACGCGGCTTCATGCGGCATGAGCGGGCTCCGCGCTGCCGCAGGCCGGAGTGCAGGCGAAGCCGTAACGACTGAATTGCCTTCCTTCCGGCCGGTACAAATCGGCGATCATCAGCCGGTGAACGCCCAGCGCGAAAAGCTCACAACGAGACGCGGCAAGTCCGCATTACCTCGGAACCTCCATGACATACCTCGGATCGGGCCGCGTTGTTTACCGAACCATCACCGCATACCTAGTTCGCGTCCGGCATCCTCGCCGATTCAATCACCAACGACCCCACGTTTGCCGTCCCTTTGCTGATCTCCAATCCGAGGTGTTTGGCTACGCCTTTCACCGCAAGTTCCAGATCAGTATTCCCCTCTGCGAAAGCCAAAACATGAAAATCAAACGATCCTTGGATACCAGTCTTATTGACCACAGGTTTCTGAAGATCGGCAGTAAACTCTCGAGCGACATCGTCAAGCGAAGCATTGATTCCGAACGCCTCTCCGTCGACAATTGTCCCTCGCTGCATCACGGACATAGCTGGTTCTCGATCTGGCTTAGTCGTCGGCTTCAGCGCCGGTGCCCCTCCGCCCTGCGTCAGCAAAAGGGCCGGTCCCTGCACGGATTCGCGTCGAACCCGCAAATGGAATCGGCTTTCCAGCAAATCGCGCAACGCTCCGCGTTCAGCTCCCGTGAGCGTCCAGCGGTATCCTTTCGCGCTGACCGCACCCGGCGGCAACCCCGGACACAAAGCCACCACATCGAACACCGTCTTATCTTTCCACTCCGGCCCACCACTGATCTGAAACCGTTGCAGCGAATACGCCAGTTCGATAAGACGTTCAAGGGTGGCTGCACCAATCGTGATCCTTCCACCAGGAAAAACCCGCGGCCCCATTGGAATTGGATCGCGAGAGTTGGCATCCACAGGCTTCACCGTAGATACCTCACACTCAGCTTCAAAATGGACCCCCGGTGTCTGCGCAGAGCATCGTCGACAAGATCCTGGCAGCAATGCCACAGCAGCAAACAAAAGAACGACTGGTCGGACCCAGCCACAGAGATCGCACTGCTCAACAATTGAATGTCGTCTCATAAACATTTTCCTTGCCAATCTTTTATAGCCGGGTACCCCATATCTCGTCCTGAGCTTGCCCTGAGCCTGTCGAAGGGATTGAGATATGGGCTGGCACAACGGTGTACTTTCCGGACTCCCCGCCACCGCCATAATCCACTACCCCGCGTACATCACATTTCACCCACAACCCAAACAGTCCGCAGGAGTTACACCGGCACCCCCTTGACAGCCACGCTATACTAACTACAGATGGAAGAAACACCAGCCCGGCCACCGTCGGGCATTTTCATTTAACCGGAGAGTCCAGACCCAGACCAACCCAGGTCCAGACCTAACTCACCTCCAATGAAGATTTTGCGCAATAAGCCCAGGGGGGTGGGGGCCCCCCATACCCAACCAACTGTTTTGCACCAAACAACTGGTTGCAAACCAATCTCAGCGGCTCAATACTATTGCTGAGATTTGGAGGTGCCATGAGCAGCGTACAAATCGACCAGCAAACCTTCGAGATGCCCCCGAAAACGGGCCTCAGCGTCGCCCACTTCCTCACCGTCACCGACCTCGAGCGCTCCGCCCGCTACTACGAAAAGGTCTTCGACGCCCGCATTCTCAGCATGGGCGACGGCAACGCTCCTCCCTACCTTCAACTAGCGAACATCTGGCTGATCCTCAACGTCGGCGGCGGCCCCACCCCGGACAAACCCACGGTAACCCTCAGCGTCCCCGACCCCAATCACATCAACAGCTTCATGAACTTCCGCGTAGCCGACATCCAAGCCTGCTACGAACTCTGGAAGAACCGCGGCGCCGAGTTCATCACGCCCCCCATCCCCAAGTACGGCGAAATCCGCTGCTACATCCGCGACCCCGACGGCTACATCATCGAAGTAGGCCAAAGCACCAACCTCACCTACGGCTAACGTCACAAATCCGTCCCCCCTTTCGTCATTACAGGTAAAGGAGTCAGCCCAACAAGCTGCCTCCGCCACCTCACCATCGAAAGGTCCTCCCCATGAAAATCGTCATTCTCGGCGGCACCGGTCTCATCGGCCGCCCCCTAGTAGAAATCCTCCGCGCCCAGCATCACGAAGTCCTGGCCGCATCCCCCTCCAACGGCGTCAACACCCTCACCGGCGACGGCCTCACCGCTGCCCTTCAAGGCGCCTCCGTCGTCATCGACGTCACCAACTCCCCCTCCTTCGCCGACGCCGACGTCCTCAGCTTCTTCCAGACCTCAGCCGCGCACGTCCATCCCGCCGAAGCCGCCGCCGGTGTCCGTCACCACATCGCTCTCTCCGTCATCGGTTGCGACCGCCTCCCCGACAGCGGCTACATGCGCGCCAAGGTCGCCCAGGAGAAAGCCATCGCCGCCTCCGGCATCCCGTACACCATCCTCCGCGCCACGCAGTTCTTCGAGTTCATCGGCCCCACCGCCAACGCGGGCGAGCAGAACGGCAAAGTCGTCGTCCCCACCGCCTTCATGCAGCCCATCGCCGCAGCCGACGTCTCCGCCGCACTCTCCCACTTCCCCACCGCTGATCCCATCAACGGCGTCGTCGAAATCGCCGGACCCGAAAAGCTCCGCATCGACGAGCTCGTCCGCCGCCTCTTCCTCCTCCAACACGACGCCCGCCCCATCGTCGCCGATCCCAACGCCCTCTACTTCGGCACCCGCGTCACCGACGAGTCCCTGGTCCCCCACGGCCCCCACCAAACCGGCCCCACCCGCTACAACGATTGGCTCCAACGCACCATCGCCAAATCCTAGCGCCGAGAGCTATACCGTCGCCAGTTCCCGCTCCTCCACACTCGACGGCACCATCCAGGTCTCACCCTCCACCAGCGCCCGGACACGCTCCGCAACCCCGGCCGCTTCCGCCGCCTTCATCAGCCGGGGAAGCGGCTCCGTCATCGGCTCCCTCCCCAACCGAAACGTGTTGTAGTGCATCGGCACCATCGCCTGCGCCCCCACTTCGGCAAACGCACGCAACGCCTCTTCGGGGCTCGTATGCACAGCACGATAGCTGTCCGGGAAATACGCTCCAATTGGCAGCAGCGCCACATCAGGCTTCAGCCTCCGCCCAATCTCACCAAAGCCGTTGAAGTAAGCCGTATCCCCCGAGTGGTAAACCGTCAGCATTCCGGCCGCCGCAATCGCATACCCGCCAAAACCCCGATGCGTGTCCTTGAACATCCGCGCTCCCCAGTGCTTCGCCGGAGTCGCCGTGACGGTCAATTCTTCCACTGTGGTCGACTCCCACCAACGCAGCGAACGCACCTCGCGAAACCCAATCTTCTTCACCAAGTCTTCGACGCCGTTAGGAACAATCGCCATCGGAGCATCAAGTCCACGACGCCGCATCTCCCGCACCACAGCACGCAGCGACGGCAGGTTCAGATGATCCATATGTGCATGCGTCAGCAGGACTGCATCGATCGCCGGCAGGTCGCGCACCAGCACACCCGGCCACCTCTGCCTCCGCAGCAGAACCAGCCGTGTAGCGAACACTGGATCAATCAACAGAGCACGTCCGCCACCCCGCAACAGAAACGACGAATGCCCAATAAACGTAATCGCCGTCTCGTCTGCCCCAACAGCATCCGGAACGCGACTCTCTCCAGCCATCGGGTTCGCGTGGCTCTCGCGCACCAGCCGCCAGAGCTGCCGTAGTTTGATCATCCAGAACGGTACATTTCGCGGCATCGACAACGATCCTCCACTTAATAGATGTCCCAGCGCCACCAAAGAACCACGCCCCAAAATCCGCCGCCATCCTGACCGGTGTACTATTTCCCATCAGGCTCCCACAGAACCGCACGTCTGCATTGGACCGGTCCGCATGAAAGTTCGACAAGGCACAATTCTCGCCGCCGCTATTGGACTTCTGGCGTTCCTTGCTCCGATCCTGATCTCCCTCCGTCTCGCCTGGATCCAGGGAATCTCAGACGAACAAGCGGAAGGCATTCGTTTCGCCGCCGACTCAGTCCGTCGCGGCGAAGAAACCGCCAGCCAGATCGAGCGCGCCATGCGCATTCTCAGGGACGACCATCTCAAGCCCTGCTCGCCCGACGAAGTTAATCTCATGCGGCAGATCGACATCGGCTCCAGCAATCTCCAGACCGTCGGCCGCATCAGCGGCAACCTCGTTCTATGCAGCTCGCTCGGAATTACCACACCAATCGACGTCGGTCAGCCCACCTTCACCTCCAGCTTCGGCATCCGCGAGTGGCTCGACTACAACTACGGCCCCCAGCGCCTCGACCGCCTCGACATCATCGACTTCAATGGCATCGCCATCCTCGTAGATCCCAAGCTGCTCGTTGATCTCGACACCGGCGGTCAAGGCGTTGAGCTCGCCGTTACAGTCCCCTCCACCTCCTCCCCCATGCACCTCATCACTTCTACGGCCTCCTTCAAACCCCAATGGCTCCAACCCATCGCACCCGGTCTGAGTTCCAGTTACATCGATGGCGCCTTCGTCGTCTCGCAGGTCCGATCCTCCAAACACGATCTAGCCGCCGTCTCCATCCTCCCCATCGCCCTCGCCTACCACCACGTCAAAGAGTTCGCCGCCATCTTCGTCCCCATCGGCTGCGTCTGCGGAATCATCCTCGCCCTTGCCGTTGCCTACGTCGGCCGTCAGCGCCTCTCTCCCGAAGGCCTGCTCAAAACTGCCGCGCGCAACCAGGACTTCTACCTCGAGTACCAACCCGTCATTGAGCTCCGCACCGGCCGCATCGTCGGAGCCGAAGCCCTCGTCCGCTGGAAGCGCGGCGATACAGTCATCAGTCCTGCCAGCTTCATCCCTCTCGCGGAAGAGATCGGCATCATCGCGCTGATCACCCGCAACGTCCTCAACATCGTCACCCGCGACCTCCCTCGCCTGCTCGCCGTCGACCCCGGCTTCCACGTCGCCGTCAACCTCACCGCTACCGACCTCAAAGCAGCCGCCATCGTCGATCGTCTCACCGACGTCCTGCAGACCAGTGGAGCCTCACCCGGCAACCTCGTCGTCGAAGCCACCGAGCACGGACTGGTCAACGGCCCTGAATGCTTCCAGGTCATCTCCCAACTCCACGCCCGAGGCTTCCGCATCGCCATCGACGACTTCGGCACCGGCTACTCCAACCTCTCCAGCCTCCAGGAGCTCCACCTTGATCTGCTCAAAATCGACAAGGGCTTCATAGACACCATCCAGGCCGACGGCACCAGCAGCGAGCTTGTCCCCCACATCATCGATATCGCCCGCTCACTCCGTATCCAGATCGTTGCTGAAGGCGTCGAAACCGAGGCTCAGACCCGCTTTCTAACCAGTCGTGGCGTGGAGTACGCGCAAGGCTGGTTCTTCAGCCACGCCGTCCGCATCGACGACCTCTGCACTCTCCTCGACACCCAACCCCTACTTACCCCACCGTCCACCGTCCTCGTATAACCCGGCGCGCTAGCTGGCCTCCGGCTTCACCACCACATCCACCACCATCGCGCTCACCATCCCATGCGTCGGAGTCAGCTTCAGCCCAAGCTGCTCCTCCACCGCTGTAAACAGCGGAGACTCCTTTGCCGCATCCGAAGCCTCCGGAATCTCGCCCCCATACTGCGAAGCATCCGGAGCCCAGTCCAGCGTGAAGTCATACTTCCCCGCGAGACCCGTCTTGTTCACCGTCGGACGATCCAGCGTGGCTCGTTGCAGCATCGCCACAAAGTCATCCATCGTCACGCTCTTGGCCGGAACCTCGATCTTCCCCTCATACACCACGCCCACCAGGAACGGCGGATCATCCGGCTTGGCTGCGACCTTCAGCTTCGATCCACTCTTCGCCACGCTCAGTTCGTAGATCGCGAACTCCTTATCCACGCGGTGAAACTTCAACCCAAACCGCTCCACCAGCAGCGCCCGCAGCATCCGCATCTGCTCCAGCCGAGTCGGCTGCACCTCACCCGGAGTCTTCGCCGTTACATCGAACTTCTGCGACTCCATCCATCCCGGCCCACCGGAAATAGTCTTCGGGCTCAAGTCATAAGCCAGCGCAATCAAGTTCTTCAGCGAAAAATTCGTCGCCACCCAGCGTGACGGCCCATCCATCTTGAACATCCGTCCCGCCTGCGCTCCCGGATCCACCGGCCTTACCGTCGCAACCTCAAACGCATCGAACACCGGCCGCTTCGTGTCCTGCCCCACTGCGACCACAGTCATCGCCGCCGCCAATGCCCACACACCCGCCGCTCGTCTCAGCATCGCGCTCACCTCTGGCCTCATTATCCGCCTCAAGCACCTCGCCGTTCCACCGAACCAAGTATCCTGTCTCTATGTCTGAACTGCCGGCATTCAACTGGTCCAACAAACGCGTCTTCCTCACCGGCCACACCGGCTTCAAGGGCGGCTGGCTCGCACTCTGGCTAGCCTCCAAAGGCGCCATCGTCCGCGGCTACTCGCTCGATCCCTACACCGACCCCAACTTCTTCGCGCAGACTCGCCTCTCCTCCCTCATCGAGGACCTCCGTGGCGACATCCGCAACCCCGAAACCCTCGACGCGGCCCTCCACAGCTTCGCCCCAGACGTCGTTTTCCACCTCGCCGCCCAGCCGCTCGTCCGCCTCAGCTACATCGACCCCATCACCACCTACGAAACCAACGTCATCGGCACCACCCGCGTCCTCGACGCAATCCGCCGAGCGTCTTCCGTAAAAGCCGTCGTGAGTGTCACCACCGACAAGTGCTACGAGAACATCGAAGACCCGCTCCACGCCTACGCCGAAACCGATCCCCTCGGCGGCTACGATCCCTACTCGAGCTCTAAAGCCTGCGCCGAGCTGGTCTCCTCCGCTTACCGCCAGAGCTTCTTCCCCACCGCTCGCATCGCGGACCACAACTGCGCCGTAGCCACCGCCCGCGCTGGCAACGTCATCGGCGGCGGCGACTGGTCCACCGATCGCCTCCTCCCTGACCTCATCCGCGGCTTCCTCGCGAACGAACCCGTCCTCATCCGCCGCCCCCACGCCGTCCGCCCCTGGCAGCACGTCCTCGAACCCCTCATGGGCTACATCCAGCTAGCCGAGCATCTCCTCAGCGAAGACCGCGAACAAGCCGCCCACCATGCCACCGCCTACAACTTCGGCCCCACCAAGAGTGACGCCCAACCCGTCCAGTGGATCGTAGAAAAAATGGCCACCCTCTGGTCCCCCTCCGCCACCTGGACCCTCGACCCCGACCCCGGCCCCCACGAAGCCGGCTACCTCATGCTCGACGCCACCAAAGCCCGTACCCAACTAGCATGGCAACCCCGCCTCAACCTCGAAACCGCTCTCCACTGGCTCGTCGACTGGTACAAAGCCTCCGCCGAAGGCGCGGACATGCAAGCCTTCACCCTCAATCAGATCGCAGTCTACGAAGCCCTCGTTACGACCACCTAATCCCGCAAGCGTCGCGCAGCTTCACGCTGAATCAAAGCCCTCAAAGCTTCACGGACAATAGACTCAACATCATCAAACCCGCACAAGGCTCTTGCCTCCGCAAGAAGTTCGTCGTCGATTTCCAACGTAACGATCACGTCGATTCTCCTCGCACAAAGTCCCAACTCACCGCCTGTTCTCTACACTCTACGCTCTACACTCTGCCTTACAGCGTTTTCGCCGTCTTCTGCTTCACACCCGTCTTCGCCACTTCCTCTACACCATCGCTATAAACCCGGATCGCCCGCCCTCCCACGATCACCTTCTCCTGCACGGTCGTCTCGTAAAACGGATCCTCGATATTTTCCGTGTCGATCACCTGCCGCCAGGGCGTCTTGTTCGGAGGCTCCGGTAACGCATACTCCACGCCGCCATCCGAAGCATTCACCAAAATCAGAAAGCTGTCGTCGACCACCGGCTGACCTTCTTCATCCATCACGCCCAGCGTCTTTCCGTTCAGCATCAGGCCTACAGACTTCGTCCAGCTCTCCTCCCACGCCTCGTCGGAGATTTCATTCCCATCCGTTCCATACCAAGCCACATCGCGCACCACCGACCCGCGAATCGTACGATCCTGGAAAAACTTCCGCCGATGCAGATTCGGATGTTCCCGCCTCAACTGAATTAGCCGCCTCGTAAACTGCAGCAGTCGCTTCCTCGGCTCATCCAGGTTCCAGTCGAACCAAGTCAGTTCGTTGTCCTGGCAGTAGCAATTGTTATTTCCCTGCTGCGACCGCGCCACCTCATCGCCGCCCAGCAGCATCGGTACACCCTGGCTCAGCATCATTGTCGTTAGAAAGTTCCGCATCTGCCGCTCACGCAGCGTATTGATCCCCTCATCGTCGGTAGGCCCTTCCGCCCCCATATTCCAGCTATCGTTATCGTTCGTTCCATCGTTGTTGTTATCGCCGTTGGCCTCGTTGTGCTTCTCGTTGTAGCTCACCAGGTCGCACAGCGTGAACCCATCGTGCGCGGTAATGAAGTTGATGCTCGCCGAAGGCGTCCGTCCATCGCCCTGATAAAAGTCGCTCGACCCCGTCAGCCGGAACGCGAAGTCCGAAAGCTGTCCGCTGTCGCCTTTCCAGAACTTCCTCACCGTATCGCGATAGCGCCCATTCCACTCCGCCCACAACACCGGAAAGTTTCCCACCTGGTATCCGCCCTCACCCACATCCCACGGCTCCGCGATCAGCTTGATGTCCGCCAGCGTAGGGTCCTGATGAATGACATCGAAGAACGCGCTCAGTTTGTTCACATCGTGCAGCTCCCGTGCCAGCGTCGATGCCAGGTCGAACCGGAACCCATCCACATGCATCTCCGTCACCCAGTAGCGCAGGCTGTCCATGATCATCATCAGCACCTGCGGGTGATACACATTCAGCGTGTTCCCAGTCCCCGTGTAATCCATGTAGTACCGCGGCTGGTCCGCCATTGTGCGGTAGTACGTTGAGTTGTCCACGCCTTTCCATGAAAGCGTCGGCCCCATCTGGTTGCCTTCGCACGTGTGGTTGTACACCACGTCCAGGATCACTTCTATCCCTTCCTCGTGCAGCCGCTTCACCATCTTCTTGAACTCCACCACCTGCTGCCCGTCGTCGCCGCTCGAGCTATACCGCGACATCGGCGCAAAGAACCCCAGCGTGTTATATCCCCAGTAGTCCTTCAGCCCGATATCAAGCAAATGCCCTTCGTCGATGAAGTGATGCACCGGCATTAACTCCACCGCCGTCACACCCAGCTTCTTCAAGTAGTCGATGCTGGCATCACACGCCAGCCCTGCAAACGTCCCCCGCAACTCCTCTTCCACCATCGGGTTCCGTTTCGAAAACCCCCGCACATGCAACTCATAAATCACCGAGTCGGAGATCGGAATCAGCGGCGGGCAATCGCTTCCCCAGTCAAAGTGGCCATCCACCACCACGCTCTTCGGAACCGAGTCCGCATCGTCCAGATCGCACTTCTTCGTGTCATCGCCCGACTGCACGTCATAGCAGAAAATCGGCCCCTTCGCATCCACCTCGCCCGCAATCGCCTTCGCATACGGATCCACCAGCAGCTTCGCCGCATTGAACCGCAAGCCCTTCTCCGGATCCCACGGTCCATCCACGCGAAACCCATACCGCTGCCCCGGCTTGATCCCCCGCACCGTCCCGTGCCACACAAACGCCGTCCGCTCCTGCAGTGCAACGCAGTCCGTCTGTTTGCCATTGTCATCAAAAAAGCAAACCTGCACCCCAGTCGCGTTTTCGCTGAAGAGCGCAAAGTTTGTTCCATCCGCGGCCGGTGTCGCTCCCAGCGGATAAGGCTTTCCCGGCAAAAGTGTGCGCTGCATCATCTAACTCCCAACCTCGCATTCAACTGCGTCATGAATTCGCTTCCCAGTAGATGCTCCCCAACCGCCGAAAGCTGCTTGCTCACTCAACGACCAGCGTCACCACAGTCAAGTGCACCACCACCGCTCCCGCCAGATTCGTCGAAGTCCCCGTCACCGTCAGCGCATAACTCCGCGAACTCGGTGCCCCACCCGACACAGTCCTCGCTCCACATCCCACCATCCCCACCACCGCCAAAGTCATCACCCCAACCAACCAACGCCGTCGTCGCACAAACAAAACCGGCACCACCAACGCCCACAACACCTCGCGCCCACCGAAGCCGGGCCGCATCTCCGCCCTCAACGGCGTGCTCACCGTCATCGTCACACCTACAGCCCCCGCCCCCGGCACAACCTGCGGCGGAGAAAACGTAGCCACCGCCCCCACCGGCAACCCCGCCACACTAAGCGACACCGCCCCCGTAAA
This sequence comes from Acidobacteriota bacterium, assembly GCA_040388825.1. Classification (GTDB taxonomy): domain Bacteria; phylum Acidobacteriota; class Terriglobia; order Terriglobales; family Acidobacteriaceae; genus Granulicella. The sequence continues at coordinate 338 of JAZKBC010000074.1, read as the reverse complement.
C
>JAZKBC010000074.1:0-327 GCA_040388825.1 Acidobacteriota bacterium | reverse complement strand
CCGGCGCCCCACTCACGCTCAACGCATAAGACGCCGCCTGCCCACCCACCACGGTCTGCGAAGCTGTTCCCGTCGTTCCCATCACGAAGTCCGGCATCGCACCCACCGCCACACTCAACCCCGCCGATGTGCTCCCCACAAAATCCACATCCCCCAGATACTGCGCCGCAATCACATGCGTCCCCGCCGCCGGATTCAGATAAGTCCCCGCCGCCGCGCCGCCATGCAACAACGCCGTCGCCACCACATTCCCACCCTCCACAAAATTCACCACACCCGTAGGCACTCCCTGCGTCGTCGAAGCCACCGTAGCCGTCAATCCCAGCG
>JAZKBC010000073.1:1170-5077 GCA_040388825.1 Acidobacteriota bacterium | reverse complement strand
TGGGGTGACCCCCTGAGTTGAGACAGTGCAAAAGGTCCCTGTACGCCGTTCGCTGATTTTTTCTTGAGCGGACGGGGGTTGTGGTTGCAAGCTGGTGGTGGCCGGGGAAGCGGAGGCCAGCTCTGCTGGAGAGCAACTGACCAAGGATTACCCGGCTGGAACTGATCGCACCGATGGGCTGGAGAGCAGTCATCACGGCTTCTCTCCAGCTTGCCTGTCGGCATCGGGACGATAGATTCCCTCATGCCTGATAAAACTCACTGCCGGAACCGGCACAGCTGCCGGCGGCTCCAGCAGGCTGTTCTCGAACTGCTCCGGCGTGCGGTAGCCCAGCGCCGAGTGCAGCCGTCTGCGATTGTAGTACCGCTGGAGGAACTCACCGATGTGGGCCTCCAGATCGGCGCGGTTGCGATACTTACGGGTGTAGATCTCCTCCTGCTTGAGCGTTTTCATGAAGCTCTCGCATTTGGCGTTGTCGTAGGGGTTGCCGGCCCGGCTCATGCTAGGCTCGATGCCGTGTTCGGTCAGCAGATCGACGTAGGCGTTGCAGGCGTACTGTACGCCGCGGTCGGAGTGATGGACCAGCCCTGGAGGCGGCTGGCGCAGATCGATCGCCTGGCGCAGAGCGGCGATCGCCAGGCCTGCCTCCAGCCGGTCATCCAGCGACCAGCCCAGCACACGGCGCGAGAACGCGTCCAGCACCACCGCCAGGAACAGGAACTCCTGCTCCAGGCGGATGTAGGTGATGTCGGCCACCCACAGCTGATCGATCCGGCTCAGTTGCATGCCTCCGGCCAGGTTCGGGTAGAAGCGATGGCTGTGGCCGCTGTCGGTGGTCGCCACCCACGAGCGCTGGCGCAGGCACAGCAGGTTGTCTTCCGCCATCAGCCGCGCCACCCGCTTGTAGTTGACCGCCCAGCCCTGGTTGCGCAACTCGCGCGTCACCCGCCGGTAGCCGTAGTTGCGCCGGTGCGCCACAACGATCTCCTGGATATGCCCGCGCAACTCCGTCTCTTCGACACACGGCTCCTTCTGCTGCCAGTGACGGTAAAACCCCGCCAGGCTGACCTGCCCCAGGCGGCACATCGACTCGATACTGAGGTGCGCTGCCGGCCGCATCACTTGGACCTGCTCGTAGATGCAGTCGCGCCGGAGCCGCTGACCGGCTGGCGTCGAGCTTCGATTCTGCGCAACACACCTTGTAAGAAATCCGCTTCAAGCACCTTCGTCGCCAGAGCCTTCTTCAGCTCAGCGTTCTCCCGCTCCAGCGCTCGCTCACGGCTCTGCTCGCGACGCACCTTCTGCTCGGCTATCCGAAGATCCTCCCGCCACTTGTACAAAATACGCTTCTCGATGCCTAACTCCGACGCCAGCAAGTGATGCGTGATCGAATCCATCCGCGCCACAGCAGCACGCTTCTCCTCCATGCTCCACTTGCGGTAAATACGAGGCTTCGGCCTTCGTCCCATAGAATCCTCCATTCCATCAAAATGGGGACCTTTGTACTTGTCTCACTTTAGGGGGTCACTCCAGAGGTTGGTGGTGAAGTGTTTTAGGTGGGCGATGGCTTGGCGTTAGTATGCGGATGTGACCCTTGGCGCGCTTCTCGGTGGGATATCGGCTGCATTCTTTCTCCTGGTGGGCGCATTGGTTGCCCTGTCGCTAAGCCTGGGGTCGGATAAACCGCATCGGCGAGCGATGGAAAAAGTGGGCGGGACCGATGGCGTGGATTTCTTTGGGGAGGGGCTTCCGAACGAGCTTCCCTCTGCATTGCTGGACGCCCTGCCAGCTTCGTTGAAAGTGCGACGTTGCTATTCGGGCTGGCGTGGTGGCGAGCGGGTGGCGAGCTTCAACTTCGCACGGGGATGGGGACGGCAGGAGTATTGGACAACCGCCGTGGCGGTGGAGAGAGTGCATCCGGAGAGGCCGTTGAATCCATCGATGGGCAAGGTGAAGGGTCAGTCGGGGAACTGGGTACTGGTGGTCTGTGGAGGCTGGCCGGGGGGCGTGTTGCGGCCGGCGAGGATAGTGGAGTTGTGGGACTCGTTGAAGACGGTGTTCGGCGAAGAGGGGGAGGCGCTGCAGCGGACGAAGCGGGTGCCGGGTGGAGTGGTGATTCGGCCTCGGCATGAGGCGTAGGCAGGTTGGTGCTCGTTGGATCGGTGGAGAAGATAGGGTCGGGCCTTCAGCCCTGCGGGTTTGCGAGAGCGACCGTAACCTGGGGCGTTGCCCCAGGCTGGTATAGGGTCGCGCCTTCAGCGCTGGATCAAGCGGCTGGGGTGTTGTTGAAGGGGCCTTCGATGGCGATGCGGGGTTGGGCGGTGAGGCGCCAGACGGTGCGGATGCCGAAGAAGAGGAACAGGAGATTGAATGCGCCCTGCGAGACGGAGTCCATGAAGGAGAGGATGGGCGAGATGAGGCCGCCGCCAAAGAGGACGACGTAGTAGACGATGGAGCCGATGAGGCCCAGGTGGGTGGCGTCTGTGTCTGTGTTGTGGTGCAGCGCGATGGGAACGTAAGCCACAGCGACGGCAGCGTAGGTGAGCAGAGCACCGGCGATCTGGTAGCGGCGACCGCCGAGGCCGCTGGAGCCCTTCTTCATGGACCAACCCACGAGCCAGCCGACGCCGATAGCGACATAACCGATCATCCAGCCGGTGGCGATTTCAAAGGCGGCGTAGGCGATGCAGCCGATCACAGCGGCGACCGCGCCGAAGAGCAGAGCGCGGAAGAAGGTCTTGTGCGAGTCGGCTGGGATGAGGCTTTGCGCCTTGGCGGCGCAGGTGGTGCAGGCGAGGCGCTGGCCGACGCGGAAGTACTCGCCGGGGAGCGGGCTGCGGCAAAAAGCGCAGGAATCGAGAGGAGGAGGATCGCCATGGAACTCGGCACGCTGGAGGTTGACGACTGGGGTGGTGGACATGAGGGGTTGGGAAAGACTACCAGAAATATATCTGCCCGAGAGTGAATTTGCTGCGGGAGCGATGCGGGGCCGGTGTATGCTGGCGGCGATCCTTCCTGAAGTGCACATAGAGGAGTTCTGTCGATGGGATTCGTGACGCGTTCGTTGGCGGTGTTGATTGCGCTGTATGCGCTGGTGTTTGCGCTGGGGGACCTGGCGCTGATGAATGGCAATGCTCCTCTGTGGGCGGGCGTGGCGTTTGTGGTGGGACTGATCGGCGTGCAGTATGCACTGTCACCGTGGTTTGTGGAGATGTTGTACTCGATTGACTTTGCGGCGGATGCGGTGCCGTTGGCGCAGCGGGAGTTTGTGGAGAAGCTGTGCAAGGAGCGCGGGCTGCCGATGCCGCGGATGGGCGTGATCCATAGCGGAACGCCGAATGCATTTGCGTTTGGGCGAGTTCGCAGCGATGCGCGTGTGGTGGTGACGGAGGGGCTGCTGGGGATCTGCACGGACGATGAAGCGAATGCCGTGCTGGCGCACGAGGTAGGGCACATTGCGCACTATGACTTTGCGGTGATGGCGCTGGCCAGCCTGGCTCCGCTGCTGCTGTACCAGATCTATGCGTGGACGCGGCGGATCAACAACCAGGGGCGCGTGGTGAGCTACTTTGCATACGTTGCGTACTGGGTGGGGCAGTTCCTGGTGCTGCTGCTGAACCGGACGCGGGAGTATGGCGCGGACCATTTTTCGGCTGAGGTGACGAGAGAGCCTTCGGCGCTGGCTTCAGCACTGGTGAAGATTGGTTACGGGATGGTGCGGGAGCGGAGTGAGCTGGGGAGGCTGGCGAAGGAGGGATCGAAGCGCGAGAAGGAGGACTCGAAGAAGGCGCTGCAGTTGGGGACTTCGCTGGGTCTGATGGGGATTGCGGCGGCGAGTGGAGGCGATGCGCTGGCGCTGGGCGTGAATAGCCCTGAAGAGGCCGCGCGGGTGATGCGGTGGGACCTG
>JAZKBC010000073.1:685-1160 GCA_040388825.1 Acidobacteriota bacterium | reverse complement strand
CCGTGGTCGCGGTTCTATGAGCTGGGATCGACGCATCCGCTGACGGCGATGCGGTTGAAGGCGCTGAACAAGGAGAGTGTGAAGTTTGGGCAGGAGGTGGTGTATCCACTGCCTACAGAGGGTGGCAAGGCGGTGGGAATGCGGTGGGTTGGGTTTCCGCTGGAGTTTGCGCTGTGGGCTGCTCCGCTGGTGTGCGGGTTCCTGCTGGTGAGCTGGATGTGGCTGAGCCGGCCGCTGGAGAAGATGGGGCTGCACCTGACGATTCCAGCCAATGCGATGCCGTGGCTGGTGATAACGCTGGGCGTGACGTGGGCGGTGAAGATCGCGTTCCGGTATCACGGGACGTTTGCAAAGAAGAATGTGGGCGAGCTGCTGGATGACATGGACGTGTCGCAGATGAGGCCGCGAGCCGTGGAGATGACGGGCGAGGTGATCGGCAATGGAGTTCCGGGAGCGTTCTGGAGCCCGGACCTTG
>JAZKBC010000073.1:0-675 GCA_040388825.1 Acidobacteriota bacterium | reverse complement strand
GAGACAGGGTTGATGTTCCTGTACTACCGGTCGTCAATACCGCTGGGGCGGTTTGTGTTCGCGCTGCGGAATGCGGACCGGCTGGTGGGCGAGCAGGTGAAGGTGTGGGGATGGTATCGGCGAGGGTTGAAGCCGTATGTGGAGATTGCCAAGGTGGAGTCGCGGGTGGTGAAGGCGAGGAAAGGCGGCGGGTCGACGACGCTGTTTGGCGGCGAGAGTGTGTCGGCTCCGGTGGAGTATGAGGATGTGGTGGAGCGGAGCTACTCGCGGTGGATCCAGCTGGCGTTGGCGGGAGCTGTGGTGACGGTGGGGATTGTGTGGCTGCTGGCGGCGGGGAGTTAGGTTGGTTCCGTGAGGAGGAGGCGGAGGTCGCGAAGGTTGTTGCCGGTGGGACCGGTGAGGATGGCGTCGCCGAGGGCGGCGAAGAGGGGGTAGGTGTCGAAGGTGGCTAGCGCGGCCTCGGGGTCGAGGTGGAGGGCCGTGGCTCGGTGTGCGGTGGTCTGGTTGGCGAGGGCGCCGGCGGAGGGGCTGTGGCCGTCGATGCCGTCGGAGCCAGCGGAGAGGATGGTGGCGGTTTGGTTGCGGCGTTGGAGTTCGAGGGCGCAGTGGAGGGTGAAGTGTTGATTGCGGCCGCCCTGGCCGGGGTTGGGGGGGAGCGTGACGGCTAGTTCGCCT
>JAZKBC010000072.1:35850-37669 GCA_040388825.1 Acidobacteriota bacterium | reverse complement strand
CCCCACCCCATCCCTCTTCGCCGAACCCGCCGCCCCCACCCCCAACTGGATCACCGCCCACTGCGACGGCGGTGCCCGCGGCAACCCCGGCCCCGCCGGCTTCGGCGCCCAGATCTGCGACGCCCACGGCATCGTACTCGCCGAAATCTCCGAATACCTCGGCCACCGCACCAACAACTTCGCCGAGTACTCCGGCCTCCTCGCCTGCCTCCAGTGGGCCATCGACAACCACCACCCCGCCCTCAAAGTCATCTCCGACTCCGAGCTCATGGTCAAGCAGATCCAGGGCCTCTACAAGGTCAAATCCCCCGACCTCCTCCCTCTCTGGCAGGAAGCCAAACGCCGCATCGCCAAGCTCGAAAACTTCAACATCGCCCACGCCCTCCGCCACAAAAACAAGGAAGCCGACCGCCTCGCCAACGAGGCCATGGACCGCGGCACTCAACGCCCCCGCACCGCCGGCGACCCACCCCGCCCGTCCTCCGCTCAACCCTCAACGACCCAATCAAATCTGTCATCTCGACCGGAGCGCAGCGCAGCGGAGAGACCTGCAGCTTCTTCGGCAAAGCCCCAAATGCTCCGCGGCTTCACCCGCAACGGCGTCATCCACGTCCTCGGCGGCGCCTCCCTCCCCGACGGAGTCTTCGTCAAAATCCTCCCCGAAGACGATCTCCCCAGCTAACCTCCACCCTCACAGCCACTTCCCACTCCACACAAACCCCAGCCCCACCCGCGCATCCAACCGCGTACCATGTTCGACTGCGCACGCCTGCCTCAACTCTCCCTCTTTCTGCTGCTTCTCAGCGCCACCTCCCGCGCCGCGCAACCGTCCGACCCCGTAGCCCTCCAGCTCGTCCGCTCCGCCGTACAGTCCGAGCTCCACTTCACCGACTCCGACCACTCCACCTGGACCTACCGCGACCACGACCGCGTCCCCGGCAAAGATGCCACCTACACCGCCATCGAGACCGAGCGCGGCGACCTCCGCCGCATGATCCTGCTCAACGGAAAACCCCTCAGCCCCCAGGCCTCCCAGGCCGACCTCGTCCGCCTCCAGAACTTCGTCAACGACCCCGACGCCCAGGCCAAAAAGCGCCGCGCCGCCGCCCACGACGGTGAACAGGCCCGCGAGCTCCTCCGCATGCTCCCCACGGCCTTCCTCTGGACCATCGCCACCCAGAACGCCGAAACCGCCACCCTCGACTACCACCCCAACCCCGACTTCACCCCGCCCGACATGCAATCCCGCGTCATGGGCCGCATGGCCGGCCAGATGATCATCGCCAAGGACGGCAACCGCATCCGCACCCTCAAAGGCCGCCTCACCGAAGACATAACCATCGGCTGGGGCCTCCTCGGCCGCCTCTACGCTGGCGGCACCTTCGACATCGAACGCCGCCCCGTCGGCTCCGGCCACTGGCAGATCACCGAAACCCACGTCCACATCGGCGGCCACGCCCTCCTCTTCAAGACCATCGGCCAGCAGGAAGACGAAGAAAAGACCGACTGGCGCCCCTCCCCCGCCCACAACCTCAACGAAGCCCTCCAAACCCTCTCCACCAGCCGCTAACCGCCCAGCTTTTTCTACTCCCCACTCCCTATTGCCTTCTCCCTGCTTTTTCGCATCCCCAACCACCCCGATACACTCTAACTACAGAGACATGCATCGCCCGACCCTCCAATCCCTCGCTCTGCTCGCCGCCCTCGCGGCCACCCCAGCTCTCGCGCAGGAGCCCCATCTCCTCCCGCCGCAATCCTACGACGGCCTCCCCAACGACCCCAGCGCCGTCATCGCCCAGCAGGCCGAGTCCCAATCCCG
>JAZKBC010000072.1:34372-35835 GCA_040388825.1 Acidobacteriota bacterium | reverse complement strand
AGCACCACCCCCGGCCCTTCCGTCGCTATAGAGCAACCCACCTCAGCCCCCATCGCTCTCTCGCTCGACGATGCCATCACCCTCGGCATGGAGCGCAACGTCCGCCTCCAGTACGACCGCGCCAACCTCAAGCAGGTCCACGGCGACACCCGCGGCGTCCTCGCCGCCCTCGAGCCCGACCTCCGCTTCACCGCCCAGTCCGGCGCGCAGGAGATCAACCTCGCCGCCCAGGGCTTCAAGCCCGCCCAGCTCGCCAAGTTCGGCATCAACCCCGCCACCTTCCCGCTCATCGTCAAGGTCCAGACCACCGAAGTCCAGCTTTCCGCCTCCCAGGTTCTCTTCAACCTTCCCGACTACGAATTGCTCCGCGGCTCCAAATCCGAAGTCGCCGTCGTCAACTTCACCGAGCTCGCCAGCGAAGGCGACCTCATCCTCGCCGTCGGCACCGCCTACCTCAAGGTCATCTCCGACCAGTCCAACCTCGCCAACGCGCAAGCCCAGGAACGCTACTCCCAGACCCAGTTCTCGCAGGCCGACGACAAGTTCAAAGCCGGCGTCTCCGTCCGCCTCGACAGCCTACGCGCTCAGGTTGACTTCCAGCAGCGCCAGCAGGCCACCATCGCCGCTCAGACCCAGCTCGCCAAAGACCTCATCCAGCTCAACCGCATCATGGGCCTTCCCGCCAACCAGCAGGTCACGCTAACCGACGCCGCTCCCTTCGCTGAGCTAGCCGCCATGCCTCTCGAGGCCGCCAAACTCACCGCCTACAAACACCGCAAGGACTTTCTCTCGCTCCTTGCCCAGGTCGACGTCGCCAACCGCGAGCTCAAGGCCGTCCGCTACCAGCGCCTCCCCACCGTCGCCTTCAACGGTTACTACGGCGTCCTCGGTCAGACCGACGGCATGTACCACGGCGTCTTCACCGCCCAGGGCACGCTCAAGTTCCCCATCTTCCGCGAAGCCGGCCAGCGCGGCGAAGAAGAGTCCGTCGACGCCCAGCTCCTTGCCCTCCACCAGCGCCTCGCCGACGCCCGCATCGCCATCGACGGCCAGATCCGCTCCTCCATGCTCGACGTCCAGTCCTACGCCGAGCTCGTCAAGGTCGCCCAGTCCAACGTCGACCTCGCCCAGCAGGAGCTCTCCGACGAGCACGACCGTTTCGCCGCCGGCATCGACACTAACCTCCCCCTCGTCGACGCCGAAGCCTCCGTCACCGGAGCCCAGGCCCAGCTCGTCCAGGCCCTCTACCAATACAACGTCGCCAAACTCTACCTCGCCCGCAACACCGGCATCGTGGAATCCCGCTACCGCACCTACCTCGGCAAATAACCTCTCCCAATTCTGAACACAAAGGCACAGTAGCGACGTTTCGCCGTTGCTTCTGCCTTTCTTGCTTGTCATCCTCGGAGAGGACCTGCTGTTGCACTTGCACCCTCCGCCACCCTCCACCCCAGCCCTCGAGA
>JAZKBC010000072.1:24335-34362 GCA_040388825.1 Acidobacteriota bacterium | reverse complement strand
CAGCCGCTCACGAAACCTCTACGTCGGCATAACCAACAACCTACCCGGCCGAACCGCCCGGCATCGCGAACAGCTCCCCAACACACACACCGCGCACTACAACATCCACCGCCTGGTCTACTTCGAATACTTCCGCTACGTCCGCAGCGCCATCGCCCGCGAGAAGCAACTCAAGTGCTTCACCCGAGCCGAGAAAATCACCCTCATCGAAAGCCGGAATCCCACCTGGGACGACCTCTACCCCACCCTCCATCAAACATGGACGCCCCAATACAACGCACCCGCATTGAATGAAACGGGTACACAACGCTTCTTCGCGCGCGCACCCCAACCTTGCGACGGACAAAACCTCCTCGACATTCTCGACTCGACCGGCGACAACCCTCCGCTCCCCGGCGACGAGCTTTAATCTCCCGGTTTGACACCGCACACTCCCCACCCCTAGCTTCATCCAAGGCCCCAACTCCACCTCAAGAGGCACCCTCGATGAAGCTCCTCCTCACCCCCGCCGCTCTCCTCCTCGCCTCCACCGCCCTCGCCCAGGCCCCCGCCGACCCCGTCACCTCCAGCGCCACCCGCATCTACAACCGCACCTCTAAAAACATCCTCGCCGCCGCCCAGGCCATGCCCGCCGACAAGTACAGCTACTCCCCCACACCCACCCAGTGGACGTTCGGCAAAGTCATCTCCCACATCGCAGCCTCCAACGGCACCATCTGCGGCTTGATCTCCGGCAACGCTGCCCCCGCGACCGTCAAGGTAGACGCCACCGCCCCCAAGGACGCCCTCGTCGCCGGTCTCCAGGCCTCCCTCGACTTCTGCTCAGCCGCCCTCGCCAACCTCCACGACGCCCAGCTCGGCGACGAGATCACCACCCCCCGCGGAGCCAAGGCCCCCCGCGCGGCCATGCTCATCGAGCTCACCGCCGACCTCCCCGACCACTACTCCCAGCTTGCCATGTACATGCGCCTCAACAACCTCCTTCCTCCCTCCGCCGCACCCAAAAAGTAGCGAAGGAAAAATTCGTGGCTGGAAGGAGAAAGGGATGATCGGCTTTTTGATCGTCCCTTTCTCCTTGCGGACAGGAATTTTCTCCTGCGCGGACCCCCAAAAAACTCTGTCAAGCCCCCAACCTCTCCAAAAACCTCCAAACACCCCATAAAAACTGGCGATTTCTCAACAAGATTCCTGGCCCACTTGCTCCTGCCAATTCGCTAAACTGGATACAGGGATAAGAGCAGCAGCCTTCCCAAAAGCACTCCCACCTCGGGCTCCTGGGTCCAGACCAGTCCAGACCCAGGTCCAGACTTAACCAGCTTCGAATCAAGATTTTGGGTACTAACCATAGGGGGGAGGGGCCCATGTCCACCAAACGCGTCCTGTTGAGCTGGTCCGGCGGCAAAGACAGCGCGTGGGCGCTCCATCTCCTCCGCCAGGACCCCACCGTCGAAGTCGTCGCCCTCCTCACCACCGTCAACGAGGAGTTCCACCGCGTCGCCATGCACGGCTTCCGCGAAGAGCTCCTCGACCAGCAGGCCGAAGCCGCCGGTCTCCCCCTCTGGAAGATCCCTCTTCCCTGGCCCTGCTCCAACGACCAGTACGAAACCCGCATGGCAGCCGCCTGCGACCGGGCCCGCGCCGAAAACATCCAGGCCATCGCCTTCGGCGACCTCTTCCTCGAAGACATCCGCGCCTACCGCGTCGCCAGGCTAGCCAACACCGGCCTCGAACCCCTCTTCCCCTGCTGGCTCCTCCCCACCGCCGACCTCGCCCAGCAGATGCTCACCTCCGGCCTCCGCGCGCATCTCACCTGTGTTGACCCGCGCCACCTCAATCCCGACTTCGCCGGCCGCGAGTTCACCTCCGAACTCCTCGCCGACCTCCCCTCCACCGTCGACCCCTGCGGCGAGCGCGGCGAGTTCCACACCTTCGTCTCCGCCGGCCCCATCTTCTCGCGTAGCATCGACATACGCCGCGGCGAAACAGTCGCCCGCGACGGCTTCATCTATGCCGACCTCCTCCCCGCCTGACCGCAAGGGACTCACGTTCCTCAGCATCCTCGCTCTCCTGTTCGCCACCGCAGTCCCTGCCCAAACCCTCGCTCACCGCAACTGGGCCGGCTCCGGCCTCACCGCCTCGCACTGGTGGCGCAACGCCATCTTCTACCGCGTCGACCCCACCCACTTCCAGGACTCCGACAACGACGGCACAGGCGACCTCCGCGGCCTCTCCCTCCGCCTCGACTACCTCCAATCCCTCGGCGTCGACGCCCTCATCCTCTCCTCGCCCAACCCTTCGGACCCCGGCTTCGACGACCTCCTCGCCGCCGCCAGCCAGCGCCACCTCCGCCTCATCGTCGCCCTCCGCTCAACTCCCAGCGTCAACCTACTAGCTGCCGCCCGCTCCTGGCTCACCCGCGGCGCCGCTGGCATCGAGCTCCTCGCCACCGACCCCAACACCGACCAGGTCGTCGACACCCTCACCGTCCTCCACACCCTCACCCGCACCTTCCCCGGCGAGCGCATCGTCCTCGCCGGCTTCGACCACCCCCTCTCCGCTCCCCCACCCAAAGGCGCCGACCTCCTCGACACCCCCATCACTCTCTCGCCCTTCCAGATCCCCCAACTGAGCCCCAACACCACCCCAACGCCCCTCCTCCTCACCGACCAGATCAACCGCTCCGCCACCACCAACGCCATCGCCGACACCCCCGCCGCCGCCCTCTCCCTCGACGAAACCGCCGCCATCCTCCTCCTCACCACCCCCGGCCCCATCAGCCTCCTCTACGGCCAGGAACTAGGCCTCCAGCAACCGCTGGACGCCACCATGCAGTGGACCCCCACCAACCTAACCCCACCCAACTTCACCGAACCCAACCCCGAGCCAACCGAACCCACCCCAACCACTCCCCCGCCACCCCACCGCCCCGACCCCAACGTCTACGGCGCCTTCGTCCCCTACGTCCCGCCCAAAATCTCCAAACCCACCCCCACGGTCTTCGACCCCAACAACCTCCGCGGCTTCACCACCAATCCCACCGCGCAAAGCGCCGGCGCTCCCCGCAACGCCGCCGAAGAAGACCGCGACCCCAAGTCGCTCCTCAACTTCTACCGCCGCCTCATCCAGCTCCACCACGACAACCTCACCCTCCGCAGCGGCGCAGTCGTCCCTCTCCACCACGACAACATCCTCGCCTGGCTCCGCGTCCTCCCCTCAGCAGCGCGCACCAACCCGCCCATCCTCATCGTCTGCAACCCCACCGACCACCCCATCTCCTTCGACCCCACCAACGACATGGCCCCCTACCACGCCCGCCATCTAGCCTTCCGCACCCTCCTAACCTCCGCCCCCCTCTTCACCATAGAAACCACCGAAAGCTTCACCCTCCCCGCTCACACGGTCTACATCGGCGAGCTCTACCGCTAGCTCCTCGCTCCACTAAGTCGTCTTCGCAATATCCGGTCCCAGCAACTCCTGGTCGCCCGGCTGTGGTGTATCCGGAACCGACTGCACCGCCTCTGGCACCGGCGTCACTCCACCCAGGTGATTGCGGATCAACCCATCCTTCAGGATCGCGAACGCCTCTTCCGGCGTGCTCGCAAACTTGAACAAATCCAAATCCGCCAACGCAATCGCTCCTTTATCCGCCAGCAGTTGCAGGTCGATCACGTTCTTCCAGTAATCCGGCCCATAGATGACGATGGTGATCTTTTTGGCCAGCTTGTGTGTCTGATCCAGCGTCAGCACCTCGAACATCTCATCCAGCGTCCCAAAGCCCCCCGGAAATACCACCAGCGCCTTCGCCAGATAAGCAAACCAGTACTTCCTCATGAAGAAGTAGTGGAAGTTCAAATTCAGCGCCGGCGTAATGTACGGGTTCGGCATCTGCTCAAACGGCAGTTGAATATTGAGCCCAATCGTTTTGCCACCCGCTTCCCACGCCCCGCGATTAGCCGCCTCCATAATCCCCGGCCCGCCACCTGACGTAATCACAAACCGATGCCGCGGCCCAGGCAGTTGCATCGACCACTCCGTCATCATCCGCGCGAGCTTACGCGCATCCTCGTAGTAGCGCGCCATCTCCACGGCAGCTTCCGCGCGCGACCGCTTCAACGCACTCGTCTCCACCTCGCCATCGCGAGCCGGCTGCTCTTCTTCAGGCGCCAGTTCGGTCGATCCTGTATTCGCCAGCAGCTCCAGCTGATGGCTCGCCTCGGCCATCGCCCGAAAACGCGCCGACCCGAAGAACACCACTGTGTCCTGGATCCGCTCGCGCCGGAACCGCGCCATCGGCTCGGTGTACTCTGCCATAATGCGCAGCGGTCGGCCTTCGGGTGAGTCCAGGAAAGGGCTGTTTTCATACGCCAGCGGCGCATTCGGCAGCGCGGCCGGTGCAGGGACATTCTCAAGATCGACAGGGTTAGCCATAAGGCCTCCATTGTCTCTCCATCCCACCCTTAATGCCTACCCGCAAAGAACCCGCCGAGGTAAGCCCGGCAGCACCGAAAGAAAATTGACGGAAGTACGAAGTTCTTCGTTGACATATACGAACTTCTTCGTATATGTTCTCCATCATGATCAGGAAGCGCGCAACACCCAAACCGACCGAAGGCGAACTCGAGTTGCTCACCATCCTCTGGGATCGTGAACAAGCTACTGTTCGCGAGGTCTTCGACGCCGTCAACTCTCAGCGTCCCGTCGTTTACACCGGCGTACTCAAGCTGTTGCAGATCATGACCGAAAAGGGCCTGGTGCAGCGTGACGAGCGCGAGCGCGCCCACGTGTACAGCGCTGCGATCCCCCGCGAAGAGACGCAGCGCCAGTTCATGCAGGAACTCAGCAACCGCTTCTTCGCAGGCTCCGCCGCGCAGCTCGCGCTGCATGCGCTGGAGATGGAAGCCTCCAGCGACGAAGACCTCGACGAGATCCGCAAGCTGCTCCGCCGCCGCAAGCAGGCATAAGCCGCCCACACAGGAGACAAGCATGGAACCCCTAAGCTGGATACAGGACGGAGAGCGCATCGCCCTCGCCTGGACGCTGCTGCACTTCTGTTGGCAGGGCGCGGCCATCGCGCTGGTGTACGCCATCGCCGATCGCATCGCCGCGCGCTCCAGTGCCACTGTGCGTTATGGTCTCGCCGTGGGTGCGCTTGCTCTCATGCCCCTCGCCGCGCTCGCCACTTTCATCGAACAGGCACACCTCATCGTGCGCGTCCCCAACGGCGGCCACGAGATCGTCGCCTCCCAACTCGGCGCCATGCACACCGCGCTGATCAATGATCTTCCCGCCGCCGCTCCGGTCGTGGCCTCCAGCGAACTGTGGATCGCAGGCAACGCGCATCAGCTTCTCCCCTGGATCGACGGCCTCTGGCTCGCCGGAGTCCTTCTCCTCGCCCTGCGCGCCCTAGGCGGTTGGTGGCAGCTCGAGCTCCTTCGCCGCCGCGCCCGCTCTGCCGTTCCTCCAGCCGTTACCGCGAGCTTCCAGCACGTCTCCGCTCAGCTTCGCCTCGGCCGCGAGGTCGCCCTCCGCGTCTCCGACGAAGTCATCTCGCCGCTGGCCATGGGCGTGTGGCACGCCGCGGTGATCCTGCCTGCATCGGCCATTCTGCAACTCGCGCCCGAGCAGCTCGAAGCCGTCCTCGCGCATGAGCTCGCGCACATCCGCCGCTGGGACTTCCTCTGCAATCTCCTCCAGACCACCGTCGAGTGCCTGCTCTTCTTCCACCCCGCCATCTGGTGGATCAGCCATCGCACCCGCGACCTGCGCGAGATCTGCTGCGACGAAGTCGCCGCCCGCAGCTGCGACGACCCCGTCATCTACGCCGAAGCGCTGCTCCAGCTCGAGGAGACGCGCACGCAAAACCTTCATCTCGCCATGGCTCTCAAGGGCCGCAACGGAAACCTGTTACTTCGCATTCGCCAAATTCTCGGAGAAGGAATCAATATGGAACGCACATCCACCAGTGGTCTTCGCGTCGTTGTTCTTGGAGCCGTCGTGCTCGCAGTGCTGTTCGGCTCCCGCGCCGCCAGCGGTCTCAAGCTCGCTCATCTCGGCGTCGCCACCGGAGCTCCCGACCATGTGCGCGTCCTCCCCACACCCGATCCGCAGCCCGCGCCGGCTCCCGCAAGCCGTCCCGCTGCCATCGAAACCCCGGCTCCCGCACCCGTCGCGCAACCTGAGCCCGCCCAGGCGCAGCCCACACCTGCGCCGCAGGAAGAGCACGGCGACCACCCGGGCAGCGGCCTGCAGTACGTCCAGCAGATGAAGGATGCCGGCTACGACATCGATCTCGGCCGTGACCTGGACCAGATCATCTCCATGCGCTCCGTCGGCGTCACGCCGGACTACGCTCGCCAAATGCAGCAGCTCGGCATGGGCAAGCCCTCGCTGAAGGATCTCACCAGCCTGCGCGCCGTAGGCGTTACACCGGAGTATGCACAGCAACTCAAGGCCGCCGGTATCGAGCCCAAGGACATGCACGACCTCACCTCCATGCGCGCCGTTGGCGTTACACCGGAGTACGCCAAGTCCATCGCCGCCCTCGGCATGGGCACACCCAATGCCCACGACCTCACCAGCCTCCGCGCCGTCGGCGTCACACCCGAGTACATCGGCGAGTTGAAAGCCCAGGGCCTCGCACCCAAGGACCTCCATCAGCTCTCCAGCATGCGCGCTGTTGGCGTCACGCCGGACTACGCGAAGCAGATCGCCTCGCTCGGCATGGGCACCCCTGACATGCAGATGCTCATCAGCCTCCGCGCCCAGGGCGTTACACCCGAGTATGCGCAGCAGATGAAATCCTCCGGTCTGTCCCCCAAGGATCTCCACCAGCTCTCCAGCATGAAGGCTGTCGGCGTCACACCGGAGTTCGCTCAAACCATCGCCGCTGCGGGCTATCCCTCGCTTGACGCGAAGGAGCTCATCAACCTCCGCGCCCAGGGCGTCACGCCTGAATATGCACGCTGGTTCAAGCAGACCTTCCCCGCGGCGGACGCCCACGGTCTCAGCCAGGCCGCCATATTCCACATCGACAACGACTTCATCGCCAAAGCCAAATCCCACGGCTTCAACGACGCCAGCCTCGACAAGCTGCTGAAGCTCAAGATGTCTGGCCTGCTCGACTAACTCAATCCGCACAACCCGGAGATCCCCATGAAGCGCATCAGCCTAGCTCTGCTGCTCGCCAGCCTCGTCGCGTCTGCACCCGCCCAAGCCGTCAACGGCTTGTGCATGATCGCCAGCTCGCACAACTCGAAGCACAACACCGACAATCTCGACGTCATGCTGCGCAGCAGCGATTGTGCAACTGATGACGACGGCGATCACTGCTCCAACTCCGAGCACTCCGGCATGGACTGGTCGCGCTGGACCGGCGTCTCTCCGCAGCAGCTCTCGCAGGAGGGCGCCTCCCTCACCGCGCAGATGACCGGCGACGCCGGGGAACTGCGCTGCAGCGGCACCGTGCACGACGGCGTCCTCGCCGGCCGCTATAAGTTCACGCCTGACAGCGCCTACTTCAGCAAGATGGCCGCGATGGGCTTCACCGACATCTCGCCGCGCAAATTTCTCGGCTTCCTCATCCTCAACATAACGATCGCCTGGACACAGCAGATGAAAGACGCCGGAGTCACCGACCTCAGCACCAACAAGCTCATGGGCCTGCGCGCTCTGCACGTCGATCTCGACTACATCCACGCCATGGCCGCAGCCGGCTACCCCGAGCTGCGCGCCAACAAGCTCACGTCGATGAAGGCCGTCGGAGTCACGCCCGAAAAAGCGAAAGAAGCGCGCGACCTCGGCTTCCAGCCCACCGAATCGCAGCTCGAGCAGATGTGCATCTTCAAGGTCGATCGCGCCTTCGTCGAACGCATGCGCGCCCACGGCGTCAAAGACCTCTCCCTCGAAAAACTCATCCAGGTCAAGATCTTCAAACTCGACGACTAGAAGAGAGGTATGCGATGAACAAGCCCGAACATCTCAGCCTCGCGCTCGTTGCGTTCCTTGCGCTCACGCTCGTGGTGAACGCCGTCAACGTGCGCTGCATCCGTAAACCGCACGGCGACCGCACCGCTTTCTCGCTGCAGTGCAAGGCCGGCGGCCACTCCATCGCCATCGAATACTCCTCCCGCCAGGCCGAGTAACCCACTCACAACCTCAACCGGCTTTCACCTCTGTCATTGGACACCACGCCTCCGCGTGCCTTAAAGTTCATCGGCAGCCAGCAGTGCCTCCGCGCACGGCCTGAAAGTGAGAGCCATGGACCCCCTTAGCCGCAGAATGTTCCTCCAGACCGCGGGCAAAACCGCCGCGCTTGCCGCCGCAACCACGCATCTCCATCCGCTCTTCGCCGAACCTGCAGCCTTCGCTCAGCGCTCCCCCAACGACCACATCCAGGTCGCGCTCATCGGCGCCGGCATCCGCGGGCAGGAGGACATGCGCATCGCGCTGCAGGTTCCCGGCGTCAAAATCGTAGCCGCGGCTGACTGCTACGACGGCCGCCTCACGCACTGCAAAGAGCTCTGGGGCGCGGATGTATTCACCACCCGCGACTACCGCGAAATCCTCTCCCGCAAAGACGTCGACGCCGTCATCATCGCCACGCCCGACCACTGGCACAAGCAGACCGCCATCGACGCCATGCGCGCCGGCAAAGATGTCTACCTCGAAAAGCCGATGATCCACGCCTACTCTGACGGCCCCGCGATCATCGACACGGCACGTTCCACCAACCGCATCCTGCAGGTCGGCAGCCAGCGCGTCAGCAACGTCGCTTACGCGAAGGCCAAAGAACTGCTCGCCGCCGGCGCCATCGGCAAGCTTAACATGGTCACCGCACGCTGGGACCGCAACTCCAGCATGGGCGCCTGGAACTACACCGTCCCGCTCGACGCCTCCACCACAACCTGCGACTGGCCCGGCTTCCTCGGCTCCGCACCCAAAATTCCCTTCAACGCCGAACGCTTCTTCCAGTGGCGCAAGTGGCACGACTACGGCTCCGGCGTCGCTGGCGATCTCTTCGTGCATCTCTTCAGCGGAACCCACTTCATCACCGGCTCGCACGGCCCCACGCGCGCCATGGCCACCGGCGGCCTGCGCTTCTGGAAAGACGGTCGCGACGTCAACGACGTCCTGCTCGCCCTCTTCGACTACCCCGAAGGCTTCAACCTCAGTCTCCACGTCAACTTCGTCGACGGCGGCGAAGAGAGCGAAGGCTTCCTCTTCACCGGCTCCGAAGGCCTCATGGAAATCGCCGGCAGCACCGTCACCGTCTCCCGCACGCCGCTCGAAACCGAACCGGGCTACGGCGTCGCCACCTTCGCCAACGACATGCAGCGCGACTACATCAAGCAGTATCGCGATAAATATCCCATGCAGCATCCCTCCGGCCCGCCGCCCAGGTCCATCGAAAAGTACGCCGCCGCCAAGGGCTACAACGACATGTACGACCACTTCGCCAGCTTCTTCAACGCCGTCCGCAGCCGCCAGCCCGTCGTCGAAGACGCCACCTTCGGCTTCCGCGCCGCCGGCGCCGCTCTGCTCTCCAACCTCAGCGCCGAAGGCGGCAACGTCGTCCGCTGGGACCCCGAATCCATGAAGCTCCTCTAGCCTTCGCCATCACCGGAGACCGCATGCACCTCAAGCACTTCGCCCCGCTGCTCGTCCTCGCTCTCGCGCTTCCACTCGCCGCGCAGGACCCCACCCACGCCACCGAGTTCCGCAAACCCACGCCCGGCAACGGCCCTGACGGCCAGCCCCGCCTCGCCTTCCTCACGCATCGTCTCGGCTCCGATCACGCCGAAGGCATCAGCCTGCTCGACATGAACGGTGACGGCTTCGTCGACATCCTCTCCGGCGCCTACTGGTACGAGAACCCCGGTGCCAACGGCGGCGAATGGAAGCGCCACCAGTTCCGCACCGTCGGCACCCACGCCGAGTTCGTCAACGACTGCGGCGAATGGATCGTCGACGTCGACCACGACGGCCTTCCCGACCTCGTCACCACCGGCTGGATCTCCAACGGCCTCTG
>JAZKBC010000072.1:0-24325 GCA_040388825.1 Acidobacteriota bacterium | reverse complement strand
CCCCAAAGCCACAGCCGCCGGTGAAATGTGGAAGGCCGAAAGAATCACCGACACCTTCGACACCGAAGGCGGAGCCTTCAGCGACATCAACGGCGATGGCAAACCCGATATCGCTCTCGCCCACTACGGCCGCTCCGGCGTCATCTGGGTCGACTTCAATCACGGCAAACCCATTGTCCACCACGTCGGCGGCCACGACGAAGATGGCCACGGCATCGGCGTCGCCGACATCAATCACGACGGCAAAGCTGACATCCTCACCATCAGCGGATGGTTCGAGCAGATCGACGCCGACCACGATCAGTGGAAGTTCCACAACGAGTGGAAGCTCGGCGACGCCGGCTTCCCCATCATCGGCTACGACGTCAACCACGACGGCAAGATGGACCTCATCTACGGCCAGGGCCACGGCTACGGTCTCTACTGGCTCGAGCAGGCCGGCACTCCCGCGCATCCCAAATGGATTCGCCACACCATCGACGAGTCCTTCTCGCAGTCCCACGCCCTCGCCATGATCGACCTCGACGCCAGCGGCACGCCTGAACTCGTCACCGGCAAGCGTTATCGCGGCCACTCCGGCGGCGACCCCGGCTCCTACGATCCCAACGTCGTCTACGCCTACAAGCTGCCCTCCGCTGCCTCGCTCGCCGCGGCAAAGCTGCACGCTGCGCATCACCCGCCTCACGCCATGACCACGCCCGCCAAAGAACCCGCACCCCCCAGCATGTTCGTCGCCGACCCCGCAGCCGATCCCGCCTTCACACGCAACACGCTATCCATCAACGGCACCGCTACCATCGGCACCCAGGTCGTCTCCGCTGACTTCGACCACGACGGCGACCTCGACTTCGCGACGGCGGGCAAGCTCGGCGTACACGTCTTCGAGAACCTCCAGGTAATAAAGGTGCCCAAGCCCATCCGCGAAGAGATGCAGCCAATCAACCGCGACTGGCCGTTCCCCGGCGAAGGCAAAGAAGTTCCGCAGGAAGATGGACCGAAGCCACAGAAATAGACCCTGCATACGCTGGACACGCGATGTTAAATCGCCTGTCCAGCGCATGCAGGATCGCCTCTCTCCTACGAACGCGTTAGCCGCAGCGCATCGAAGTACTCCGTCACCTCAGGCGAAAAGCTGAACGCCTCGCTGTCCGGCAACGGCATTCCGTATTCGATTAGCACTCGCGCGCACCCCACAAAATCGAGCGGCGCCAGCGGGTCTTCCGGATCATTCTGCGAAGCATGCGAGAGTGTCCCCATCACATTCGATCCATACCCATGCATCGTGCGCCAGTCCGCGCCATACTGCATCAGCAGCTCGGTCATCGCACGATCGCCGCGATACACCGCCAGGTTCAGCGCCGTCGTCTTCCACCCGGTCTTTACCTCGAGCGGCCATCCGAGCTTCAACATCGTCCGCACCGAGTCCAGCTGACCCACAGCGGCCAATTCCGGCATCATACGCAGATACAGCTCTCCCAGATCCGGCAGCAACGCCGGCTCGCGCTCGAGCATCGCTCGCGCCGCCGCCTCATCGGCGCGAGCGCACGCAGCCACGAACTCATCCTTCGCGTTGAGCACATCCTCAACACCATGCAGCTTCAGCAACTCCAGCACATCCGTACGCCCGAACATCGCTGCGAACCTCCACAGACTCACGCCATGTTTCTCCGCACGCAAATCCGCTCCGGCTTGCGCCAGCAGCTCCATCATCTCCATCGAGCTTCCGCGCAAAACGGCATGATGCAGCGGAGTTCCTTCCTTCGCATCGCCACCATGCGCCAGCATCAGCCGCACGTCCTCCACCTTGCCGTAATCAATCGCGCGCGCAATCGCATTGGTTCCCTTCACGCGTACACCGGCCTCAAGCAGGATTCTTGTACAAGTCGAATCCGCCTCCTCCACCGAGTGATACAGCGACTCGTTGTCATCCATGTTCGCGCCTGCATCCACCAGCAGCTTCGTCATCGCCGCACTGTGCGTTTTTCCAGCCGCACCGTACAACGCCGAAAGCGGCCACTCCGGATACCGCGTATCCGTCCACGTCGCATTCACATCCGCTCCCTGCTCCATCAGCAACCGCGCACACTCCAGCAGCCCGGCCTCGAAGCCTTCCTCCAGCATCAGCATCGAGTGCGTCACCGCAAGCAGCGGCTGCATCACACGCGGGCCGCCAGTACACTTCGCCCATGCAGCATCGGCCGCCAAAGCCTCGCGCAGCACTTCAGCATCCCCACGAGCACAAGCAGCCCACACATCCCCCGCAAAGAACTCAGGCTCCTCCGCAAGCATGCGCAACGCCAGCCGCCGCTCGCGCTGTCCGCCGTCGTACACCCACTCGGTCCACGTCTTCATCCGCTCGGCGCGGTCTACGCTCTTCCACTCGACAAAGCCTTTCAGCTCCGTCCAGGAAAGAAATCCATACTCACGCGCAATCACCGACTGCGCATCGTTCAGCTTCAGCTCATGCGCGGCCAGCGCAGCCAGCGGAACCGCACGCGCTCCCGGCAGGCTTTCGATAAAGCGTTCAACAGCCGAGGCCTCTCCAGCATGCGCTTCGCGCAGCAGTTGCTTGGCTTGTTTTTTCAGGTGGGAAAGGTCAGGCGAAACAGGAAGTGTCTTCATAAAGCCTCCATGCGTGGTCACGCCGAGGACCCGCAAACCGGCTGCATAGAAGCAGACTTCATAGAACTGCATTCATTCGAGTGGGTTCAACCCTTCCCGCGGGTCTGGAGGCGTCTCGCGTCGCCTGTGCTCCACATCATACCCCGCCCACATTTATCCGCGATAGTCGCGATAGTGAATCAGCTCGCTGATCCCGATCCACACATCCACCAGCCCGATGCCCGACACCAGCCCACGCACCCACCCCTGCATCAGCAGCCCATCCACCGCCGGATGCGCCATCAGCCATCCGTTCTGGTCCCAGAACTTCGCCCACCACGGAAGCACTGTCATCAGCCCGCCAATGTAGAAGCAGAACAGCACAAACACCATCAGGCTCATGCGCTGCAGCCAGATCGGAGCGGGCGCTGGATCGTTCGGCGAATGCATTGCGTGCTCGGGTTCTGGAAAAGTCTGTTGCGCGGCCATGGTCTCCATCCAAGTTAGCAGCCCACGGCACGGGCTGTCTCGCCGCCACGCTCAGCTCACTTCGACTTTTTCTTCGCCACCGGCGCAGGCGGTCGCTTGCCTTCCGCCTTCACCTCCGCCGCCATATCCTGCTGGCTCTCATCCGCGCTGCCGAACGCCAACCCAAAGTGCACATCATTCCCTCGGCCATGAATCTCGATCGGCAACTCCAAGCCCGCTCCATGCTTCTCCAGCAGCTTGTTGAACGGCTTAATCAGCATCGCCTTCCATCCCGTCGTCATCTCGCTGGCCGTCGCTTTCGTCCGCACATGCCCCTTGAACTCGAACACGCTCCCCTGCATCCCATACGCTCCGTGCAACTGCACCTCCGCTCCCGGAATTTTGTAGTCCACCGTCGAAAACGTCATCAGGCTATGCGCCAGCACAAACTGCGTCATAATCTGCGACGCCACCTCCGCCTTCTTGTCGCTGCCCGCTCCTCCCGAATCCTGCGGATGCCCCTGCGCCCTTTCACTCAGCGAGTCAATCTTGTCCTGCAGCTTCGGATTCGTCAGCTCCACCGCACTGATGTGCACAGTCCCATTCAACTCAATCTTGCGCGACACCGGCACGCTCCCCGGCGGAATATGCAGCTTCGCCGCAACCGTCACGCCTCCGCGCATCACCGGCGGCCACGACTTCATCCCCAGCGCCAGCAGGTCCTGCACATTGCCCTGCGGCACGCTCGTCGTCAGCGCGATATCGTGCCCCAGCCCGTGCACCTGCATCACCGTTCCCCGTGCCACAATCTTCGAGTGCGCCAGCATCCCCTCCACCGGATCCAGCGTCGTGTCTCCGGTCGTTCCATCCACATACGCATGAAACTTCGTCGTCAGCGGCAGCGGATGGTCACTCACATCCAGCGAAAAATCCGGCGTGTCCGTCGTTCCATCGATCGTGACGTGCCCCAGTTGCCCGTAGTAGTGCCCCGTCGACGACAGCATTCCACCCAGCCCCTTGATCGAGTTTAGATCCGCATGATCGAAGCTGTAATCGCCATCGATCGTCGTCGCGCGCGGCTCTTCGCTTTGCCACGGACCAAAGTGCCCCGTCGCATGAATCTCCCCCACCGGCTTAGGATTCGTCAGCTCCGCGTCATACAAAAACGGCTGCGCCGCACCCACATCCCTCAGCACCACCCGCTTCACGTCGAACTCCAGCGGATCCTTCCCCGGCTTATCCGTCTCGATATAAATCTTCGCGTCATCGCAAACAATGCGATCCACCAGCAGTTCAATCTTCGGTTGCCCTTTCCCCGAGTAGCCAAACATCTGCTGCCGCCGGCTCGCCGGAGGAACATGCAGTATCAGCCCTTGCACATGCACCAGCCCTACCCGCGTCGGCGAGTGCAGCAAATCCTTGAACCGCGTCCGAAACGAAAACTCCTGCACCGTCACCATCGGCACCGGGTTCGCCGCCGCGTCCGGCTCCTCTGGCCCTGCAAGATACAGAATCCGCAGCCCCGTCCCCGTCACCTGCAACCCATCGAGCACCGTGATTCCCAAATGATCCAACTCCACCGGTGAACGGAAGCGTGCCGCCAGCGTCTCCACCACGCGCTTTCGCAGAATCGGCTCCGCATGCCGCGCCACATACATCGCCGCGATACCCATCCCCACCGCGCCCAGCACCAGTAACGCCAGCACTGTCTTCACCCAAGCCTTTCGCCACAGCCTCACCACAACCCCGGGCCGCCGCGTCCCCTGCTTTTCTTCAACCCCATTCGGTCCTGCCACGTCCGCGTTCTCCAGCCACATTCGATGCGGAAAAATCGCGCGGCGTCGCTATCGCGGCGTCAACCCCGCGGCAATGAGAAAATAGAACCAATGCTTCAACTTTCAGGCGCCGGCAAACGTTTCGGCCAAAAACTCCTCTTCGAAGACGTCAACTGGCTCATCACCCCCAACGAGCGCACCGGCCTGGTCGGCGGCAACGGCACGGGCAAATCCACCCTGCTCAAAATCATCGGCGGCATCGAGCACCTCGACTACGGCCAGCTCACCCGCGTCAAGGGCATGACCATCGGCTACCTCCCGCAGGATGGCCTCCTCATGTCCGGCAAGACCGTCTTCGAGGAATGCCTCTCCGTCTTTGACGAGCTCCGCAACATGGAGATCGAAGCCGAGCAGCTCACCCACGTCCTCTCCGACGCCGACCCCAAGAGCAAGGAGTACGCCGCCGCCGCCGATCGCTACTCCGAAATCGCCGACCACCTCCACGTCCACGACATCTACACCCTCGACGCCCAGGTAGGCGCCGTTCTCGGCGGCCTCGGCTTCACCAAGGAAGACTGGGAGCGCAAGACCGAAGAGTTCTCCGGCGGCTGGCAGATGCGCATCGCCCTCGCCAAGCTCCTGCTGCAAAAGCCCAGCCTCCTTCTCCTCGACGAGCCGACGAACCACCTCGACATCGAATCCCGTAACTGGCTCGAGGAGTACCTCAACAGCTACGAGAACGCCTTCATCCTCATCTCGCACGATCGCTACTTCCTCGACGTCACGGTCAAAAAAATCGTTGAAGTCTGGAACAAGCGCATGCAGGTCTATCACGGCAACTACGAGAAGTACCTCACGCTGAAGGAAGAGCGCCGCAACCAGATCATGGCGGCCTACAAGAACCAGCGCGACCGCATCGAAGCCCTCGAAGCCTTCATCAACCGCTTCCGCGCCCAGGCCACCAAGGCCAAGCAGGTCCAGTCCCGCGTCAAGGAGCTCGAAAAAATCGAGCGCATCGAAGTCCCCGAGGAAGAAGCGACGATCCACTTCTCCTTCCCGCAACCGATTGCCTCCGGCCGCACGGTCATCGAAGTCAAGCACCTCACCAAGCACTACCCCATGCCCGACGGCGGCACTAAGAAGGTCCTCGAAAACATCTCCTTCACCATCGAGCGCGGCGACCGCATCGCTCTCGTCGGAGCCAACGGCGCCGGCAAATCCACGATGATCCGCATGTTGAGCGATCTAGAAAAGCCCACCAGCGGCACCGTCAAGCTCGGCCACAACGTCCTCGCCGACTACTTCGCTCAAGATCAATACAAAGTGTTGGACCATTCAGCGGAAATGCTCGACGACATCACCGGCTCCAATCCCAAGGTCGACGTCGTCACCCTCCGCTCGCTGCTGGGCTGCTTCATGTTCTCCGGCGACGACGTCTTCAAAAAACTCGGCGTCCTCTCCGGCGGCGAACGCAACCGCTACGCCATGGCCAAGATGCTCGTCTCTCCGTCGAACTTCCTTCTGCTCGACGAGCCGACGAACCATCTCGACCTCCGCGCCAAAGACGTCCTCCTCGACGCCATCCGCAACTTCTCCGGCACAGTCCTCTTCGTCTCGCACGATCGCTACTTCATCGACGGCCTCGCCACCAAGGTCTTCGAAGTCGAAGACCGCCGCCTCCACATCTACCCCGGCAACTACGAGGACTACCTCTTCCGCAAATCCGGCGGCCTCGCCAAGATCGCCGAGTCCGCCCGCTCCAACCCCCACGTCGACACCGCCACCGGCATGCTCAAGCCGAGCAAGCAGGTAGGCACAGCCGAAGCCGAAAAGAAATCCGCAAAATCCCCATCGGCTGCCGCGCCCTCTTCCGCACCCTCCCAAAATCTGTCATCTCGACCGGAGGCCGAGCACTCTGCGGCCGCAGCGGAGAGACCCGCAGCTGGAACCACCGCAGCCTCCCTCACCATCGCCTCCGACGACTGGGACAACGACTCCGCCCGCGACATCCAGGGCTCCCCCGCCCCTGTCACTCCCACGCCCAAGCCGCACGTCAAGCGCCTCAACCCCATCAAGCTCAAGCAGCTCGAAGACCGCGTCGCCCAGCTCGAGCGCGAGCTCCCCGACCTCGAAGCCCGCATCCAGGCCGCCAGCGAGCAGCAAGCCGTCTTCTCCACCGCCGAAGCCGCACAGGCTCTCGCCGCCGAGCTCGAAGCTCTCCGCGAGCAGCACGCCGTCCGCACCGCCGAGTGGGAAGACCTCGCCCTCCAGCTGGAGGAGCAAACCACCGTGTAGGCGTTCTTCAGCTAACATGTCCCGCATGGCCGCTATTACGCGCTCTACACTCTTGGTCTTCTTCGCCTTTGCCCTCCCACTCGTCGGCCAACAGGACGATACACCCCTCTCTAAGGGCGTCGCCGCCTTCAAAAGCGGCAACTACGCCGAAGCGATCGAAGACTTCCGCGCCGCTGTCGCCACAGATCCCACCAGCATCACTCCGCATCTCTATCTTGGCACCGCCTACGCCTACCAGGTAGTACCCAACGACGACTCATCGCAAAACATTGATCTCGCCCATAAGGCCATCGACCAGCTCAAGGCGGTTCCCGCTACCGACACCGAATATTATCCAAACTCTCTCAGGCAGATTGGCTCCGTCCAGCGCAACATCAAGGACTACAACGCCGCCCGCGACACCGAACTAAAAATCATCGCCCTTGCTCCCGACGACGCCGAAGCCCACTACACCCTCGGCGTCATCGACTGGGTCGTCGCCTACCGCTTCGCCACCAGCACCCTCGCCGCCGGCGGCCTCCAGGATGACGGAAACGGCGATCCTCGCATGACGCCCGCTACCTGTGCCACAATTCGCGATCACAATCAGGCCCCTATCGAAGAAGCTATTATCGAGCTAAAAAAATCCATCCAGCTCAAACCCGATTACGCCGACGCCATGTCGTATCTCAACCTCGCCTATCGACGTCACGCCGACTTCGCCTGCAGCAATCCCGCCACCCGCAAGGGTGATATCGTCTTAGCCGACCAGTGGGCGCAGCGCGCCATCGCCGCCCGCAAGGCTCAACCCCAATCCGCCGCGACGGCACCCGCGCCACAATGATGATCGCCCCTCCCCACAAGGACTACTCCGCCACACCGCTCAACAAGAAGCTCGGCCTCATCACCTCCAAAGGCCACATCGCCGAAGCCGCGCTCCTCGGCGCCCCCGCCAACTTCCGCGGCCAGCTCGGCGACCTCCCCGCCGACCTCGCCCTCACAACAAAGCTCCGCAAATCCACAAAGCTCGCCCTCTGCTTCGTCCGCACGGCAGCCGAGCTCGCAACCCTCCTCGATCTCCTCCCCGCGCAACTCCCCGCCGAAGCCCACTTCTGGATCATCTACCCGAAAGCCCACCGCAAGGCCGGGTTCAACGAGAACCACGTCCGCGACCAGTCCCTCGCCGCCGGCTTCGTCGACTACAAAGTCTGCTCCGTCGACGCCGACTGGTCCGGCCTGAAGTTCGCCCGCCGCAAGCAGTAGTGCTGGCGCACCAATCCTCTCCACATGAATAAATCGTCAACATCCTGCAACACGTTTGCGGATACGATGAACTCGCACGCTTTCGCCAACCGCAACACCAGCTCCAGGAGTCCCTCGATGGAAATTACCTACCGCGGCCTCATCACCGCTCTCCACGGCATCTTCTTCGGCAGCCTCTTCCTCATGGCCGCCTTCGCCGCCGTCGTCGAGCTCATCCGCCGCCACCACGAACTCTCCCCCAGCGAGCTCGATCCCGGCGGCGTCCGCCTCGAGCGTTTCTTCCTCATCGCAATGGCGCTGCTCGGCTGGGCCGCCGTGCTCACCGGCACCTTCATCGTCTACCCCTGGTACCGCGCCGCTCCGCCTCCCGGCACGCTCGACCTCGCCGCCTTCCCCCGCAACTTCCTCCTCGCGCATCCCAACACCGCCGCCTGGCACTCGCTCGGCATGGAGTGGAAAGAGCACATCGGCTGGATCGCTCCCATCGTCCTCACCATGCTCGCCGCCGTAATGTACGGACATCGCAAAACCCTCGCCCGCAACCCGCACCTCCGCAACGCGGTCCTCGGCTTCGCGCTCGTAGGCATCTTCGCCACCGCCACCGCCGGCCTCTTCGGAGCCATGCTCGACAAGAACGCCCCCGTTGAAGGCGGCGCCACCATCACCCTCATGGGAGCCGCGAAATGACCACACCTGAGCTTGAAGTCCAGCCGCAAACCGGCGCAGGCCCCATCGCCGCCGCGCTCCTCTCCGCCGGCCTCGGCTGCTTCTTCGTCGGTTTCACCAACGTCCTCGCCGCCGCCAGCAAACCCCTCACCAAGGCCTTCAGCCTCTACACCCCCTCCGGCGCACTCTCCGGAGAAGCCGCGCTCGCCGTCCTCATCTGGCTCGCCGCCTGGGTCCTCCTCGCCAAACGCTGGCGCAGCTCCTCCCAACCCTTCACCAAAGTCATTTATGCGGCCTACGCTCTGCTCTTCCTCGGCCTGCTGATGACCTTTCCTCCGGTTGTCCACATCCTCGCCGCCCTCTGACCCCGCGCATTGAGTAGCATAGATAGCGGGAGATTCCATCCGCGTATGCGCATTCTTGTCATCGGAGCCGGCGCCGTCGGCGGCTACTTCGGCGGTCGACTCACCGCCGCCGGCCGCGACGTCACCCTGCTCGTCCGGCCCGCCCGCGCCGAGCAGATCCGCGCCAACGGCCTGCAGATCCTCAGCCCCATCTCGAACATCACCGTCCATCCCAAGCTCATGCTGGCGTCCGACCTGCGCAACGGCCGTAACTACTTCGACCTCATCATCCTCAGCACCAAGGCCTACTCGCTCGAGACCGCGATGGACGACTTCGCTCCCGCCGTCGGCCCCAAGACCTCCATCCTTCCGCTGCTCAACGGCATGCGCCACCTCGAAACCCTCATCGCCCGCTTCGGCGAGGAGCCCGTCCTCGGCGGCTCCACCCGCATCGTCTCCGACGTCGACGCCGAAGGCCGCATCGTCCACCTCGATCCCCTCCAGGACCTCGTCTTCGGTGAGCGCGACCGCTCCTACACGCCCCGCGCCCAGGCCATCGCCTCCGCCCTCCATTACTCCGGCTTCGACGACAAGCTCTCCCTCGACATCATGGCCTTCATGTGGCAGAAGTGGGTCTTCCTCGCTGCTCTCGGTGCCATCACCTGCCTCATGCGCGCCTCCATCGGCGAGGTCAACGAGGTGCCCGTCGGCAACCTCACCGCCGTCGCCATCCTCGCCGAGTGCGAAGCCATCGCCAAGGCCAACGGCTATCCCACCCGCCGCGAAGTCCTCGAAGTCATCTCCGGCCGCCTCACCGATCCCACCTCAACCCTCACCGCATCCATGTACCGCGACCTGCAGCGCGGCAAGCCCGTCGAAGCCGACGCCATCCTCGGCGACCTGCTTGAACGCGGCCGCCTCCGCGGCGTCTCCGCTCCCTTCCTGCAAGCCGCCTACGCCCAGCTCAGCGTCTACGAATCCCTCCGCACCCGCCCCGTCCCCACACCGGAATCAGAATTCGCCATCTAGGCAGCGTCTGTCCGATCAAAAGCAGCCGCTTCACCAGCAACCGCCTCGCCGTTGCATCTAGGTAACCCGAGGCTTCAGCCTCGGGTCTCACAGCCCCTGGGGTATCCCCTTCCCCGCATCACACGTGCGTCTTGACCGCTCTCCATTGCATAATCAACTATGCCCTCCCTTTGGACCCCAGCCAACTGGCCTGAGCGCCTGGCCGAGCTAGAAGCCCGCACCGGCGACGCCAAACAAGCGCCCCTGCGCCGCGACATCCGCTCCCTTGGGGCCCTCCTCGGACAAGTCCTCCGCGAGCAGGCCGGCGACCCCGTCTTCGACGCCGTCGAAAGCCTCCGCCGCACCGCCATCGCCCGCCGCGAAGCCGAAGCCGACGGCCGCGACGCCCAGCCCTTCCTCAACGAAGCCCAGGCCCTCACCCGCGAAGCCGCCTCCACCGCAGCGGACACGAAAGAAGCCTCCACCGCCTACCGCCTCGCCCGCGCCTTCGCCTTCTACTTCGAACTCATCAACCTCGCCGAAACCAACCACCGCAAGCGCCGTCGCCGCTCTGCTCTGCTCGACCAAACCGCCGCTCCGCAACGCGGCAGCCTCCGCGGAACCCTCCGCCGCCTCCGCGCCGCCGGCTACACCCGCGCCCACGCACTCGAGTTCCTCGCCCACGTCTGCATCGCTCCCGTCTTCACCGCGCACCCCACCGAAGTCGCTCGCCGCAGCGTCATGTTCAAGCGCCGCCGCATCTCCGACCTCCTCGAGCAGCTCGACGCCATCCCCCTCCCTCCCACACAAATGGAGTCCCTCGAAGCTCTCCTCCTCGCCGAGATCACCGCCCTCTGGCAAACCGACGACGTCCGCAGCGAGCGCCCCACCGTTCGCGACGAAGTCCGCATGGCCCTCGACTACTACGAAGCCTCCATCTTCTCCACCATCCCTGTCCTCTACACCGAAATCGCCGCCAGCTTCGACGCCGAATACCCCGCCGACGAGCCCACGCAACTCACCGAACTCCCCGTCGTCGTCCGCTTCGGCTCCTGGATCGGCGGCGACCGCGACGGCAACCCCTTCGTCACCGCCGCCACCACCGCCGAAGCCCTCTCCATGGCGCGCCATCTGCTCAACGAGCACTACCTCACCCAGCTCCAATACCTCTTCGACCAGCTAGCCTCCTCCACGCACCAGGCACCCATCTCCGACGCGCTCCGCAAGCGCCTCGATCGCTACCTCATCGACCTCCGCCAGTCCGGCCAGACCGCCTTCGCCGACCGCTTCCCCAACGAAGCCGTCCGCCTGCACCTCGCCTGCATCACGCTCCGTCTCGGAGGCACTCCGCCCACCACCATGGCCCGCAACCTCGCGCTCTCCAACCGCGCCACGTTGCCGCCCTACGAAAACGCTGGCTCCCTGCTCGACGACCTCACCCTCCTCCGCGACTCCCTCTCGCAGAACCGTGGCGAGCGCCTCGCCGAGCTCTTCGTCGATCCACTCCTCCTCTCCGTCCGTACCTTCGGCCTCCATCTCCAGACGCTCGACATCCGCCAGCACGCCCGCGTCCACGAACTCGCCGTGCAGGAGCTGACCGCCGCACCCGACTCCACCCAGATCACGCAATCGCTCAACCCACAGACCGCCGAAGTCCTCTCCACCTTCCGCGCCATCGCCGAGCTCAAGCAGAACCACCCCGCCGCCATCCTGCAATACGTCATCTCTGGCGCCAGCTCTGCGCAGGACGCCCTCAACGTCCTCTGGCTCGCCCGCATCGGCAACGTCCGCGTCGAAGGCGGCCTCGCCAAAGACCTCGAGCACGACCCCGGCCTCCAGCCCGTCCCTCTCTTCGAGTCCATCGAAGACCTCCAAAACGCCCCCGCCATCTGCCGAGAACTCTGGACCAGCGACATCTACAAGCCCCTCCTCCGCGCCTGGAAAGGCCGCCAGGAAGTCATGCTCGGCTACTCCGACTCCAACAAGGACGGCGGCATGATCGCCTCCACATGGGAGATCTGGAAAGCCCACCGCGCGCTTCACCAGGTCGCCCGCGAGTGCAACGTCACCCTCCGCCTCTTCCACGGTCGCGGAGGCACCGTCGGCCGCGGCGGCGGCCCCACCCACCGCGCCATCTTCGCGCAGCCCCTCGAAAGCTTCACCGGCGAGCTCCGCCTCACCGAGCAGGGCGAAGTCCTCAACTGGAAGTACTCCGACGTCGTCCTCGCCGAGCGCAACCTCGAGCTCATGATCGCCGCCTCGCTCGACGCCCTCGCCCGCCCCGACCTCAAATCCGCAACACCCGGATTAGCAGCGGGCTTTAGCCCGCTGAATAACGCCCCGATCAACGGGGGCTTTAGCCCCGGCCCCGCCACCCACCTCACCGGAGCCATCGATCCATCCTGGGAGTCCGCCTTCGACGAGCTCTCCTCCACCTCCTTCGCCTTCTACAAGCACCACATCATCGACAACCCCGAAGTCTTCACCTACTTCGAACAAGCCACCCCCGTAGCCGAGCTCGAACACGCCCGCATCGGCTCCCGCCCCGCCAAGCGCGCGGACGCCTCCGCCACCAAGCAGCGCTCGCTACTCGACCTCCGCGCCATCCCCTGGGTCTTCGGCTGGATGCAATCCCGCCACGTCGTCCCCGCCTACTTCGGCGTAGGCCACGCCCTCGAATCCTTCACCGCGGGCAAACCCGAACGCCTCCAGCTCCTCCGCAGCATGATGCGCCACTTCCCGCTCTTCCTCGACATGATCCGCAACGTCGAGCTAGCCCTCGCCAAGGCCGACTTCGGCATCGCCCGCCTCTACGCTTCACTCGTCGAAGACGAAGCTCTCCGCAACCGCGTCTTCTCCACCCTCGAAGAAGAGTTCGACCGCACCCGCCGCATGGTCCTCGCCGTCACCGAGCAAACCGACCTCCTCGAGCGCAACCCGGTCCTCTCCAACTCCATCCGCCTCCGCAACCCCTACGTCGACCCCATGAGCCTCCTCCAGGTCGAACTCCTCCGCCGCAAACGTTCCGGCGAACGCAGCGAAGAACTCGACCGCGCCATCACCGCCACCATCAACGGCATCAGCGCCGGCCTCCGCAACACCGGCTGATCCCACGCCGTTCTACTCCCTACTCCCTATTCCCTACTCCCTGCTTTACTTCAGCGCCTCTTTATAACTCCCCAGCGTCCCCACCGCGATGAAGTACATCCCATTCAAATGCGCCACCGCATGCCGCGCATACACCAGCGCCTCCTTGGCCCGCACCGCGTCAATATCGCCCACGTGGTGCGAAAGAATCGGCATCAGCTCCAGGTAGTCATTGAGCGTCTGCTTGGACATCGCATCCAGCTGGTCCTGCTCCTTGTACGCATCCGAGAACCGCTCCACCTGCCCATACTCCATATAGCTCAGCGCTCCGGTAGAAGCCGCCGTACGCCACGCCGCATCCTGCATCGGCGACTGATGAAACACAAAACTCTTCTCCTCAAACGTCGGCTTCTTGCCCTGCGTCACCATCTCCAGCGACGCCAGCACCGTGTTCATTCCATCCAGCTCCTGCTTGAACTGCGCCTCGCTGTCCTCGATCAGCTTTTCATTCTCGCGAATCTCCTGGCGGATCATCGCCTCAGCCTCTTTCCGTTGGTGCCGATGATGCATCGCCTCCACCGCATTCTCCAGCCCCAGCGCGATCAGCAGCCCCACCGTAATCGTCAGCAGGTGAATCAAAAAATCCCGCACCCCACCAATGTTGTGCTCCGGCGCATGAACATCCAGCATCGCAAAACTCCTGTGTTTTGCCGCTAGACTACCACCCCTGCGCCTTTCCTACTCCCTACTCCCTATTCCCTACTCCCTGTCCTTAACTCCCCGGCTGCACATAAGGCACCTGCCCCAGGTATCTCCGCTCCCGCCCCCGAGGATCATCCTCCACCCGCGTCGGCAGATCGAAAATCATCGTCGCCCGCTTCTTCAAATCGAACGCCGGCCACTTCGGCACATGGACATTATTCGGATTCCCCGTCCGCGCAAACGCAATATACGTCTCGCTGACGATGTCCGCCATCTTCTGCGCCCGCGCCTGGTCCTCCGCACTCTCCCCCACCATCCCCGGAGACAGCTTCACGTTATCGAACGCCAACGCCAGGTCCAGCGTATGCGGCGCTCCCCACTTGCCTCCATCCCGCGGCGACTTCCAATTCAGTTGATACACCCACGTATGCGACTGTGCCTTCGCATCCGCCGCCCTCCGATCCGCCTCAATCACCTCACCCCGCCACGACCGCGAATCCGTAGTCACCGCAAAGAACACATCGCTCGCCGAATACCCCGGATTCCACTCCCGATAGTTCTTGATCACCTCAGCCACGGGCAGCGAAACAGTATCGCTCTTCAAGAACGGCGCCCCGCGCTCCAGCGCCTCCGGCAACGTCTCCCACGTCAACTCAAACAACTTCGGCTGCCCTCCACCAATCAGCACCCGCGTCTCATCATGCGTATTGCCCAGCACCATCGGCACATGCGCACTCAACTGCGGATCGGTCGGCGTAAACGGATCCACCGGCAGCGACCTCCCATCCGTCACCGGCCCAAAGTACCCACCCGCCCGCGTCGCCTGCTGTATCTCCTCCATCGACTTCGCCCGCAGCGCCTTCGCCGCATCCTCCGCCTTCATCGCATCCAGCCCCAGCTCCTTCAGCACCAGTTTCGCCCGCTCCGTCGCATGATCCCGCTGAACTCCCACCACCTGCTGCCCACTCATCGACAGCACGCGATGAAACAATCCCTTCGCCGGGGGCTGCGCCATCAACGTCGCACATTTAGCCCCGCCGCCCGACTGCCCAAAGATCATCACGCACTTCGGATCGCCGCCAAACTCCACAATATTGTCCCGCACCCATTGCAGCGCCAGCACCAGGTCCAACTGCCCCGCATTCCCCGAATCCTCAAACCCCTGCCCCGGCAGCGCCTCCGCCAGGTACATATACCCAAACGAGTTCAGCCGGTGATTCACCGTCACCACCACCACATCGCCCCGCTGCGCCAGCCGCGTCCCGTCATACAGCGCAGCGTTCGCCGTCCCATTCGCAAACGCCCCACCGTGGATATAAAACATCACAGGCCGCTTCTTCCTATCCCGCAACCCCGGCGTCCACACATTCACATGCAGGCAATCCTCGCTCTGCACACCTTCATCCGGCGGCAGATGATACCCCGGCCGCAACGCCGCAGCCTCCCGCGCCTTCGCACTCTCATACTCCGGCCTCGCCCCCACCGTCTGCGGAGCCCGCGCCCCCCACTCAGTGCACTTCAGTGGACTCGTCCACGGCACCGGTGGCCTAGGTGCCGCAAACCGCGTCTTCGCCGTATCCAAGCCATAGGGAATTCCCTTGAAGCTATAAATCCGGTTCACGCCACCGACATGCGTTTTGATCCCAGCCACCGGCCCGGCCTTGGTCATCGCCGCAACGTCATACTTGTCCTCGTCGCCATGCTGCACCCACGCGCCGGCCCCACGCCCCACCATCACCGCCGCACCAACTCCCGCCTTCAACACCTCACGCCGATTCACAACCTCACACGCCTCTCTACTCCCTACTCCCTACTCCCTACAACGATCCCCCCGGCGTAATACTCACCGCCTTGTCATTCCTGAACACAATCGTCAACGCATGCCCATCATTTTCGAACACCACCGACCGATTCCCGCGATCATCCGAGCTCGGCTTCGTCACCTCACCAAGCGACATCATCGCCTCGGCTTCACTCATCCCCAGCACCGCCTTGTGCTGATCCACCTGCGCCCACATCTCCGGTCCCCAATGTTTGTACAGCACATGCGGGTCGTCATAAAACAAAATATCGTCCGCATAAATCGTGTACGCCCCGTTGTCATAGTTCCCCACCGGAAACGCATACACCGCCTTGGGATCCGTCCCTTTCGGCATCGTGAACGCCAGCAGCACATGCCGCTGTCCAGCCGCAATGCGGAACACCGCTCGCCCCGTCCGCGGAGCCACCTGCTCAAACACCCCCACAATCTTCATCTCCGTCGCACCCGGCACGGTCCCCAGCGGCTTCGAGTAATCCACGTGATTCCCCTTGTCCACGTAGTAATCCATCTGCCCACCCGCGCTCATCCACACAGTGGTCCCCACCATCGCCTTCATATCCTTCATCGAATCCTGCCGCAGCTTGCGCGGATACACCGCATCATCCGGATTCAGCTTCGCAACCTCCACCACCTTCACCGGAGCCTCTTCATTGTTGCGATGATGAATCACCGCCAGCTCAATCCCGACCGCCGCCAGCAACACCACGGTCCCACCCAGCGCCAACTTCATTCCACTGTTCATGCAAGTCCCTCCACCCCCAAAGACTAGCCGGAACAGCATTTCCTCGCCACTCCACACCCTGCGCTATCATCACCCCATCCCGTTTCGATCGAGGCACCTCACGATGCGACTCCGTCACGCGCTCTTCCTCGGATCCCTTGCCTTCTCTTTCCCCGCTACCGCGCAGCAGCACGACGACGCCGTCTCCCGCTATATCAAGATCCCCCACGCACCCTCGATCGTCCTCGAACACGTCCGCGTCATCGACGGCACCGGCGCCGCCCCACTCGAAAACCAATACCTCGTCATCTCAGACGGCAAAATCGCCTCCATCTCCAGCACGCCTCCGCAACTCGGCCACCCACCAGCGGTCCACATCGACCTCACCGGCCACACCGTCTTCCCCGGCCTCGTCGGCATGCACGACCACCTCTACAACATCGCCCGCCCCAACTTCGCCTCCGACGGCTCCTCCGAGCCCCCGCTCATCGTCCCCGAGATGCCCTTCACCTCGCCGCATCTCTACCTCGGCGCCGGCGTCACCACCCTGCGCACCACCGGCTCGGTCGAAACCTACACCGACCTCAACCTCAAGCGCGACATCGACGCCGGCAAAATCCCCGGCCCGCACATCGACGTCACCGGCCCCTACCTCGAAGGCCCCAACTCGCCCTTCATCCAGATGCACAACCTCCGCGACGCCGCCGACGCCAAATCCACCGTCGACTTCTGGGCCGCGCAAGGCGTCACCAGCTTCAAGGCCTACATGAACATCACCCGCGCCGAGCTCAAGGCCGCCATCGACGAAGCCCACCACCTCGGCCTCAAAATCACCGGCCACCTCTGCGCCGTCACCTACCCCGAAGCCGCCGAACTCGGCATCGACAACCTCGAGCATGGCTTCATGGTCAACACCCAGCTCGACCCCGGCAAGCAGCCCGACCTCTGCCCCGCCACCGACGGCGTCCCCACCATCCTCAAAATGACGCCCAACTCCCCCGAAGCCGTCGCGCTCATCCAACTCCTCGTCGCGCACCACGTCGCCATCACCTCCACGCTCCCCGTCTTCCTCTCCGACGACCCCACGCACTACACGCCTCCCGCGCGCGTCCTCGCCGCCATGGCCCCCAACACCCGCGAAGCCTACCTCGCCCTCCGCACCCTCGAACTCAAACGCTCCGCCGCCAACCCCCAACGCGCCGCCGACCGCATCCAGCAGCTCAAGAACGACATGGGCCTCGAGCGCGAGTTCGTCGCCGCCGGCGGCCTCCTCCTAGCCGGCCCCGATCCCACCGGCGACGGCGGCGTCCTCCCCGGCTTCGGCGATCAGCAGGAAGTCGAACTCCTCGTCCAGGCCGGCTTCACCCCCGTCGAAGCCATCCACATCGCCACCGAAAACGGTGCCATCTTCTTAGGCCGCGACAAAACCATCGGCACCATAGCCCCCGGCAAAAACGCCGACCTCGTCATCGTCAAAGGCGACCCCACCCACAACATCAACGCCATCGAAAACACCGAAATCATCTTCAAAGACGGCGTAGGCTACGACAGCCAAAAACTCCTCGACTCCACCAAAGGCCGCTACGGCCAATACTAAGAAGCAGCGAATAGGGAGTAGGCAATAGGGGATAGAAGGCAGCGTTTACTACTCCCTATTCCCTACTCCCTACTCCCTGCCTCACCGCACTGGCTCGCTCCCACTAAACTCCCGCTCCACCTCAATCAAATCCTCCGCCGTCAACTTATCCGCGCTCCGCAACGCCGGAAACCACACGCTCCAAACCCCCGTCACCACCATGCTCGCCACGCCCCCAATCACCACCGCCCGCACCGCTCCCCACCAGTGCGCCGTCAAACCACTTTCATACTCACCCAGCTCATTCGAAGCCCCCAGAAACAGCCAGTTCACGCTCGATACCCTCCCCCGCATCTCCGGCGGAGTCGCCAACTGCAAAATACTCCCCCTCACCACCACGCTGATCATGTCCGTCGCTCCAATCACCACCAGCGCCACGCAGCTCAGCCACACATTTCTACTCAACCCGAACACCACCGTCGCCGCTCCAAACATCCCTACACACATCAACATCGTCTTGCCCGCCTTCCGCCGCAGCGGCAACACCGTCAACCCCAGCGACACTGCCAGCGCCCCCACGCTCGGCATCGCCCGCAGCAGCCCCAGCCCATGCGGCCCCTCATGCAGCACATCGCTCGCAAAAATCGGCATCAGCGACACCGCTCCCCCCAGCAGCACCGCAAACAGATCCAGCGAGATCGACCCCAGCAGCAGCCGCGTCCCCACCACATACCGCATCCCCGCCAGCACTGTCTCCAGCGTGAACCCCTTCTTCTCCGCCGCTCCCCGCGGATGAATCCTGCTGAACAGCACCACAAAAATTATCAGCAGCGTCAGCGAAAACCCATACACCAGTGGCGCTCCGTTGAACCGCGCAAACCGTCCGCCAAACAGCGTCGTCAGGCTCACCGTAAACAGCAGCCCGCCCACCATCGGCCCGCTCGCGTTCGCCACCTGAAAAATACTCGCCGCCCACGTCACCGCATTCACAAAGTGTTCCCGCGGCACCAGTGTCGGCACCAGCGACGTCGCCGCCGGCCCGCTGAAGCATCTCCCCGTGCCGATCACAAACAGCACGCCATACACCACCCAGATGTTCCGCACACCGCGCAGCGAAATCCCCAACAGCAGCGCACTCGCCACCACCTGCACCGTGTAGCAGACCATGACCACGTTGCGCCGGTCATAGCGATCCGCCACATGCCCCGCAGGCAGCGTAAACAGCAGCCCCGGCAGAAACAGCGCCAGCCCCGTATACCCCAGCGCCATCGCCGAGTGCGTAATCTCATACACCTGCCACGCCACCCCAACCGCCTGCGCCTCCTGCCCCAGCGTCCCCAGAAAACGGCACAGCGCATAGAACCGAAAGTCGTGCGACGTCCACGCCACAGTCGCCGTCAGCCGAGACTCATCCACCGCCCGCGCCCTTCGCTGCCCATCCGAGTCCATGCCCTTCTATGCTGACACAACCCGCCCGCCCTACCGCAGCTGCAGCACTCGAAACTCTTTCCCCTCAGCCACTGCCAGCTCCACCGGCCGCGGCGGCCCCTGCGGAGGCACCGTCACCAGCGCCCACAACTCCTGCCCCTTCTTCAGCACCGGCAGCGTCGCCTTCTCGCTCACAAAAAACTCCGTGCTATCCCCCAGCGTCATCCTCTCGCACGGTACCCCTTCTTCGGTCCGGACCCACTCCGTCGGCACCGCCGTTCTTTCATCCCACGGCACCAGAACCAGCTTCCCATCACGCGCGGCCGTCGTCGCCTGCCAGCTATAGTTGGCCAACATCTGATCATTCACCCCATAGTGATTCGTGTGCTTCTCATCTCGGGGCAATCCGCAACCATCCGCACGCAGTTGCAGCGCCAGATACCGCCCCCGCAGCGGCTGCTCCGGATCCCACTGCCCCGCCCGCGTCCAAACCTGCGGACAAGCATGCCGCTCCCACGCATACTTCACCGCCACGCTCAGCACCACAGCCAGCTGCACCGCCAGCACAATCAATCCCTTCCTTCGCGAAGTCATACAGCGGCCTCCTCACGCATGCGCGTCATCAACCCTCGCCGCACCCGCTCCAGCATCCATCCACCCAGCAGAAACAGCACGCCCAGCCCCATCAATCCCAGCGACCGCCCCATCTTGTCCATCAGGCTCGAGAAATAGAACCAGCACACCACCAGCGCGAACATCGCAATCGCATAGTTCACCACCGTCTTCGACCTCTCCTGCATCCCCCACCAGGCCAACACCACCGTCACCGCAGCAACCAACGCATACGCCCACACACTCGGTTCTGTATGACTTGCTCCACGCCACTTTGCGTTCGGATCGATCACCACTCGCCGCAGCCACGGCAGCGCGAATGCCGCAGCCGTCACCGCCAGTACCGGCACCGTGCACCGCCTTTGCCACAGACATCCCACACACGCGATCGCCACTGCCAGCACGATCCCCCCAACCTTCAGCCCACCCGGCATTGTCGGCTGCGAAGTCCAGCGATAGTGGTCCCATCCCTTCGACAGGATGGCCACCACATAAATCACTGCAACCCCCGCAAAGACAAACAGTGTCGCAAAAACCGCCCTCCGCCGAGAGTGCACAAACGCCGTCAGGTACACCGCCGCCAGCACCGCAATCACCCGGGCCAGGTACACCTCGCTCCCCGCAAACGCGCTCGCCCGATACCCCCACTCGCAGATCACCCACGCCGGCGCCAGCAGCAGCAAACAAACTTCCTGAAACTGATCCCGCAGCCACCACCATCCCGCCGCCGCACACATCGCCCACAGCATCACTGCCGCCGGCCAATGCTCCTGCATATTGAAGATCTGCCCCACCATCGCAATCGCCGCTCCCGCAGCAACTGTCCCCACCCCGTGCAACACGGTAGCCATGGCGGCGAATTTCCCACCACCCGCCCAGATCGCTCCTCCATGCAGCGCCGCGAACAATCCAATCACCATCACCAGCCGCATCCCCGGCGAAACATCATCCCAATGCGCCGCCACAAACAGCAGCACGCCCGCACCCAGAAGAATCCCACCCAGGATCAGCGCCACCAGCACCTGCCACCGATGCCCCGCCGGCTGCGCCTCCGCTGCCTCCAGCGCGCGTATCCGTTCCGCCGTGGCCTCGTCCACCACTCCAGCCGCAACCCATCGCTCCAGATGCTCTTCCCAAATCGTCATAGCGTGTGCCGGAAGTACACCACACCGGCGGTCCGCCACACAATGAAATTCCCATGCATCCCTGCCGATAGATATCATGGACTTTTATGTCAGTCACTAATCATTCCGCCCTCGGCTCGCTTCCCACGGAAGCCCGCAATCCCGCCACTGAACACCTCGACGAAGTCTCCACCCTCGAGATGCTCCAGCTCATCAACGACGAGGACGCCAAAGTCGCCGCCGCCGTTCGTGCCGAGATTCCCTCCATCGCCAAGGCCATCGACGAGATCTCCGCCCGCTTCGAAAAGGGAGGCCGCCTCTTCTACATCGGCGCCGGCACCTCCGGCCGCCTCGGTGTGCTTGACGCCTCCGAGTGCCCACCCACCTTCTCCGTCCCCGCCGACCTCTTCCACGGCCTCATCGCCGGCGGCGACCGCGCTCTCCGCCTCTCCAGCGAGCAGACCGAAGACTCCCCCGAGCAAGGCGCGCACGATCTCGCCGCTGCCGGCTTCGCTATCGACGGCCGCCCCGATACCCTCGTCGGCATCGCCGCCTCCGGCCGCACCCCTTACGTCCTCGGCGCCATCCACTACGCCAAACTCATGGGAGCCCACACCGTCGGCCTCACCTGCGTCCCCCACTCCGACATCGCCACCGAGTCCGACATCTCCATCTCCCCCGAAACCGGCCCCGAAGTCCTCACCGGCTCCACCCGCATGAAAGCCGGCACCGCCACCAAGCTCGTCCTCAACATGCTCTCCACCGGCATCATGGTCCGCACCGGCGCCACCTACGGCAACCTCATGGTCAACGTCCGGCCCTCCAATGCCAAGCTTGTCGACCGCGCACACCGCATCATCGCCGCCGCCACCGGTGTCGACGTCCGCCGCGCCACCGACCTCCTCCGCGAATCCGGCAACGACGTCAAGACCGCCATCGTCATGGGCCGCCTCAACCTCTCCCGCGAAGAAGCCGAAGCCCGCCTCACCGCCGCCAAGGGCATCCTAAGCCGCGCCCTCATCTAGGCCCCAACCAAATAGCGAGTGCCCCGCATCTCGTTTCTGAGATGTGAGCCGCCACGAATTCCAGCGGCATTTGCCGTTGCTGTCGTCGTTGCGTTGCTGTTGCCCTTGCTTTTCTTGCTTGTCATCCTCGGAGAGGACCTGCTGTTGCACTTGCTATTGCACCTGCTTCAGCCCCTGGGGTATGCCTTTCGCGCGCAAGCCCCATCCCACCCTCTGGACACCACACCTCCCCCGACACCCTCCAAGGTTTACTCCCCTCCTCCCCACCCGCTATCGTCATCCTGTGAAAACCAAAGCCGCCGTCCTCTACGCCACGGATCGCCCGCAGCCCTACGCCTCTTCCAACGCTCTCGTCATCGAAGACCTCGACATCGCCTCCCCCGGCTCCGGCTGCGTCCTCGTCGAAATCGCCGCCGCCGGCCTCTGCCACTCCGACCTCTCCGTCATCAACGGCTCCCGCCCCCGCGTCATGCCCATGCTCCTCGGCCACGAAGCCTCCGGCATCGTCCGCGAAGTTGGCCCCAACGTCGCAGACTTCTCCCCCGGCGACCACGTCGTCTTCTCCTTCGTCCCCACCTGCGGCCGCTGCCTCTACTGCTCCACCGGCCGCCCCGCTCTCTGCGAAAAAGGCGCCGCCGCCAACCTCGCCGGTACCCTCCTCGACGGCCGCCGTTACTTCACCAACACTGCAGGCGACTCCGTCCACCATCACCTCGGCGTCTCCGCCTTCTCGCAGTTCACCGTCACCGCCGCCGAATCCCTCATCAAGATCGACCCGGAGATCCCCCTCCAGACCGCTGCGCTTTTCGGCTGCGCTGTCCTCACCGGCGTCGGCGCCGTCATCAACACCGCGCGTATCGAACCCGGCTCAACCGTCGCCATCTTCGGCATGGGTGGCGTCGGCCTCAGCGCCATTCTCGGCGCCGTCCTCGCCGGCGCGCGCTCCATCATCGCCGTCGACACCCTTTCCGACAAACTCGAACTCGCCCGTAAACTCGGCGCAACCGAAACCGTCCTCGCCTCCGGCCCGGACACCGTCGCCTCCATCCGCGACCTCTCCCACGGCGGCGTCGACTACGCCTTCGAGTGCACCGGCGTCGAGCAGGTCATGACCCAGGCCTACGATGCCACCCGCCGCGGCGGCACCACCATCGCCGTCGGCCTCCCGGCCCCGCAAAAGCGCCTCTCAATCCCCATCGTCTCCCTCGTCGCCGAAGAACGCACCGTCAAGGGCTCCTACATGGGCTCCGCCGTCCCCCGCCGCGACATCCCCCGCCTCCTCGCCCTCCACCGGGCCGGCCGCCTCCCCGTCGAGCTCCTCCTCAGCGGCACCATCCACC
The DNA here is from genome assembly GCA_040388825.1 of Acidobacteriota bacterium. GTDB lineage: Bacteria > Acidobacteriota > Terriglobia > Terriglobales > Acidobacteriaceae > Granulicella. The sequence continues at coordinate 489 of JAZKBC010000072.1, read as the reverse complement.
TCAACCAGATGAACGAAGCCTTCGACCGCCTCGAATCCGGCCACGCCGCCCGCCAACTCCTCTGCTTCTAGCCGCTGTTTGTCATCCCGTAGGGATCTGCAGTTGTTCTTGTCGTTGTCGTTTCGACGCCCGGCAGATCCTGTCAAGCCCTCCACCACCCCAAAATCACCAAAACCCCTACCAACACTAGCGATTCCTCTGCAACAAACCTGGCCCACTTGCTCTCCCCAGCTAGCTACAATAGAAGTAGGGAGTAAACCAAAGCTTGGAGCCGGCCCATGTCACGCGCAGCCAGGGTCCTCAAACCCAGCAAAACAAACTCGCAGCTCGCGACTCGCAGCTCGTAACTCAATGCATGACATTTTTTGCGGGGGCCCGTGTGGCCTCTGGGCCAATCGGGAATACCCGACGTCGAAATCGGCTTCTAACCCCAACAGAATGAAATACTTGACAGGTAACCCCTTTAGAATGAAAGGCGTAGCGCAGATC
>JAZKBC010000071.1:0-8490 GCA_040388825.1 Acidobacteriota bacterium | reverse complement strand
CAGCCAGCGCAATGGATGTTGAAAGAACGCCAGCGGGGCGAGCAACACGTTGTGTCGGCCGCTGTACCAGCACTGGAAAATGCCGCCGATCAAGCCCATGTCGTGATAGGCCGGCAGCCAGGTGCAAGCGACGGCGTCATCAATGTCGACACCAACTTCCTCTACCGTGCCGAGGACGTCGTCTGGATCGACGGCATCTTCTCCCTCTGCCGCACTGCCATCGCGCGCGGCTACAAGCTCGTCGTCATCACCAATCAGTCAGGCATCGGTCGCGGCATCTACTCCCAGGACGACTTCGACCAGCTCACCGTCTGGATCCACGCCCAGTTCGCCGCCCGCAACGTTCCACTCGACGCCACCTACTGCTGCCCCTTCCACCCCCGCGAAGGCCTCGGCCAATACAAGCGCGAGCACGAAGACCGCAAGCCCAGCCCCGGCATGCTTCTACGAGCCGCCCGAGACCTCAACCTCGACCTCGCTCAATCCATCCTCGTGGGCGATCGTTGCACCGACATCGGCGCCGCCAACAACGCAGGCCTCCGCCAGGCCTTCCTCATCGCCGGCACCGAAGATTCGCCTTGCCCCGGCAACTACATCGCCATAGACTCTCTCGCAGAGGCCGAATCATGGCTGACGGAACATCCAATCGCTAGCTAATCGCTAATCCCTGCATCTACGGAAGCTCTGCCTCTTTAAACGCCTTCCCCAGCGCATCCTTCTCGCTAACTGCCGGCTCCAATCCCTCCAGCTTCTCCAGCGGCCACGCGATTCCCAAATCGGCATCGTCCCACGCGATACACCGTTCCCCCGCCGGATAATATCCCCGCGTCGTCTTGTACAGCACCTCGGCTGTCTCGCTCAGCACCAGGAACCCATGCGCGAACCCTTCAGGAATCCACAGCAGCTCCATTTCTCCGGCCGCGTTCAGCGGCTTTAGGTTGAAGCCCGCCCACTTGCCAAAATCCGGCGACTCCCGCCTTAAATCCACAGCCACATCCCAAATATGTCCAGACACGACCCTAACCAGCTTTCCCTGGGGCTGTCCAAGCTGATAATGCAACCCGCGCAGCACGCTCTTCGCTGAAAACGATTGGTTATCCTGCACAAACTCTCGCGGCAGTCCTAGCTGTTCAAACCTCTCAGCATTGAAAACCTCCGCGAACCATCCGCGGGCGTCCCCAAACCGCTTTGGTTCTATGATTTTCACGTCACGCAGCACTGTATCCAAAATTCGCATCATAGCCAGCATAGGTCATGAGAGAATTCCTTCGAAATCAAAGGCCCCTTATTTTTGCCCCGCAACTCCTCCGTCACTTCCGGGTCTGCTTAGTCATCTCTGATGTCGAAGCCTGTCAATTTACATCTAAACACGATATAAAGAAACCTGTACTTCTTTTCGACTCCTTCACTACCTCAACCTGTCTGAGGACTACACTGATCGGCAAGACCGGTACACTGTAGCCACGCTTCATTTTTTCCTTTACTCGAATCTTCTGAAGGGGTTACCGTCATCCAGCCACAGAGCAGGCACGGGAACACAAACCAGAGTCGAACGCCCGAACCACAGCACGCTGATCTCGGTCCCGAACCCTCAAGTTTCATCAGTTCGGCCCGCAAAACCAACCGGCGTCAGTTGCCGTTGTCCCGCAGCCCAAAGGCGAAGGCTGCACCAGGTCCCAGGGAGCATTCACCAGTTATGGCCGCAGATTTCCAAGCCAACGATTCAGATTCAGCTTCGCTCGGGGGCCGCATCTTTTCACTCCCGGATGCTGCCGCTTTTGCTCTTCCAGCTCACACTCCCACCGCTCATGCCGCCGGTCCACGGGCGCTCTTCCGCTATCGCTTTGTCAAGCGTGCTATCGATATCACCCTCATTTTGATCTCCGCACCGTTCGTGCTGCTTCTCCTCGCCGCCATTGCCGCCGCGGTCAGAATCAGCTCGCCCGGCCCGATCTTCTTCTCTCATCGCCGCATCCGCCGTCACGGCGCCTTCTTCAGCATGTGGAAGTTCCGCACCATGTGCGTGGACTCCGCCGCCGTCCTCGAGACCTACCTCAACGCCAATCCTGAAGCCCGCGCCGAGTGGCGTCTCCACCATAAGCTCCGCCACGACCCCCGCATCACCCGCGTCGGCGCTTTCCTCCGCCGCACCTCCCTCGACGAACTCCCCCAGCTCTGGAACGTCTTCACCGGCTCCATGTCGCTCGTCGGCCCCCGTCCCATCGTCGCCGCCGAGCTCGAAAAGTACGGAGAATTCTTCGCCGACTACTGCCTCGTCAAACCCGGCCTCACCGGCCTCTGGCAGGTCTCCGGCCGCAGCGCCATCGACTACCCCGAGCGTGTCCAGCTCGATCGCCACTATGCCCATCACTGGACCCTCCGCGGCGATCTGAAAATCCTCCTCAAGACCTTCCGCGCAGTCGTCAACCAGGACGGAGCCTACTAAGCTCCTCCGCCCGATAGAATCACTCCATGAAGCGCGGCAGCAAGAAGAACAGGCTCCTGGACTACTGGGTCGGCACACCTCTGCTGAACCTGCTCGCCACGTTCCATCGTCGCCGCAGCCCGCCACTTTCTTCTCCGCAGCGTATCGGTGTCATGTGCTCGCCCGCTCTCGGCGACGCGCTCCTCTTCTCCGCCGCACTGCAGGATCTCCGCGCGGCCTACCCGCAAGCCCACATCACCCACCTCTGCATGAAGCAGAACCTCGCCGCCGCCGAGATCATCCCCGGCGCCAACGCCCGCGTCCTTATCGACCTCACTAACCCCCGCTCCACGATCCCGCTCATCCGCGCACTCAAGCTCGACGTCCTGCTCGACTTCACCAGCTGGCAGCGCCTCACCGCCTTCTACACGCTCCTCTCCGGAGCCCGCTACACCGTCGGCTTCCTCACTCCCGGCCAATACCGCAGCCGCGGCTTCGACCGCACCGTCCTGCATCGCGCCGACCTCCACGAAGTCGCCAACTTCCGCGCCCTGCTCGAAGGCTCTGGCCTCCATCCACCCATCCCTACCGGCCACGCTCCGACCATCAACGTCGCCGACGCCCCCACTCCCTTCGACCACGAACCCGACCTCATCGCCCTCCATCTCTGGGCTTCCGGCCAGCGCTCCTGGCTCCGCGAGTGGCCCGAAGACCGCTGGATCGACATCGCACTCCGCCTCGCCCGTCCCGAAACCCTCTTCCTCATCACCGGCGCCCCCTCCGATGAACCGCGTTCCACCCCCTTCGTCGAAAAGCTCCGTGCCGCCGGCCTCCGCGCCGAACCCTTCGTCAGCCCCGACGGCTTCCTCACCCTCACCCGAGTCCTCCGCCGCTGCCGTCTCGTCGTCAGCGTCAACACCGGCGTCATGCATCTCTCCGCCATCGCCGGAGCCCGCACCCTCGCCATCAACGGCCCCAACCGCAACGGCCGCTGGGGTCCCATCGGCCCCTTCGCCCTCGGTGTCGAAGCCCCCGGCGAGGGCTGCGGCTTCCTCCACCTCGGCTTCAACTTCGACGGCAACCCCACCGACTGCATGGAGCGCACCTCCGTCGACCAGGTCTATGCCGCCGCCCAACTCCTGCTCGCCCAATCCTCTCCCGCCGAGGTCGCCTGATGCAGCGCATGCGCGACATCCTCCGCGCCGAGCTCGGCCGCAGCCTTCGCGACCTCTCCGAAGAAGACCGCCTCGCCGCCTCCTGGCCCGTAGCTTGTGGAGCCGCCCTCGCCTCCCACGGCGAAGTCCTCCACCTCGACGCCGATCGCGTCTTGCACATCCGCGTCCAGGGCCGCGAGTGGTTCGACCAGTTCCTCCACATCCGCTCCACGCTCGCCGCCGACCTCGCCCGCATCGCCCGCGTCCCTCTCCACGGGATACACTTCGAAGAGCAGGGAAGAGCTCCACTCCGCCCCGCACCCAAGCTTTCCAAGGACTAAAGATGAGCCACCCCGAAACCGCCGGCGTCTCCGTTGAAGACGTCCGCCACGTCGCCAACCTCGCCAACCTCGAGCTCACCGCCGAAGAGCTCCCCCGCATGGTCCGCGACCTGAACAACATCCTCGGCCACATCGCCGAGCTCAACCAGCTCTCCACGATAGACATCCCGCCCATGTCCCAGGTAGGCGAAGTCCTCGGCCTCACCCCCTCCGCCCACGGCGAAACCCTCCGCCCCGACGAAATCAAGCCGTCCACCGACCGCACCCTCGTCATGGCCGAAGCCCCCGAAACCGACGGCCGCTTCTTCAAAGTCCCCAAAGTCATCGAACGCTAAGTTCTTAACTGAACACTCAGAGCTGAATACTCAAAACTGTCAATCCAAATTTTGCTCTTGTCTTTGTAGTTGCACTTGCCTTTCTGGTTGTCATCCTCGCAGAGGACCTGCTTCACCCAAGCCACCACCGCCCAAGGAATCCGCACCACATGCCCGACGCCGCAATCAATCTCGAAACCCTCTCCCTCACCGAAGCCCGCTCGGTTGTCCTCGAAGGCCGCCTCTCCGCCGCCTCCCTCGCCTCGCTGCACTTCGACCGCATCGCCACCGCCGACGGCCCCATCCACAGCTACCTCGCGCTCACCCGCGACCGCGCCCTCGCCCAGGCTGAAAAGATCGACGCCGCCGTCAAATCCGGCGACGCGCAGAATCTCGGCCCCCTAGCGGGCGTTCCCGTCGGCATCAAGGACGTCCTCACCACCAAGGGCACGGTCACCACCGCCGGCTCCAAAATCCTCGAAGGCTACCACCCGCCCTACGACGCCACCAGCGTCACCAAGCTAGAAGCCGCCGGCGCCATCATTCTCGGCAAGCTCAACTGCGACGAGTTCGCCATGGGCTCCTCCAACGAGAACTCCGCCTACGGCCCCGTCCACAACCCCCGCGCCCTCGACCGCGTCCCCGGCGGCAGCTCCGGCGGTTCAGCAGCGTCCGTCGCCGCAGGCCTCTGCGTCGCCTCGCTCGGCACCGACACCGGCGGCTCCATCCGCCAGCCCGCGGCCTTCTGCGGAGTCGTCGGCATCCTCCCCACCTACGGCCGCGTCTCCCGCTACGGCCTCATCGCTTTCGCCAGCTCACTCGACCGCGTAGGCCCCTTCACCCGCTCCGTCGCCGACGCCGCCACCATGCTCGAAGTCCTCTCCGGCCCCGATCCCCTCGACGCCACCAGCTCCCAGCAGCCGGTCGCGTCCTACACCGCCGACCTCGCGAAACCCGTCGCCGGTCTGCGCATCGGAGTCCCCGAAGAGTACTTCGGCGAGGGCCTCAACCCCGACATCCGCTCCGCCATCGAAAAATCCCTCGACGACCTCCGCAACGCCGGCTGCACCATCCACAAAATCTCGTTGCCTCATACCAAGTACGCCGTCCCGGTCTACTACGTCATCGCCACCGCCGAGGCCTCCGCCAACCTCTCCCGCTTCGACGGCGTCCGCTACGGCTTCCGCGCCGAAGACTCCTCCACCCTCAGCTCCATGTACCGCCAGTCCCGCGACCAGGGCTTCGGCCCCGAAGTGAAGCGCCGCATCCTCCTCGGCACCTACGTCCTCTCCGCCGGGTACTACGACGCCTACTACCGCAAGGCCCAGCAGGTCCGCACGCTCCTCACCCGCGACTTCCTTACCGCCTTCAACGACGTCGACGCCATCGTCTGCCCTGTCACGCCGTCACCCGCCTTCAAGCTCGGCGAAAAGACCGACGACCCCATCCAGATGTACCTCGAAGACATCTACTCCGTCGCCGCCTCGCTCGCGGGCATCTGCGGCATGAGCGTACCCTGCGGCGTCACCCGCGACAACCTCCCCATCGGCGTCCAGGTCCTCGCCAAACACTTCAACGAGTCCACCATGCTCCGCGTAGGCGCCGCCATCGAGTCCGCGCAAGCTTCATAACCTCAGCACCCCAGGAAACCCTCACCCCCTCATGGAACCCTCATCCTGAGCGCAGCGAAGGATCTCGGTATCTGGGGCCGCCACAGATCTTCGGGTGAAAAAAATACGGCTTATGCGCCGCGCCGTTGTCTTTACCGTTGGAGCCGTTCTTTCGTCAGGAGGCCACCATGCAAGCCGTCCCCGTCCTCTACTCCAGCAACATCCACCGCTCCCTCGCCTTCTACACCGAAGTCCTCGACTTCAATCTCCGTTACCCGGACCACCGCGACCTCTCGCTCACGAACGGCGTCCTCGACCTCATCCGCGACAACGCCATTCTCCAGCTCTGCAAACACATGGGCTCGAACCCCACCCCCAGCTCCGTCAACCTCGAACTCGAAACCCCGCAACAGGTCGACGATCTCTGGACCCTCTACACCTCTCGCGGCCTCAACCAATCCCACCGCACCGAGTCTCCCGTCCACCTCGCTCCCCTCGACCAAACCTGGGGCACCCGCGAGGTCTACCTCACCGACCCCGACAACAACACCCTCTGCCTCCGCGCCTGGCTCTAACCTGCCATGCTCGGGTGGCCCATCCTTTCGCGCTTTTTGCGAAAAGGGTGGGGTATCGCGCGCAAGCGCGACCGCTTCTGCCCAGCGCCATCGCAACGCCTACTCTGTGAGACTCTGAAAACAGTGCGTCCCCACCTCACTTCCGCACTTCTGCTCCTCGCCGCGCTCTCCGCAGCCGCACAATCCCCCGCGCCCACCAAGCCCGCATCGCACTCACCCACCGTCCAGCAATCCGTAACCGTCACCGCCGACCGCGGCCTCGCCAATATCAACGACTCCGCCACCTCCGTCGCAACGCTGACACAGCAGCAACTCCAGCAAGCCCCCGGCCTCACCCTCGACGACAGCCTCCACCAGGTCGCCGGCTTCCAGCTCTTCCGCCGCACCAGCTCCTGGACCGCCAATCCCACTACGGAAGGCGTCAGCCTCCGTGGCCTCGGCAGCACGGCAGCGTCGCGCACCCTCGTCACCTCGGACGACGTCCCGCTCAACGATCCCTTCGGCGGCTGGATCCACTGGAACGAAATCCCCACGCTCGCAATCAATCAGGTCCAGCTCCTTCGCGGCGGAGCCAGCGATCTCTACGGATCGAGCGCCATCGGCGGCGTCATCAATATCCGCCCAACGGACCCCTTCAACTTGCTTATGCCGCAGCTAATCCGTGGCGCTCCCGACGACCCCAACCAACACCCGCCCGCCGTCCCGTTCGAGTTCCAAGCAATCGCTTCCGGAGCCACGGAAAACTCCGCCAGCGAAGATCTACTCACTGCAACCGAAATCGCCAAAACCAATATCCTCGCTGCCTACAGCGGACTCAAGACCGGTGGTTACATCCCCATAGCTCCATCCGTGCGCGGCACAGTCGATATCCCCGCCAACGTCACCAGCGAAACCGCCCGCCTCGAACTCCACCACCGCCTCACCACAACCACCCACGCCTTCCTCCGCGGCAATCTCCTCAACGAGTCCCGCAACAACGGAACGCCGCTGCAAACCAACGCCGCCCGCCTCTGGCGCGCCATCGCCGGCACTGATACCTCCTCACCCTCAAGCAACCTCACCCTCCGCCTCTTCACCTCCCGCGAGTCCTACCGCCAGTCCTTCACCTCGGTCAACACCACGCGCAACTCAGAAACCCTCACCAAGCTCCAGCACGTTCCCACCGATCAGCTAGGCCTCGCCGTCCACGCCGCGCACAGCTTCTTCCCGCAATTTACCGCCGCCCTCGGCCTCGACCTCAACGACGTCCGCTCCACCGACGACGAAACCTCCCCCTCCACGCACATCACCACCAGCACCTCCGCCCGTCAGCGCTCGATCGGCGGTTACGCGGACGCCATCTGGAAGCCCGCCAACTGGTCCCTCTCCGCCTCCATCCGCGCCGACAGCTTCCGCACCTTCGATGCCCGACAAGCCCTCTCCAACTCCACCACCGTCACCCCGCAGCCCAGCATCAACGAGCTAGTCGCCAGCCCCCGCATCGGCATCGTCCGCACTCTCCCTCACGGCCTCGCCCTCACCGCCACCGTCTTCCGCGCCTTCCGCGGGCCCACCCTCAACGAGCTCTACCGCTCCAGCCAGGTCGGCGCGCAACTCACCCTCGCCAACAACTCCCTCCTCGCCGAACGCGCCACCGGCTTCGAAATAGGCCTCGACCTCAGCACCCACGCAGCGCACCTCCGCTCCACCTACTTCTGGACCGAAGTCAACCGCCCCATCTCCGCCATCCTCATCACCGCGCCCAACACCTACCAGCGCCAGAACCTCGGCCAGATCCGCAGCCGCGGCCTCATGCTCGAAGCCCAATCAACCCAGTGGCAACACCTCGACGCCACCTTCAGCTATCAGCTCGCCTTCGCCACGGTCACCGCCTTCAACTCCACCAGCCCCGCGCAATCCAATCTCCTCCACAACTGGATCCCCGAAGTCCCCCGCCAGTCCCTCACCTCCACCCTCAACTACACCCACCTCATCAACGCCCACCTCATCGCCAGCTACACCGGCCAGGCTTATGACGACGCCGCTAACACCTTCCTCCTCCACCCCTACGCCCGCATCGACCTCTCCTTCG
>JAZKBC010000070.1:26685-51926 GCA_040388825.1 Acidobacteriota bacterium | reverse complement strand
CAATGGTCGCGCCCTGGCCACCCTCGTTATATGGCGGCTCGGTGACCGTGGCGACGTGGGGGTGGTTGCGCAGAAACTCTCGCAGCGTGCGCCGGAGAATCCCCATGCCAACGCCGTGAACGACACGGATGCTGGGAAGGCCGGCGAGGAAGGCGCGCTCTACGAAGCGCTCGACCTCGGATTCGGCCTCGTCGGCAGTTTTGCCAATGACGTTGATCTCGGAGCTCATGTAGTCGGAGTCGTCCGACCCGCTTGCAGTAGAGACGGTGACGCCGCCCCGGCGTTTGACGGCGGTGAGCGGGGTCTCGACCGGCGTGAGCACTTCGGCGACGTCCGAGCGCGGTATTCGCATCTTCATGGTGCCTACAGTGACCTCAAGGGTCTTGGCGTCGATGATGCGGGTGACGCGGGCCTCGCGCTTGAGGCTCTTGAGCTGGACCAGGTCGCCTTCACGAGGCTCGCGCTGCCGGTGGGCTGCGTCCTTCTTCGTTGCTGGATCGGCGGCCTCGGTGTGAGCCGTCACGGTGGACTGGAACTTCTCTGAGAATTCGCGTTTGAGTCGCGCCATGCGTAACGCCGAGTCTTTCGCGATCTTCTGCGCAACTGTCTTGTCGCCAATGGCCTTGACCGTGTCACGCAGCTGCGACTCGAAGTCCTTGATGAGCTCCGAGAGCTCATTGCCCAGAGCGCGCGTGAGCGCCTGCTGCTCTTTCTTGCCTTCCACCTCCAGCCGCATACGTTCATAGGCCAGCTGCTTTTGAGCCTGCACCAGTTGCTGGCGTTCGGTCGACGCGGCAGAGAGCTGCGCGTGGAGCTCGTCGAGGAAGCGGCCGATGTCCGCAGTCTGCGTGCTCATTTGCGAACGCGCGTTAGCAACGATGGCGGGATCGAGGCCGAGGCGGCTGGCGATGTTCAGACCCGCCGAAGCCCCGGGAACGCCCAGCCGGAGTTCGTAGGTGGGAGCAAGTGCGGCTTCGTCGAAACCGACGGCGGCGTTGAGGACTCCCGCGTGCTTGGCCGCGTAGACCTTCAGCGAGGTGAGGTGCGTGGTGATGAGGCACCAGGCGTGCTGCCCGAGGAAGTGCTCGGCAACAGCGACAGCGAGGGCTGCGCCTTCTTCTGGATCGGTGGCGGAGCCAAGCTCGTCGAGCAGAACAAGCGAGGAGGCGTCAGCGACGCGCGAGATGCGGTCGACGTTGACAACGTGCGCGGAGAAGGTGGAGAGATGCTGCTCGATCGACTGCGCGTCGCCAATGTCCGCATAAACAGCGGTAAAGAGCGGTAGGCGGGCTTTTTCCGCCGGAATGGGAAGGCCGGCTTGCGCCATTAGCGCGAGCAGGCCTGCGGTCTTGAGTGCAACGGTTTTGCCGCCGGTGTTGGGTCCGCTGATGATCAGCTGGCGCTTGTCCTCAGGAAGGATGAGCGTGAGTGGAATAACTGCCGCGTTGTGGGCGCGGAGGTGCAACTCCAGAAGAGGATGGCGCGCGGACGACAGATTGAAGACGTCTTCTTCTTCGGTTGCAGCGCTGGTTTGCGCCGAGAAGGTAGGCCGTACGCAGTTAAGTTGCTGAGCGAAGTGGGCGACGGCCTGGTGGGCGTCGGCTTCGGCGAGGATCGCTGCGCCGAGCAGCAAGGGCTGCGCATGGGCGGCGACGGCGCGGGTCATCGCGACGAGAATGCGGTGGATCTCGGATTGTTCTTCATCGAGCAGACGGGTGAGCTCGTTGTTGTGCTCGATGGTCTCCATGGGTTCGACGAACACCGTCTGGCCGCTGGAGCTGGAACCGTGGATGACGCCGCCAACCTTGCGTTTGAACTCGGTCTTGACCGGGATGACGAAGCGCTCGCCGCGAACGGTAATGAGCGCGTCCTGCGTGCTGCCGTCTTCGGAGAGGCGAGCGAGCGCACGGCGGAGACTGTCTTCGATGGCGCGGTGCTGACGCTCGAGAGCGCGGCGGATGCGGCGGAGCTCGGGCGAGGCATCGTCGGAGAGGGAGCCATCGGGCTCGATCTTGCCACGCAGGGAACGGAGCAGGTTGCCGAGGTCATGGGCCAGCAGTGGAGCGGCGAGAGCTTCCGTAGCGGCCCAGCGGCCGCGCAGGCTGTCGGGAGGGGAGACCACAAGCTGCCGCCAGGCCTCGACGCGCTCTGCGTGCATGATCAGTGAGCGCAGCTCGAGAGCTTCAAGGGCTGCGCCGTCGATGCGCGCCTGGTCGAGCGCGGAGTTTACGTCAAAGACGCCGCGGAAGTCGAATGGGCCTTGCGCCGAGAGCAGATGGCGCATCTCATCATTGCGCTGCTGTTGCTGGTCGATCCACTCGAGGTGTGCGCTGGGAGCAAGCGCAAGTACCCACGCACGGCCCAGCGAGGACTGTGCGTGCGCGGCCAGTTGTTGTTGGACGTCGGCCCACTGCAGGCTCTTGCCGCCGGTTTCGGCGAGGGGGTCGGGGATTTGAGGCAGAAGTTCCACAATCGCTAGGATACGGGTTCGCCAGCCGGAAGCCGTTGCGGAAGGGAACTGAAGTGGCAGTTGGCACGTATTTATGAGTGTGTGCGGGAGGCTTCAAATCCCGCGGAGGCTAGCTCTTATGCAGTGCTCTTATTGTGGCAATAATCTGATGCAGGATGCTCACTTTTGCCCCGGCTGCGGGCGGGCGGTGGTGACGTTCCAGGCAGCACCTGTCTATGCGCAGGCCCCGACGCCTATGGCGTACAGCCGCGTGCTGCGGCACGTGCAGTCGCTCGGTGTGATGTGGATGATTTATGCGATCTGGCACTTTGTGACCAAGCTGACCGGGCTGCTGTTCGTGCATGCTTTCCTGGGCCATGGCCATGCGTTTAGCTGGGGGCCGTGGGGTAGCGGAGACTTTGCCGAAGCGATGATTCCGGTGGCGATCGGCTCCCTGTTGGTGTCGGTGGCGCTCTCGGGCGTAACCGCCTATGCGCTGATGACGCGGAAGCCGTGGGGGCGCATTTGCGCCATTGTGGCCGGCATACTCATGCTGATCCACCCAATTCTGGGTACAGCATTGGGCATTTACACGCTGTGGGTCCTGGCGCCGGCCGCTAGCGGAGACGATTACTCCGCTCTGACCCAAACGGCGCAGCGACGCTGATCACAACTGTTCGGTGCGGCGCAGTCGTAAGATTGTGGGATGGAATTCCCGGCAACCCGTCTGCGCCGTTTACGCTCTTCTTCCGCCATGCGCTCGCTGGTGCGCGAGACGCATCTTCGCCCCGGCGCGCTCATCTATCCGCTGTTCATCTGCGAAGGCGACGGAGTTCGCCGCGAGGTGAGTTCCATGCCGGGCGTGTTCAACGTCTCGGTCGACGAAGCGGTGAAGGAAGTGGAGGCTTGTGCGGCGCTGGGTGTGGGCGGCGTGCTGCTGTTCGGCATTCCCAATGAGAAGGATGAGCAGGGAAGCGGCGCGTGGGCTTCAGATGGTATCGTCCAGCGAGGCACGCGCGCGATCAAAGCGAGCTCGGCGGCGAAGGACCTGGTAGTGATCGCCGATGTTTGCCTGTGTGAGTACACGTCGCACGGCCATTGCGGTGTGGTGAATCGCGACGGCGAGCACTTTGAGATTGACAACGATCCGAGCCTTTCGCTACTGGCCAAGACGGCGGCCTCACTCGCTGAGGCTGGCGCCGACATCGTTGCTCCAAGCGACATGATGGATGGCCGCGTGGGCGCGATTCGCGAGGCGCTGGATGCCGCGGACAAGACTGGCATTCCGATCCTCAGCTACGCGTCGAAGTTCGCTTCGGCCTTCTATGGACCGTTTCGCGAGGCTGCGGACTCGGCTCCGCAGTTTGGCGATCGGCGCACCTACCAGATGGACGGCGCTAACATGCGCGAGGCCATGCGCGAGATCGAGCAGGACATCGCCGAGGGCGCGGACATGCTGTTGATGAAGCCGGCGATGCCTTATCTCGATGTGATTCATGAAGCGCGGCAGCGGTTCGATCTGCCGATGGGCGCGTACCAGGTGTCGGGTGAATACTCCATGCTGCATGCGGCGTTTCAGCGTGGATGGCTGGAGCCGGAGCGTGCGATGCTGGAGAGCCTGTTGAGCATTCGGCGGGCTGGTGCTGACTTTATCGTGACCTACTTTGCGAAGGATGCGGCAAAAGTGCTGTGATCCACCTCGGATCATTGTGATTCGGCCAAAGCGCTGAGACTTTAGCGATTTGACAGACGCCTAGCGTAAGTATTAACTTACGGTAAGTAATGACTTACCATGATTCGCAACTCGACGCTCTCGGAGACGCTACACGCCGCGCCATTGTTGACCGGCTGCTGCGTGGTCCGAGTTCCGTGGGCGAGCTGGCAGAGGCATTTCCGGTCAGCCGGCCGGCGATCTCGCAGCACCTGCGGGTGTTGAAAGAGGCGAGGCTGGTGACGGACCGCGCGGTGGGCGCGAAGCGGGTGTATCAGATCCATCCGCAGGGTTTTGAGCACCTGCGAACGTACTTCGAGCGCTTCTGGGGCGATGCGCTTACATCCTTCAAGGCAAAAGTGGAGAAGCGATCATGACAACTGCGGTAATGCCTTTGATTCCTCCAGTGTGCGTCAGTATTGTGGTGAACGCGACGCCGGAGCTTGCGTTTCGCGTGTATACCGAGGAGCTCGATAGCTGGTGGCCAAAGTCGCACCACATCGGGCAGTCGGCGATGACGCGCGCCGTGATGGAGCCCGGAGTGAACGGACGCGTGTACAGCGAGCAGGAAGACGGCGGCTCGGTGCAATGGGGCAAGGTGCTGGAGTGGGACCCTCCGCGGCGCTTTGTGATGGCCTGGCAGATCACGCCGCGGTGGCAGTTTGAACCCGATGGAGCCAAGTGCAGCGAGGTTGAGGTCAGCTTTACCGCTCAGCCGGATGGGCAGACGCTGGTTGCGCTCGAGCATCGTCACTTTGAACGGCACGGCGAAGGCAGCGCAACGATGCGTTCGCAGGTGGGCAACGAGGCCGGTGGATGGGGCCTGCTGATGCAGTTGTTCAAAGCCAAAACGGAGGCAGTGCGATGAAAGCAACTATCTTTTATCGCATCGCTACGGTGCTGCTTCTATTATTCGCCGTGGGCCACACCATCGGCTTCCTGACGTTTGTGCCGCCGACACCCGAGGGCGTGGCTGTCTGGGATGCGATGAATCGCGTGACCTTCAGCGTTGATGGCGTGGCGTACAGCTACGGACACTTCTATCGCGGCCTTGGCCTCTCCGTCACAGTCTGCCTGTTGTTTGAGGCTTGGCTGGCGTGGATGCTGGGTGCGATGACGAAGCGCGGCGTCGATGTGCGGCCGATTACGGCAGCGTTTGTTCTGCTGCATGCGGTTGGCGCGGTGCTGGCGTGGATGTATGTCGGCATGCCTCCGCTCGTGCTTTCCGTGCTGCTGGTAATCGCTTTCTCTGCAGCGATGCTGGCGGAACGGAAGCAACTGGCAACTGCCCCTTAGCGGAGCGATTGCAGCAATAATCGCTTCCAGCCGGGGACATCGAGCTTCCAGATGACCTTTGCCGTGCGTCCTTTGGAATGCGCTTCCGCCCAGACGGCAGCGTTGCGTGAGTCGTGCGTCACGCCGAGGCGATCGACAACGGTCATGCCGCGGGTGAGCGGGCTGTTGGTTTCGACCTCGACATAGTGCTCGCTGGCTTCGATGGCGAGCGATGGATCGAGCAGCAGCGCCATCGCGATGGGATCCGGCAGCGAGATGCCGTGCTCGCCGGTCTGTTCGAGGTAGGCCTCGCGGGCGCGGCAGTTGCAGCCGATGGCGAACTCCGCGAAGGGCGTCTTGAGGGCGAGAACTTCTTCGATCTCGGCAGGATTGATGGCTGCGTCGTAGCGCGAGAGCTGCCAGCCGACGAGCTCGATGGGCAGGCCGGAGAGCAGGACCGCTCGCGCAGCTTCAGGGTCGACCCAGATATTGAACTCGGCTGCAGGAGTGACATTGCCTTCGCAACATGGCGCTCCGCCCATTACGACGCAGCGGCTGATGTTGGCGACGATGCGTGGCTCGCGAGCAATGGCCAGCGCGAGGTTAGTGAGCGGGCCTAGCGTGATGACTTCGAGGCCGGGATGCGCTAGCGCGGTGGCAATGATCGCATCGACGGCGTATGTCGGCTCGTGCGTGCGCGAGGCCGGAGCGTAACCGCAGTCGCCGAGGCCGTCTTCGCCGTGGAACCAAGTGGCGGGTTCGAGCGGGCGGTTCAGCGGTTCGGACGCTCCCATATAGACCGGCACGTTCGAGCCACACAGCTCGACAGCACACAGGGCGTTGCGCGTGGCCTGCTGCACCGGTACGTTGCCTGCAACGACCGTAATCGCGGCCACAGTGACCAGCGGCGAGCGCAGCGCCATGAGCAGAGCTACCGCGTCGTCGGAAGCGGTATCCGTATCGATCAGGATGGTGCGGATGGCTGATCCCCCTCCCCCCTAAATCCATTGCCCGGGGCTAAGCGGTTTGGAATGTGGTGCCTGGCGGCAGCGACTGTCGCTGCGTATTTCATTCTAAAGGGGTTGCGGCCAAGTATTTCAAAACACAGGGGGATGGCCCGCGAACATGGCTGCCTCAGCAGCGCGGCGGCGGACGAGGCCTGGGATCACCGCTCCGCCGGCGTGGACCCACAGGCCAAACTGCGCCCCGGCGGCTGCGAAGTCGTTCGCGTTGACCGCGCGTAGCAGCGTGGAGCCCAGGAAGTTGCCGCAGCCGGTGTTGAAACAGAAGTCGACCAGCGCATCGAACTGATGCTGTTCGACGGGGATGCGCAGTGCTCGATTGACGCAGGCGACGGCCGCGGCGACGTCGTTGCGCAAGAGCGCGTCCGCCTGCTCCGTAGTGGTGCTGAGGCCGGCGCGAACTTCCGGGCCTGTGTGGCCGTAGCCGATGGTCCAGACTCCGCCGCTGTCCTGATACGGGTTGAGGCGCAGGCCTTCGAAGCTCTTCGTCAGTGCAAGGCCTTGATCGCTGAACGTATGTGTCGGCATGATGGGCGCCCTCCCTGGGCGCGGCTGATCTGGATCGAATCCGGTACTCGCACATCCAATAACGTTGGGTTTGTTCCGCGGCGTAAACTAAGCTGTCTGAAGAAATTCCCGCTTGCGCGTGGCCGTAACGGCTCGCCTGGCCCCAAGAATGGAGCGCACTGTTTTGGCTGACACTCTGTATGACCTCGCAATTATTGGCGGTGGACCCGCCGGCTATACCTGCGCGATCCGCGCCGGGCAACTGGGGCTGAAGGTCGCGCTGATCGAGAAGTCCGACAAGCTGGGCGGCACCTGCCTGCACGTTGGCTGCATTCCGACCAAGGCGATGCTGTTTTCCGCCGAGGTTTGGGACCACCTGAAGCATGCGGCGAGCTACGGCATCGACGGCGTTGAGGCTCCCAAGCTGAACTGGGACAACCTGCTGAAGCGCAAGAACGACATCATCGTGAAGCACTCCAAGGGCCTCGACTTCCTGATGAAGAAGAACAAGGTCAGCATGGTCCGCGGGCATGGCCGCCTGACTGGTCCCGCCGTCAACGGCGTTTTCACCGTGGACGTAGAAGGCGCAGGCAAAGTGCAGGCCAAGAAGGTCGTGCTGGCGACTGGCTCCGATGCACGCATGCTGCCGGGCTACAAGGCCGACGACACGATTCTGACCAACATCGAGATTCTCGCGCTGAAGACGTTTCCGAAGTCACTGGTGGTGATTGGCTCCGGTGCCGTGGGCGTGGAGTTCGCCTCGGTGTTCAAGAGCTTTGGCGCTGACGTGACAATTCTCGAAGCGCTGCCGCGGATTGTTCCCGTTGAAGATGAAGACGTTTCGAAGGAACTCACTCGCGCGTACAAGAAGCGCGGCATCGATGTGAACGTCGGCTGCAAGGTCGAGAAGATCGAGAAGACCGCGACCGGCGCGAAGGTTAGCTTTACCGACGGTGCTGGCAAGCCGCAGGTGAAGGAAGCCGAAAAAGTTCTCGTCGCCGTTGGACGGGGGCCACGCACCGCCGATGTCGGACTCGACAAGACGAAGATCCAGCTCGATCGCGGCTTTGTGCCGGTGAACGAGTGGATGGAGTCGAGCGAGCCTGGTGTTTACGCGGTCGGCGACATCGTCGCAGGCCTTCCGCAGCTCGCGCATGTGGGCGCGATGGCTGGTGTGGTGGTTGCGACCAAGATTGCCGGCAAGTACGCGCGGCCGGTGCGCAAGGATCGCGTTCCGGGATGCACGTACTGCGATCCCCAGATCGGCAGCGTGGGCCTGACCGAAGCGCAGGCCAAGGAGAAGGGCTACCAGGTGAAGGTTGGCAAGTTCCCGTTCGTCGGCAACTCCAAGGCCACCATTCTCGACTCGCATGACGGCTTTGTGAAGGTCGTCAGCGACGCAAAGTACGGCGAGGTGCTGGGCGTACACATCATCGGGCCGAACGCAACTGAGCTGATCGCTGAGTGCGTTGTTGCGCTGGAGCTGGAGGCTACGGTCGAAGAGCTGATGTTCACGATCCACGCACATCCGACGCTGGCGGAGAGTCTATTGGATGGCTTCTCCAGCGTTGAGGGCATGGCGATCAACGTTTAGGCGCTAGCGACAGCGAGCGAATTCAGATCTCAGCTGTTCTCATTTTGAGCACAGGTGTTCTCAAAATGAGAACAACGAGGCCCGGGCTACACGCGGGCTTCGCTCTTTTATGTACTCTAATGAAAACCCGCTGGGCGCCCATCGTCAGCTTGGGTGATTCCCTATACTGGTTTTGGAGGTCACGATGACCTACAGAGTCGTACTAACACATACCGACGAGGGATACAGCGTCAACTGCCCCGTTCTGCCGGGCTGCTGGTCAGAGGGTAATACTGAAGCGGAGGCGCTTGAGAACATCCAGTCCGCTATACGCGAGTATCTAGACTTTCATGCGGAGATCAGTGCAGGCAGCGACGTGCGCGAAGTACAGGTCGCTTAGGTATGGGTGAGTTGACCGGCGTCAATCACCTCAAAGCGATCCGCGCCTTTGAAAAGGCCGGATTCTGGATCGGGCGCCAAGGAAAGCACACGATCATGTACAACGGCTCCCGCACGCTTGTCATTCCGCGGCACAATCCAATCAAGTCGTTCACACTCATTGGAATCGTCAAAAGCGCCGGATTGACAGTCGAGCAGTTTCGCGAGTTGCTCTGACAGGTCTTCGGGGAACATTATGCAACCTGATCAAGAGCCCCAACTCTCAAGAATCGGCGGGTCCAAACCTTTCAGCCAACTCGCCGAATTGTATGTCGCTGGTTTGTTCACTCAGGAGGGTTGGCGAGTCTACTTTCCTCACAGTGATGATGGTTTCGACTTCATTGCAGCGAAACCGTCGCCGAACGGCGTGATTTTGCGCCCCGTCCAAGTGAAGGGCAAATATCCAAAAGACACTAAATCGGATAAGCCCGTCTACGGTTACGTTGGCGAACTAAGCCAAGTCCACCCTGAAATGGTATTAGCCATACCGTACTTCGCAGTCGGCGATTTGCCGGTTCTATGCCACGTTGCATTTATGCCTTTCTGGAAGATTGGATCAAGTTCTCGCGGGGTCAAGTGTCAGCCAGCAAAGTTCAGCAAAGGAAAGGCAGCTCCCCGCCGTGATCACTTGAAGTTTTTTGATCGCGAAGGTCTCCAATGGCTATCGAATCGGAACTGGTCAAAAGAAGTGCTGGCTGGCGATCCTCCAGAATGAAGATGAACGATGCAACCGTAATTCACCTTCTCCAGCTCGGCCGCGTCCCATACGCTGAAGGCATTCGCGTGATGAACGAAGTCGCCGCCGCGCGCAAGGCCGGCAGTATTGGCGACACGCTGCTGCTGATGGAACATCCGCCGGTGCTGACGCTGGGCCGCAACTCGACACGCGCCAACATTCTGGCGAGCGACGAAGCACTTGCAGCCAAGGGCGTCGAGATTCACGAGATCAACCGCGGTGGCGATGTGACGTATCACGGGCCGGGACAGCTGGTTGGATATCCCATCTTCGATCTGCGCGGCGATCTTCCGGGGAAACGTGGGCCTCACCTCGGTCCCGTCGACTTCGTGCGGCTGATGGAAGAAGCGCTCATCCTGACGTGCAAGGACTTCGGCGTTCCCGCGCAGCGCATCTGCAAGCTGACCGGCGTTTGGACCTACGCTGGCGGCAGTATCCGCGAGAAAAAGATTGCGGCGATCGGCGTGCATGTGTCGCAGGCCGTGACTTCGCACGGGTTTGCACTGAACGTGACGACCGACCTGCGCGACTTCAACTGGATCGTTCCGTGCGGCATCGCGGATCGTGGCGTGACGTCGCTGGAGCTGGAGTCGCCTCTCGAGCCTCCGCCGACGCTTGCTCAGGTTGCGAACAGCGCCCCGTCCAACTTCGGGCGTGTGTTCGGGCGGCAGGTGCTGGCGGTGGAATCGCTTAGTGAATTACTCGCGGCCGCAGCGGTTCGCTAAACGCACGGCACTGCGAAGTGTATGCCCGGAACCGTATAATTCTTAGTTGGCACAGGTCGCCGCTGCGCGCCTATTTCTGCCTCAAATTTCTCCGGAGAACCGTTCCCGATGCCAACTGACGTAGTGATGCCCCAGATGGGCGAATCGATCACCGAAGGCACTTTGACCAAGTGGCTGAAGAAGCCCGGCGACACGGTTGCGCGCGATGAGCCGCTGTTTGAGATCTCCACCGACAAAGTCGATGCGGAAATTCCTTCACCGGCCGCCGGTACCCTGGGCGAAGTAAAGGTGGAAGAAGGTGCGACCGTTACGGTGGGAACGCTGGTGTGCACGATCAACGAAGAAGGCGCGGCTGCCGCTGCTCCTGCTGCACCCGCGGCTCCGAAGGGCGAGACCGTTACACCGGCTGCTGTGACAACCGCTGCGAGCGATGTGGCGGCGGCGGCGGAAGCAACTGCTCCCGCAAGCGGCGGAGCCGGCACGGAAGTGATGATGCCGCAGATGGGCGAATCCATCACCGAGGGCACGCTGACCAAGTGGCTGAAGAAGGTCGGCGACACGGTTGCTCGTGATGAACCGATCTTCGAGATTTCGACCGACAAGGTGGACGCGGAGATTCCTTCGCCCGTTGCCGGCACGTTGACCGAGATCAAGGTGCAGGAAGGCCAGACCGTCACGGTGAACTCCGTTGTTGCGGTGATCGGTGGAGGCGCAGCAGCTGCGGCTCCCAAGGCAGCACCGGCGGCTCCCGCTCCCGTTGCTGCACCGGCGCCCGTTGCTGCTGCCGCTTCGGTTTCCGCTTCTGCTGGCGAGCCGCTGCGCTCGTCGCCGCTGGTCCGCAAGATTGCCAAGGAGAACAACGTCGACCTGGCGCAGGTTCCGGGTACAGGAGCTGCGGGACGCATTACCAAGCAGGACATCCTGGGCCACCTTGAAGGTGCTCCTGCTGCGAAGCCTGTGGCTGCTCCTGCAGCTGCGGCTCCCGCTGCGAAGGCTCCTGCTGCGACTCCGCAGCCGGGTGAGCTGGTGCCGATGTCGAAGATGCGCGCCATCATTGCGAAGCGCATGGTGGAATCCAAGGCAACAGCCGCTCACGTCCACACAGTTTTCAAGGTGGACATGACGCGCATCGTCAAGCTCCGCGAGAAGGAAAAGAACAAGTACGAGCAGCGCAACGGCGTGAAGCTGACATATATGCCCTTCATCACGCGCGCTGCCGTCGCGGCGTTGCGCAAGCATCCAATCGTCAATGCTTCCGTGCAAGGCGATGCGGTGCTCTACAACCGCAACATCAACATCGGCATTGCGGTGGCGCTGGAGTGGGGACTGATTGTTCCGGTGATCAAGCAGGCGGAGGACAAGAGCTTCCTCGGCGTGGCTCGCTCTATCGTTGACCTCGCTGACCGCGCGCGTTCGAAGAAGCTCGCTCCGGATGATGTGGCCGGCGGCACCTTTACATTGACCAACTCGGGCATCTTCGGTGAGCAGTTTGGAACGCCCATCATCGCGCAGCCGCAGTCGGCGATTCTCGGCATTGGCGGCCTGAACAAGGAAGCCATGGTGCTGACCGATAAAGATGGCCAGGACACAATCGCGATTCGCAGCATTCAGCGCTTCACGCTGGGCTTCGATCACCGGATCATCGACGGCTCGGATGCGGGCAAGTTTATGTCCGACTTCAAGGCGTATCTCGAGAACTGGAGCGAGGACATCGGCTAGCCGAGCAGCCACAAGACAGCACAAGAAGGGCAGACTCGATGGAGTCTGCCCTTCTGCTTTGCGTTACTGACGCCGGCTCACGAGGAATGCCGTTCCAAGATGCAGCATGGTCAGCAGCGCACCGAACGCTGCTCCCATGCCTTTCAGCCGCTGCACGCTGCGTTCGTGTGCTTCCACGCGATCCTCCAGTTGATGCAGCCGCCCGGGTTGCCCGATGCCGAGCAACTGCTCCATCTGCGACTTCAGCACGCTGAGTTCACGTAACACTTCGTTTTCAAACTCTGTCATGCGTTTTCTCCATAGTGCTCCTGGCTAAACCGGCGCGGTAACAATCACAGCGCTCGAGAAGCGTGAGTATTCGCGGTTGGTTGTGCCGTCGTTCAGGTGGTAGATGGCCGTGTAATAGTTGCCCATGGGCGTCGAGCCAGCGTTAGGCGCGAGTGCCACCGTCAGCAAACCGCCAGTTCCCAAAGTGACGGTCGTGCCACCCGCGGCTACCGATTGTCCGCCAGCCGTGGTGAACGCGTTCCAGCTCACCACCACGCTGCCTCCGGCGGGTGTGCCATCAGCGCGATATACCGTGTCCTGCACTGTTGTTGTGGTTACCTGCCCAGTTGCGCTGTTGGCCCAACCGGCCATCAGCGCGAACACCAGGCTCACCAGCGTCAAACCTCGCGTTATTCCCTTCATTGCTCCTCCAGCATCAAGCTCATCCTTATCCACCGTGCTCACTCCCCCATCGCCAAAACGCAACTGCTTCCAGCCGCGATCACTTCGCCACAGTCGTGGACGATCCCGCCTGGGGCGTAATTGCACCCAGCAGAAGTGAGTTCACGTTTTGCGCCAGCTGAATGAAATCCGTCCCTCCAAAGTGCCCCACCGACACGCCCAGGTTGTGGGCCACAGCCAACCCGATGTTCAAGTAGCCCAGAATCGCTTGCAGTTCACTCTTATTCATCGCTCTTATCTCCTCCGCTCTTCGCGGCTTCCTGTTGGTATTCGTCCGCTTACCGGACTGTCTCGTTCGTCCTTGCGCTCGCACCCAGGGTGCCAACGTTGCAACCCACTCCATCGACCCGCTACCATCGCCATGAAGGCGCTTCTTTGCCGCGCCGCCCTATCGAAAGGCTTTTCATGGATTCCAGCTCCACTCCCCCCGTCCGCCGTTCTGAAGACATCGCGCTCGACCTGCTCAAGTTCGTCGCCGGCCACGCCAACATCGGTCGTCCCGCGTCCGCCTCGACCGGCTTCGGCCTGCCTACGGCGACCAAGCCCGAAGACGCGGTTACGCAGATCTTCGAGCTCTACGCGCGCTGCCGCGAGGCAGTCGAAACCCCCAACCCGTCCGCGAAGAAGTAGCCCGTGCCACCCCTTCAGGTAGCCGTCGTCGGTGCAGGAGCCTTCGGGCGCAATCATCTCCGCGTCTATCGGGAGATCGAAGCAGCACATCCCGAGCTCGTTCACCTGGCCGCTGTCGTTGAACCCGACTCCGTCCGGCGCGAAGCGGCAGCGACCCAGTACAGCGTCGCTGCCTTCGCATCCGTCGACGAGATGCTTGCCGCCGACCTTCCAGGCTTTTCTATTCAGGCCGCGTCCATCTGCGTCCCCACCGTCCACCACGCCGCAGCGGCGGAGCAACTGCTCCCCACCGGCATAGACGTACTGATCGAAAAGCCCTTCGCTGCCAGCCTCGAAGAAGCCGACCGCGTCCTCGCGCTGGCCCATGCCCACCAGCGCATCCTGCAGATCGGCCACCTCGAGCGGTTCAACCCCGCCGTCGCGGCAACCATCGAGCGGCTCAACCGCCCGATGTTCTTCGAGTCCCACCGCCTCAGCATCTTCACGCCACGTTCCCTCGACGTGGACGTGGTCCTGGATCTGATGATCCACGACCTCGACATCGTTCTGGCGCTCACCGGCTCACCCGTGCGCGAGGTCCGCGCCGTCGGCCTGCCTGTCCTCTCGCCGCGCGTCGACATTGCCAACGTGCGCCTCGAGTTCGAATCCGGCTGCGTTGCCAACTTCACCGCCAGCCGCGTCAGCACCGAGCAGGTCCGCAAGTTACGACTCTTTCAGCCGCGCCAGTACCTCTCGCTCGACTTCGCGCGCCAGGAACTGCTCTCGATCGACGTCGATCCCTCCGCCGCCCACACCTGGTCGGCGATTCAAGCGCCGCCAACACCCGGCGCGCATCCATCCAGCGGCCTCTCGCTCGAAAAGCTTGAGCTTCCCAAAGCCGAGCCGCTGCGCCTCGAGCTCGAAGACTTCCTCAACGCCGTGCGTCATCGCACGGCGCCGCGGGTTCCCGGCGAAGCGGGCCGCGCTGCTCTGGCCCTTGCACTTGAAATCAATCAGCAGATTGCCGCACACTCTCACCGTGCCGGCCTGCTGTAAAGATAGCTACTTCATATCCTGCACAGTCATGCCCGGCCGAATCTGCAGTGCGAACTGGTCGTCCGGAAGCTCCTTGTTCAGCGTGAGCTTGGTCACGTCGATCTTGAGAGAGTACTCATCGATCGGCCGCCGGATGTTGATCTCCGTCGGGAACTGCTGATCCCCGAAAGCCTGGTACTTGTCATACGTCGCCTGCGTCTCGATCTGTCCCTGCGCGTTATAGATATCCTGCTCGAACGGCAGCATATCCAGGCGGCTGATGTGAATCACACGCTCACGCTGCATAACGTTGCCGCTCTTGATGCGCAGCACCGTCAGGTCATAGTCCGGCTCTTCAATGGCCGGTTGATGCTTGGACTCCGGCTGAAGCACGCGCGTCGACTCGGTCAGATTCACGAACTCATCCGGTCCCAGCCCCGGCACCAGCAGCGAATCCAGGAACACCGCCGGCCGAAGATTCTCCAGCCCGTTCTTCGAGGGCTTGGTCACAGCATTGGTTCCAACGATCGCCTTGTTCCGTGGTGGAATCAGCAGCGTGAACGTTTTGCCATCGCTGACCATGTCCATCGCCTCAGAACCAATCACCGGAAGCTGCAGGATCACCCGAAGATCCGCCGGCTTGCGGACAAAGATATAGCCACGGAACGAGGTATACGTCTTGATCTGGCCCTCTTTGCCGCCTCCGGTGCTTGCCGTAATCATCACCGAAGCCGACAAAGTCTTCACGGCCGCGTCGCGATCAGAGATTTCCTTCACCAGTTGAAGAACATCGGCCGTCCGGAAGACCTCCGGTGCCTGCGTCTTCTGGACGACGCGGGTCGTCGAAAAGCACCCAGTTAACCCGGCACAGACCGACACCAACAACACCGACACCACTCGTGGACTCGTCATCAATCGCAGACTCTAAGTATATCGACTCCCGTCGCCTACCGAACGATTCAGAACAATGCTTGTAAACCCTCGTAACCCTCAAAAGATCACAAAGTTCGATCCCTCAATCCTGGTCCCACTCCCTGAGCAGCCGGGCAGCGGTCCCTTCGGTGGTCTTCTTCCGCTTGACCGGTGTTTCAAGTAACTCGTTGGCCAGCCGCACATGTGCCGCACTTCCGCGCTTGGCCTCGGCCACAAACCCCTTCACAATGTCCTCAAACTCCTCCGCGAGCGCCCGTCGCATCTTCGCCCTGCACTGCGAAGGACGCGGAGCCTTTACCCGTTGCCGCCGCGTTTCTTTGCTGCTCAATTCCGCCAATTGTCCGTCGTCGCATGCCTTTGGCTCTTCTCCCATCAGTCCCCCCTTAAAGCGAAAGCGGAAGACCCCGTTATGGAGTCTTCCGCTCTCTTGATCTACCTTTCCAGAATAGCAGTTTGGGTATACCAAGTGGGCCAACTATTTTTGTTCCGTAACCTACTTTGAATCAGCATTTTGGGCCTCACGACCGGCGCGTACCCCCTTGACAGCCTGGAATCACGTCCATCAGTTTCAGCCGAAGAAAGATCTTCGTCAGCCGGTCCAGCGCCCGGTAGTACTTCCGCTTGCAATCGCGGTAGCTCATTCGCAACGCTGAGGCCGTTTCTGCCTGGGTGTACTGCTGCAGAGCGATCCGCTTGACCAGACGCAGTTCCAGCGGATCGAGTTGATCCAGGCACTTCTCGATGTCGTGGCAAAAGATCACCACATCCTCGAAGCTCTTCACCCGATAACTCGTCACGTTGCCGCGAAACAACTCGCGCCCCAACAGCGAGGGCACGCGCCCAGCTTCCATCGAAAGCCGCAGATACCGCCGCAGCATGGCCTCCGTGTACTTGCGGTAGAAGGCCACTTCGGGTTTTGGCGCCACGTTCGGTTGCGCCGCCAAGGGCACTGGTTGGAGCTCGGGAACAGCATCTTGCACTACTTCCGGCCCTGTCGACGCCACCGCCCATACTCTGGGCAGCACGGCGATTACCCGCCCGCTGGTTGCTTCGCGCACGACGTTGAGGTCCTGCACCTGCTGCAATGGCTTGCGCACCAGGTAGAGCCCGCGTTGGCCCATCTTGCTCGTTTGCTGTGTGCCGTAGGACCGATTCATCGCGCACCTCCAGCACACATCGCACGACGTACATTCTTCCGCCGGGAACCGCCGTGATGCCGCGAAGCCAGCGTTGGAAACTCCGAGAGCCACGCCGCGCAACCGCGGCAATAGACTCCACTACCCATGGCACGGAACCACAGCGTTCCGCACCCCTCACATACCTTCAACTCCACGCGAAAGACGTTCATTTGCTTATCTCCAGGCACAGCTTTCCCCTGGCGAGCCTCGTCATTTTTCAACGGTCGGATAGGGCTCGCTCAGTTGCTATAAGGCTTTCCGGGCCTGCGCTCCTGCTCTTTGGCTGGATTCACGGCGCCAGGACAGCCTGTTTGTTCGGTACATGACGGGGGTCACATCTGAGTCAGATCGCGCCCCATTCCAAGGGTTCAACCGGCCAGTCGAGTGGCCTTTGGGTTCCCAATTTGAAACCCGGCAACCATCCGTTCCGGTAACAAAGTTCAGCGGTTATAGCGCCGGTTTCGGAACGTGTCAACAGGAAATTTCCCACATCGGCAAGTAGTCCCTAAGTGGTCTTTTTACAATAGTTTGGGTGTATTTTGCAGAGGTTGTACTTTATGTTTTCGCTAAATCTTCGCCCAGACTGCCGCTTTGCCATGAAAATGGCCTTTTTCTCCCCTTCGGCTCCCCCACTAATAGCGTTCGGCTGGAAGTGACCGCAAGCAATTCCAGAATGGAATTGACCGCTCCAACCTCTAAGGATGGGCATTTCTTCGATAGGTTTCCACATTAGAGTTGTGCTCGCTCAGCGTTGCTGCGAAGCGAGTCGCGCCATTAGCATCCGCGACGAAGTACAGGTACTGCGTCGACGCCGGATGCATCACCGCCTTCAGAGCCGCCAGCCCCGGGTTGCAGATGGGTCCCGGAGGCAGCCCCGGATGAACGTACGTGTTGTACGAAGATTCCGAATGCAACTCGCGTTCGTGGATCACGCCGGTCCATGTCCCTGCCAACAGGGACGCGTAGACAACCGCCGGGTCGGTCTGTAGCGGCATTCCAGCGGCCAGGCGGTTCTCAAAGACGCTTGCCACCTCCGGCCGCTCGGCATCAATATGCACCTCGCGCTCAACCAGGGAGGCCATCGTGACCGTCCGCTCGACGTCGCCTTTCAACCCCAGCCGAGCAGCTTCGGTATCGAAACGCTTGACCATGGTCGCCAGCATCTGCAGCGGCGTCGCGTGTCGCGCAAACTTGTAAGTGTCTGGAAACAAATAGCCTTCGAGTGAAGAGGCGTGCGGCGCCCACTGCTGCACCAGGTCCGCGTCATGCCGCTCGGCCTTGAGGAACTCCGCACTTGAACCCAGCCCGGCGTCCTGAACGGCTTTGGCGATATCGAAGATGTTGAATCCCTCCGGAATCACCAGCGTCACCGTGAACACATCACCCCGCCGCATGCGGTCATAGACCTCGGTCAGCGGCGCCGCATGGTCGAAGCGATACTCCCCAGCCTTCAGCGTTCCGCCGGATTTGGCGACAGCTTTCCACTCCTTCAACGCCATGAAAGCCTCGGCGTTGCGGATGATCCCTGCCTGCTGCAGTTGCCGGGCGATCGCGGGAGTCCCGGTTCCCGGAGCGATCTCCACAAACGTCTCGCTCGAAGGTCCATAGGGCAGATAGACATAGAAGCCCACCGCGGCCGCGATCAGGATCGCCAGAACCAGCATGAATTTCAGGAAGCGCACTCGAAACCTCCGCCTGCTTCGCATTCTATGAGCAGAGTGGGTCGCCCGGCTGCCAGTCAGCGAACCCGCCCCGGCACCCCGCCGTACACTGGTCTCCGTGGCCTCACCCCGCATCCTCGCACTCGACCTCGGCGACAAGCGCATCGGCCTGGCGATCACCGATCCGCTCGGCCTCACTGCGCAGCCGCTCTTCACTCTGAACCGCACCACGCTCAAGTCAGATCTGAAGGCCATCGCCCGCTTCATTCGACAGCACCAGGTGGAAGAGTTGGTCGTTGGCAACCCCCTGCATGTCGACGGCTCACCCAGCCCGCAGGCAGCCAAAGCGCAGGCCTTCGCGGCAGCGTTGCGCGAGGCTCACCCTGAGCTCACACATCATCTCCTGGACGAGCGCCTGACCACGCGCGAGGCTCACGCAAGGCTCGATGCCGGAAGCCACGCTCCGCGCTCGTCCGGCCATAGCGAGCGCCTCACTCGGCAGCAGCTTATCGACCAGGTTGCCGCTACCGTCCTGCTGGAGAGTTTTCTCTCCCGCGCCCATCCCGTGCTCCTTCCGGACCCAGACTCCGTATAATGGAGTTTTGAACCTACAAGCCCCTGCTGCGCGGAAGTAGTTGCGCTGTCGCGAGGCGAGCACATAACCTATGCCTGAAAATATCAAGAAGGCGCTTGAGGAACAGATCAAGCAGCTCGAATACGAACTCACCACTGAGCTTCCGGCCGAAATCAAGAAAGCCGTCGCGTTGGGCGACCTCAGCGAAAATGCCGAGTACCACATGGCCAAGCAGCGCCAGGTATTCGTGAACGCACGCCTTGGCCAGCTGAAAAAGCGCATGGGCGAGCTCGCCATGGTGAATCTCGAGAACATCCCCCGTGACAGGGTCGGTTTCGGCTCCACCGTCGTCGTTTTCGACTCCACCAAGAACGAGCAGATCACCTACAAACTGGTCACCAGCGAAGAGGCCGATGTGACCAAGGGCCTCATCTCGACCACCTCGCCTATCGGCCGCGCCCTGCTGAGCAAAGAGGTCGGCGATACGGCAACGGTGATCACCCCCAACGGCAAGCGGGAGCTCGAAGTGCTCAAGCTGGCCACCATTCACGACACCGCAGCCGCAGCCGAGTAACACAGCGCTTTGGCACCGACGCAGAATCAATGACCTGGACAAGCCAATTCGGTAAAGGCAGCGGCTGGCTGCTACAGAAGATCGTCAACGGCCTGGCGCTGTCGAAGATCTCGCCCAATACCCTCACCTTCATCGGCCTGATCATCAACGTCGTCGCCGCCTTCTTCTTCGGCTACGCACGCGCGGACAACTACGTTCGCATGTTCCTCTACGCTGGACTGGTGATCATCGGCGCCGGCCTCTTCGACATGGTCGACGGCCGCGTCGCCCGCCAGACGAATCAGGTCTCGGTCTTCGGAGCTTTCTTTGACTCCGTCCTCGACCGCTACTCCGACGTCGCACTCTTCTTTGGGCTGCTGGTCTTCTACGCGCGCGGAAACCGTTACTTCTACGTCTTTCTCGCGGCTTTCGTCATGACCGCGAGCCTGATGGTCAGCTACACCCGCGCCCGTTCCGAGGCCCTGATCGGCTCCTGCAAGGTCGGCTTCATGGAGCGCCCCGAGCGCATCGTGCTGGTCATCCTGGGCGCGCTGTTCAATAAGTGGGGAGCCATGGCTCCGGCGCTGTGGGTCCTCGCAGTGATGACCACGCTGACCGTGATCCACCGCATCCGCTACACGTATCTCGAAACCGAACGGCGCAAGCTAGCCGGCGTTTCCACGGCCTGACGCTTCACGGCGGCTTTCACGCCGCCAGCTCATCGAGATCTTCGCGCTCGCCGTGCTCTGCCTGGCATCGCTTCGCTGGTGGTTCTGGAAAAGCGCCCGCTTCTCCCCACAAAAGTGGCTCAGTTTCAGTCTTGCCCTGGCGGTTTTCATGGCTGTGAGCCTGCTCATCCTCACCGTACACCGGCGGCCTCGGCACCTTCTCAAAGCGATAGCCCTGCCCTTTGAAGATGCCGTTCAGGTATGCGCCCTTGGCTGGAGCTCCACGAAATCGCCGCCACTCCTCCATCGGCACACCCAGGTAGCGATACACTCCAGCAGCCCCGCGAAACACGATCTCCAGCACCCGCCGCGCCGGATCGAACCGCATTGCCCGAATCACGCTCGATGGCATCCCGTGCCCTCCAAGTACACTCTGAGATGCCATGAGTTCTCCAAACGCCGCCAAGCCCCAACCCATTCTTCTCATCCACGGCGGAGCTTGGGCCATGCCCGATGACGCCGTCGCCGCCCACGAAAACGGAATCGCCGCAGCGCTCAAAGCCGGCTGGTCCGCACTCTCCCGCGGCGGCACCTCGGTCGACGCCGTCGAAGCAGCCGTCACTGTCATGGAAGACGACGACACCTTCGACGCCGGCCGCGGTTCCTTTCTCACACGCGACGGACGCGTGCAGCTCGACGCCCTGCTCATGGACGGCAGCACGCTCCGCACCGGCGGCGTAGCCTGCGTCGAACGCCTGCGCAACCCCATCCAGGCCGCACGCCTGGTGCTCGATAAATCACCGCACGTCTACTTCGTCGGCTCCGGCGCCGAGCGCTTTGCGACACAGCACGGCATGCGCCTCATCGACAACACTGAGCTCATCGTTCCCCGCGAGCGCGAGCGCCTGATGGCCTTCCAGACAGCCGAAGCCGCCGGCCACGCCGACACCACCTTCAGCGGTCCGGGTGATTCCTCCGCCGAACAAGCAGCTTTGGAGGCCGAAGTCGAGCGCGGACTCCCGGAAGAACTCCGCCTCATCGACCCGACCCTCCACTCGCACGATACCGTCGGCGCCGTTGCGCTCGACGGCTTCGGTAGTCTCGCCGCAGCGACCTCCACCGGAGGCACACTTTCCAAGGCGCCCGGACGCGTCGGCGACAGCTCGCTGATCGGCTGCGGCTGCTACGCCGACAACGAGTCCGCGGCTGTTTCCCTCACTGGCTGGGGCGAACCCATCATGAAGCTCGTCCTCGGCAAATGGGCCGTCGACCGCGTCGCAGCCGGAGCCGCCCCGCAAGACGCGGCTTCAGCAGCCATCGACTATCTTTTCACTCGCCTCGGGGGCCACGGCGGAATCATTCTCCTCGGTCCCGACGGCCGCTTCGGCCTTGCTCACAACACGCCGCGCATGGCCTGGGGACTTGCGACCGCCGAAGGCCTTCAGCTCGGAATCACTCGCAACAATTAGCTCTCCAGCGCATCCAATTTGCAGTACATCGCACTATGACCACTCCGCTGTTTCCATCCACTGACGCTACTGCTGACGAAGCTTCAATGCGCCGTCCGCTCACGCCCGAGCAGGCTGACAAGCTCCCTCACATCCATCGCCTGCTGCTCGGCCACTATGGTCAGCCCGAGCCGCGCGAGCTGTGGGACCCGCTCACGCAGCTCATCTATTCGCTGCTCTCCGCACGCACCAAGACGCCCGTTTCTCATCAAGTGATGCGCGATCTCGAACGCCGTTTCAACGCTGGTCCCGGCAATTGGGAGCCTGTACGTGACGCCGCCATCCCGGATCTCGAGCGCGCCATCGGCATCGTTACATTCCCCGAGCAGAAAGCGCCTCAGCTCAAAGCCACACTACAGGGCATCACAGCCCGCTATGGCTCGCTCACGCTGGATTTTCTCTCCAAATACCGCACCGACAAAATTCGCGCGTGGCTCGAGCAGTTCCCGGGCGTAGGCCCAAAGACCAGCGCCGCTGTGGTCAACTTCTCGACGCTGCGCCGCCGCGCGCTCTGCATAGACAGCCACCACCTGCGCGTGGCTCAGCGACTCTGCCTCGTCCCTCGCGCCGACGCAGCCACCACCGAAGAGCGCCTCATGCGCCTCGTCCCTGAAACCTGGGACGCCGCCATGCTCGACGAGCATCACGCCCTCATCAAGCTCCACGCGCAAACGCTGTGCACCTTCAGCGACCCGCGCTGCGAGCAATGCCCCTTGCTCAAAATCTGCCCCACCGGCCAGCGCAACATGGCCGAACTCAACCTCACTGCACCGCCGCTCCCCGAGCGCTGAGTGATGTTCAGTGCTTCGCTTCCGTGCAACTCACTTCTTTCTTCGCGTCCAGATTGCACGAGCATCCCTTCCACTCTGGATGCGATGCGCTGCAGGTCTGCGCCGCAAGTTCTCCCAGGTGCATGCGATCAAAGGTCACGATCAAGTAGTCGCGATCCGTAGTTTGGTCCTCTTTCGTGCTGTCAACATCATCGGAATCCTGGTCAGGCACCTGAATGGCCTTCGCCTCGACGTCAATTGCTGCTTCCAGTCCCGCTCGTGCGTCGTAGAGCTTTCCGCATCTCAAGGCAGCTCGACCCATTTGCTCGACATATCCATAGGAACCGTTCGATTCCATGCCCGAGGCCTTAGTAAACGAGTCCGCGGCGTCGCATTCATCGCCAACTCTTTCCTGTGCTCTTCCCAGACCGTCCCAGTTCTCTGCTGAGTTCTCCAACGAAATTGCAGTTTTGCAAACACTCACATCGGTCTGCCCATTTGCTGAGCCAAGGTAAAAGGTGCACTCGCGGCTCCATGCAGAGCGGTTTTGCGGATCCAAACGCGTCACCCGTTCCAGGGCAGACCGTGCTTGCTTACCCCAACCCGCCTTTGGCAGCGCTACCTCCGCCACGAGCGACCGCACCCCCATCGGCATCTGCATCGTCATCGCGTCCATCTTCGGCCAGCGCGCCGCCAGCATAAGCCAGGTAGCCAAAACCAGCGGCAAACACAGCACCACAATTCCCGCTATCCACCAGCCTTTGCGCACGGTTCTTCCACCTCTCTGCTGAAACGTTGGTCCCAAGTATACGAGCCTCCGCTCCCAACCCACACGCACCCGCTCTACACTAAAAGCGATGGACCTCCAGACCCTCTCCGACCACTTCGCGATCCCCGGCGTTCTCGACTTCGCCGCAACCAACGGCCTTATTCGCGCGCGCGTCACCACCTCCGCCTGCACCGCAGAGATCTATCTCCAGGGCGCGCACCTCACGCAGTGGCAGCCCATCGGCCATGAGCCCGTGCTCTTTCTCAGCGAGCGTTCGCACCTCGCTCCCGGCGAAGCGATTCGCGGAGGCATCCCTGTGCTTTTCCCGTGGTTCGGAACCCGCACAGCCACAGCCTCGCACCCGCGCACCGATGGCCCCAAGCATGGCTTCGCCCGTACTACTCCCTGGAAGCTCGCCTTCGCTGCCCTCAGCGGAGACGACCTGCACCTCACCCTTACGCTCGGCCCCAGCGACATCAGCCGTTCCTTCGGCTACGACCACTTCCAGGTCGCCTACGAACTCATCCTCGGCCGCGAGTTACGCCTCCGCCTCACCGTTGCCAATCAAGCCGAAACACCGCTCAACTTTGAAGAAGCGCTCCACACCTACTTCGCCGTTGGGGACATCCGCACGGTCAGCCTCACCGGCCTTGAAGGTGCCGAATACCTCGACAAGGTCGAAGGCTTTACGCGTAAGCGCCAGATCCAGCCGGCGGTGACGTTCTCTGCGGAAACCGATTGTCTGTACCTCAATACTGCGACCACAGTCACGATCGACGACTCCGCACTCCACCGCCGCATCCACGTTGCCAAGACCAACTCGCAGAATACCGTCGTATGGAATCCGTGGTCCGCCTTAACGGCAACGCTCGCCGACATGGACCCCGACGCCTGGCTGCGCATGCTTTGCGTCGAAACCGTCAACGCCAGCGAGAACAAACTCACGCTGGCGCCGCAACAGGCCCACACCATGGAGGCTCACATAACGGTTGAAGCAACCACGGAGCCGCAGCGTTGAAGCAGCCTGACCCACTCATCCTCGCCTCATCCTCGCCTCGACGCCGCGAGCTCCTAACGCAGGCCGGCTTCCGCTTCCAGGTCCATCCGGCCAACATCGACGAAGTCCGCGCCAGCGACGAATCCCCCACTGCCTACGTCCAGCGCCTCGCCCTCGAGAAAGCCCTCGCCGTCCTGGTGCAGTTTCCAAACGCTACGGTCCTTGGCGCTGACACCACCGTAGAACTCGATCACCACATCCTCGAAAAACCTGCTTGTCCCGAAGACGCGGAACGCATGCTTCGCCTGCTCTCAGGCCGCACACATCTTGTCCACACCGCCATCGCAGCCGTCGCCGCCAGCGCGCAGCTCACACACGTTGAAACCACAACCGTCTTCTTCAGCGAAATCCCACCGGACGAGCTCGCGCACTACATCTCCACCGGCGACCCTTTCGACAAGGCCGGAGCCTACGGTATCCAGGGATACGCTGCGCGCTGGGCAACCCGCATCGAAGGCGACTTCTTCAACGTCATGGGGCTTCCGCTGGCAGCCACTGCACGGTTGCTTAAAAACTTCTAGCGCGAAGACTTACTCCACCGCCGCGATCATCCCGGCAAGCAGCGCCGTCCGCTCTACCAGGTGCTTCACCACGATGTGTTCATGCGCCGCATGGGCTCCCGCACCGACGGCGCCCATGCCGTCGAGCGTTGCCACTCCGATCCCCGCGGTAAAGTTCCCATCCGATCCACCGCCCGTCGCCGCCTCTTCAAGCTTTATCCCCATCTGCGAAGCCAGCTTTTGCGCCGTGCGAAACAGCGCCACAACACCCGGCTTCCGCTCCATCGGCGGGCGGTTGATGCCGCCCGAAATCGTCAGGCGGCAAGCCTTGTCTGTCACCCGTAAACCGCGAAACAGTTTCTCCACGCGAGCCGCATCACCGGCCTTCGCAATGCGCACATCCACCTCAGCCGTGCACTCCGCAGCAACCACGTTCGAACGGGTTCCTCCAGCAATCACACCGACATTGACCGTCAGCCCACGGCTCAAATCCGTGAAGCCCGAAACCTTCTCCACCAGGCGCGCCATCTCCAGCACCGCCG
>JAZKBC010000070.1:24834-26675 GCA_040388825.1 Acidobacteriota bacterium | reverse complement strand
CTCGCAGCACAAAGTTCCCCACACCTTTGCGAGCCGTCTTGTACGCCAAACCTTGCGCCGGCTCCGTCACAAACACCGCCGCACACTCCTGTGCCACACGTTCAATGATGGGCCGCGAAACCGGGCTCCCAATCTCTTCCTCGCTGCCGAGAAGCAGTGTCACAGGCCGCTCTAACCCCAGCGCCTTGAGCGCCGCCACAGCCTCCAGCTCCATCACCACGCCACACTTCATATCCAGTACACCCGGAGCGCAGATCGTCCCTTTCGCCTCCGTCCAAGGCATCCGCTTCAGGGTTCCGATCGGCCAAACAGTATCCAGGTGCCCCAACAGCATCGCCCGCCCACGCTTGCTCTTCCGAGGCCCAAACCGGATCTCCAGCACATCTCCAAACTCCTGCTGCCGGTGGCGCTTCACACGTCCGCCCAGCTCGATAGCCCAACCGGCCACAAGCTCTCCCGCCCGGTCTACGGCAGCTTTGTCCTCGCTGGGCGATTCCACCTCCACCAGCTCCCTGAGCCGCTTCAGCAGCCGTGCTTGCTGGCTCTCCACCTGCCGTACAACCCCCGCCATCTCAATCATCTCGCCACTCCCGCCCCCAAAGTTCTCACCCACCGAGCCTAGCCAATCCTGCACACATCTGTCTCGCCGTGCCGTCCGATTTACGCCCGCAACCCCGCCGGCGGAGCCGAACCAAGGTCGATATTGTGGCAAAAATGACACAGTCGGGCGAAGTGGGCTTCGGTATAGCCTTGGTTTTGCCGTATCACGAGAGATCGATTCTGGCCGCTGAAGCCCAACTCGAACACACCATTGAAGCTCCGCTGGAATTCCGTGGAGTGGGCCTCCACTCCGGAGTGGACGTCGCCATGCGACTCGTCCCAGCGCCCGCGGGCTCCGGCATTGTCTTTCGGCGCTCCGACCTCGACAACTTCGAAATCCCTGCTACTGGCCGGAATGTCGCCAAAGTCAGCTACGCCACCTCGCTCATGCGCCAGGGCGTGCTCATCTCCACCACAGAGCACCTGCTCTCCGCGCTCATCGGCCTTGGCGTTGACAACGTCATCGTCGAGATCGACAACCTCGAGGTCCCTATCCTCGATGGCAGCGCCAAGCCCTACGTTGACGCCATCCTCGCCTCTGGACGCAAGCGCCAGCGCCGCAAACGCGAATACCTCCGCATCCTCAAGCCCATCGAAGTCCGCGAGAACACGCCGCAGGGTGAGAAGTTCATTGGCGTTTATCCGGGCGAAGGCTACTCCATCAACTATTCGATCGACTTCCCGGCGCCCATCGGCCACGACAGCTTCGTCGGCGACCTGGAAGCCGGAGCCTACGCCGACCTCATCGCTCCTGCGCGGACCTTTGGCTTCCGTGAAGACGAGGCGATGTTACGCGACATGGGACTCATCCGCGGTGTCTCCGACGCCAGCGCCATCATCGTTACCCGCTCCACGCCCGACAAACCCGGCAGCGTGCAGAACGGCCCACTGCGCTTCTCGGACGAGTTCGTGCGCCACAAGGTGCTCGACCTCATCGGCGACCTGGCTCTAGCTGGACGCCGCATCTGGGGCCGCGTTGTCGCCGAGCGCGCCGGCCACGCCATGCACACTGCACTCGTGCAGCGCCTGCTCAGCGACCGCTCAGCCTGGGAGCTTGCCTACCGCTATCAGCAGCCATCCGCGGAACCCGTAGACAGTCTCGCAGCTGCAGCTTCGTTGCGGCCCGCACATGCCTGAACCGATCACAGCCGCCATCGCGCTGGGCTCCAATCTTCCCTCACGGTTCGGGCAGCCCGACGCCAATCTGTACGAAGCCCTGCGCCGCCTCGATGATCTAGGTG
>JAZKBC010000070.1:0-24824 GCA_040388825.1 Acidobacteriota bacterium | reverse complement strand
GGCCGACCTCATCCCCAAAGAAGGGTTCGTGGGGTTGGTCGGGGCGCCAGCCGGGGGGAAGTCGTTCATCGCGCTCGATTGGGCGATGTCAATTAGTGAGGGCATCCCGTGGGGCGTGTATAACGTCACGCAAGCACCCGTGGTGTATGTGGCGGCAGAAGGCGGTGTAGGCGTCTACAAGCGCCTGGCAGCCCTTCGCAAGCACTATCCAGACTGCGGCGACGTTCCGTTCTACATCCTCAAGTTCCCGGTCGACCTGTTGCACGGCTTGCTCCACGTGGAACACGAGATGGGTCGCGATCGCGACACGGCGCCGCCCAAAGGGCCGCGCATCATTGATCTGGACCTGCTGCTCTACGCCGATTTGATTCTCGCCGATCCCGAGCTCACACTGCCGCATCCGGAGATGCACAAACGCCGCTTCGTACTGGAACCGCTCGCCGAAATCGCGCCGGGCTTGCAGCATCCAACATTGCATCGCAGCATTGAGCAGTTGCTTGCCAGCCTTAGCACCGCTTAGCGCAGCTTGACCACTGTTTGCCGCCCACGGCCGCTCTTGAACAACACCGCTCGATTCGTCATCGACTCCACCACGGAACCGGGATCCGTTGCCAGCATGGTCGCCACATCCGCGTCCGTCATGCACACAAGCCAGTGCAGGCAACTGATCTTTGCCGGCTCTCCGACCTTCTGCCCATGCTGCACCAGAGTGACGTAAAAGGGAGGATTGTCGTTCTCAATCACCACATCGTTCGAGTAGTTGATATAGACCTGCGCCAATCAGCACCGGCAGTAGAAACAGCTTCTTCAAGACTTCTTCTCCTCGTGGTACTCCTGCTCCGTGTTGATCGACCACAGCGACTGCTTATCGACGTGTCCTGCCGCAATGCCGTCGACAACGGCCATTGCGGTCAGCATGGAATGATCCTGGTTGTTGTACTTGTGCATGCCGTTACGGCCCACCAGGAACAGGTTCTCAAAGCCATCGGTCCACGTCCGTAGTTCGTCGAAGCGGTTGTAGCTGCCGAAGTATGCGGGATAGGTTTTCGGCACGCGGACAACGTGCGCATCCAGAACCTCTGCTGTACGCAGGATGCCGATCTTCTCCAACTCCTTCGCCGCAAAACTCTTCAACTCGTCGTCAGGCATGGACCACAGCGGGTCCGTCTCGTAGCAGAAATACTCCAGCCCAATCCAGACCTTTGATGGGTCGGACACCATGTATGGGCTCCAGTTGTTGAAGATCTGGAGGCGGCCCAGCAGGACGTCCGGCTCCTGGATATAGATCCACGTGTCCTTGATGAGCGTCTTGTCGCTTTCGGTCACGTCGAGCTTGTTGGCCAGCACTCCCACAGTGATGAAGTCGCGATACTCGAGACCTTCACTCACCTCGCGCACATTCGCAGGGACATCTGTTTTCATGGCGCGCACAAGGTCGCGCATGGGCATGGTGGAGATGAAGTAGTCGCCTTCAAACCGGGTGCGCTCGCCTTGCTCATTCACAGCTACGACAGCAACAACGCGGTCGCCGTCGATCTCAATCGAGTCCACCTTCAAGCCCATGTGAATCTCACCGCCGCCCGTGATGACCTTGTCGGCGACGTGCTCCCATAATTGACCGGGGCCAAACTTGGGGTAGAGGAAGCGTTCGATGAGGGATGTGTCAGTGCCTTTCTGCGCGACGTCGCCGGCTTCTTTTGGCTTCGGCAGAAATGCCTTGCTGAGGAAGTGCTTCAGCGCCGTCGTGAGTGAGAGCCCTTTTATGCGCTGGGCGCCCCACTCGGCGGAGATCTGGTCGCAGGGGGTGCCCCAGACTTTCTCGGTGTAGCTCTTGAAGAAGGTGAGATACAGCTCACGGCCGAAGCGGTTGATGAGGAAGTCTTCGAGGCTCTTCTCTTCCTTGATCGGGCTCACGCGCGACATTACGTAGCTGTAGCCGATCCTGGCCATGCGCGCGGGGCCGAGGTTCTTGATGGTGTTGCCGGTGAGCTTGATGGGGTAATCGAAGAATTTGCGCAGGTAGTAAATGCGGCTCTTGCGCGGACGCACCAGCATCACCAGGTCCTCGGTCTCCGGCGTGCTGGCCGACACCACCCTGTTGCTGTGCTCGGGGTGTTCCTCCAGTTCAGTCTCATGCTCGACGTCGTGCTCCACCTCGGCGGCCGTTTCCAGCTCGCCCATCCCACGCAGCGGAGGCTCCTCGGCCAGGTCGGCAGGGACGCTGACCTCGCGCTGCTGGCCCTGGTAGCTGATCGTCGCGTCCGACGCGTCCGGCGGCATCAGTTCCATCCACCACTGCATGACGCGGTCGCTCTTCGAAAAGAAGCGGTGACCGCCAATGTCCATGCGGTTGCCCTTGTAGCGAATCGTGCGCGAGATTCCACCAATCTCCTGCGAGGCTTCGAGCACAATAGGGCGAACGTTGGTCTTGCGCAAAAATTCAAGGGCGGCCGTAAGCCCCGCCGGCCCAGCTCCGATAATGATTGCTTGTTTGTTGGACATGGTTGCTTCAACAATTTTACATCGAACGCTTATCAGATCCGTTTAGAAGCGGCGGTCTTTGTCAAGAGAAGAGGTCCGTTTGATTTATACTCGATAGATCCACCCAGACTTGGAGGCTTCGATGTCATTTTTGTTCTCGACGGCGGACGCATTGGAACTTTGTCGCTCGTCTCGATTGAAGACTCTGATAGCTTGGCTTCTTGTCCTGTTCGGTGCGGGTACGCTGATTGCGAACACCATTCCGCTGCCGCATCGAAAATGTGTCGATTTCTCAAACGTCTTCGCCGGTGCCGTGTGCCTTGTTCATGACTGCTCGCCATATAGGTTCGACAGTGTTCATTCCGTTCTGGTCCAACATGGTTACGATGAACTGACAAAGGACGATTGGGCTACTCAACTACCGTTGTATCCACCGCCGACGTTGGTTTTGTTCGCCCCAGTTACTGGATTTTCGTTTCTTACGGCACGGCTTTTGGTTTATCTATTGATGTTCGCAGTCTGTGCCTTGGCCTGTTTTCGCTTGGTGCTCGCAGCACCCACGCTCGCCGCGCTCTCCCCACTCACACGTGGTGCTTTTCTCTTGGTGTTTTGTCTTTCAACTGCTCCGCGCTGGGCCATCCACAGTTGCAATCCAGTCATCCTCTCTACGGGACTTTTGTTGTACTGCTGCTTCATGGAGGAGTCTGCCAGCGGATGGCTTCCGGCTTTCTGTTTCGCAATTGCAGTGTTACTTAAGCCACAGGTTGCATTACCGTTTGCACTCCCGCTGTGGGTGAAACCCGCGAACGGAAAGAAGATGGTGCTCCGGGGCCTTGCGCTTGTGGTTATCGTTGCGCTTGCAACGTTCATGTGGTGTGCGCAGCATCCTCATCTTGCCGGTTGGCGCGCTGAACTCGGGGCCAACCTTGCATTCGGCTCCGCGGCTGGGAATGATATGAGTGACTTTGACCGCATTAGTATGCGCAATCCGCGCCTGAATCTTAGTTACATGATCGGATATTTCATTCAAGACCGCAGACTTGAACAAACTTTGGCTTCGCTTATCCTGATCGTTGGTTTAGCTGTCCTAATCTTTGGTTTGCTCAAAATCCGAGCGCTGTTTTCACCCACGCGGTTTAGCCTTGGGGTCGCTGCTGCTTCAGCGCTTACGCTCCTGCTCGTCTATCACCGCGGCTACGATGCCGTGATTCTGACTGCCGCTGTCCCTTGGACCCTTAAGGCGTTGGCCGACCACAGGCACAGAGCAGCTGCGTGGACCATAATGTTCCTAATTGTTACCAATTGGATAATGTGGGAGTGGTATCTTCCTTCTTCGGTTGTGAGCGGAAGGTACTTCCATAATTCGCCCCATCTTTTTATGTTCATCTCATATCGCTTTCACGCGATTCTGACTTTGCTGATCACTGTGATGTTCCTCGCCTTATTGTTCATGAAAGATGATCCGGTGAGTACCAACATGGTTCCGAACGGATCTGAAGCGGCCGCATAACTTTGACCTTTAGTAGCAAAAGTGGTGTCGAGCGTGGTTGCGCATCTCAGCGAAGGACTCGAGCCAATTCGTTCGCTCTTTCTTTTAGTAGATTTTGTCGGAGCGACGGCATTGCCCGAGTCACTCCGCGCGGCGCTCACGCGCAAAGACCAGGGTCCCATCCGGTTGCGTACCAATCTCGACCGTGTCGCCGTGCAGTACCCGGCCATCGAGGATCCGCATCGCCAGCGGATCCTGCACGAGGCGCTGGATGGCGCGCTTCAGAGGACGTGCACCATAGGCGCGATCGTAGCCAGCCTTGAAGATCGCCTCACGCGCGGCATCGGTGAGATGCAGCTTGATGTGGCGCGCATCCAGCATCACCTGCAGGTCCTTGAGCCGCAGATCGACGATGTGCGTGAGCTGAGATTCACCCAGCGGATGGAAGACCACGACGTCGTCCACGCGGTTGAGGAACTCCGGACGGAAGTGCTTGCGCAGCTCGTCCATGACACGGTTCTTCGCTTCCGTGAAGCCGTCTTCACCCTGAGCCCAGGCGGTGGACAGGTTCGACGCACCGATGTTGGAGGTCATGATGAGGACCGTGTTCTTGAAGTCGACCGTGCGGCCCTTGCTGTCGGTGAGGCGGCCGTCGTCGAGCACCTGCAGAAGGACGTTGAAGACGTCCGGATGCGCTTTTTCGATCTCGTCGAAGAGGACCACCGCGTAGGGCCGGCGGCGAACTGCCTCGGTGAGCTGGCCACCTTCATCGAAGCCGACGTAGCCCGGAGGCGCGCCGATCAAGCGGGCCACGGCATGTTTTTCCATGTACTCGCTCATGTCGATGCGGACCATGGCCTGCTCGTCGTCGAAGAGGAACTCGGCGAGCGCGCGGGCGGTTTCAGTTTTGCCGACGCCGGTGGGACCGAGAAAGATGAAGCTCCCGATGGGTTTCTTCGGGTCGCTAAGACCGGCGCGGCTACGACGGATGGCGTTGGCGACGACCGTCAACGCTTCGTCCTGGCCGACGACGCGCTCGCGCAGGCGGTCTTCCATCTGCGTGAGCTTCTGGACTTCGCCTTCGAGCATCTTGGCGACAGGAATGCCGGTCCATTTGGAGACGATCTTCGCGATATCTTCCTCGTCGACCTCCTCCTTGAGGAGACGTTGGCCGGCCTTGCGCTTTGCAGGCGCACCGGCATCGCCTTCGAGGCCGAGTTCTTTCTCGATCTCGTGCAGGCCGTCCTGCTCGGCGGTGAGTTCGCGCAGTTCCGCTTCAGCCTTGGGAATTTCGCCGTATTGCAGTTCGGCTGCGCGTTGCAGGTCGCCCTTGCGGGTGGCCTGATCAGCTTCAAAACGCAGCGCTTCGAGCTTCTCCTTGAGGCCGGCAATGTTGCCAATAGCTCCGCGCTCTTTCTGCCAGCGGGCACGGAGGCCAGTAGCGCGCTCCTGCACTTCAGCCAGCTCGCGCTCGACTTCGACGAGACGCTCTTTCGAGTTGGTGTCGTTCTCGCGCTGCAGAGCGTTGCGCTCGATTTCGAGCGACGTAGCGCGGCGTTCGAGATCGTCGATCTCGACGGGGACGCTGCCGATCTGGATGGCCAGTGCAGCAGCCGCTTCGTCGACGAGGTCGATAGCCTTGTCCGGGAGAAAGCGGTCGGAGATGTAGCGATGGCTCAGCTCGGCCGCCGCGACGATCGCGGAGTCCTTGATGCGGACCTTGTGATGCGTCTCATAACGCTCACGCAGGCCACGCAGGATGGCGATGGTGTCTTCGACGTTGGGCTCGCCGACGTAGACGATCTGGAAGCGGCGCTCGAGAGCGGAGTCTTTCTCGATGTACTTGCGGTACTCGTTCAGCGTGGTTGCGCCGACGGCCCGCAGCTCTCCGCGAGCGAGGGCTGGCTTAAGCATGTTCGAGGCATCGATAGCGCCTTCAGCCGCTCCGGCACCGACGAGGGTGTGCAGTTCGTCGATGAAGAGGATGATCTGGCCGTTGGACTCTTCGATTTCTTTGAGAACTGCCTTGAGGCGTTCTTCAAATTCGCCACGGAACTTGGCTCCCGCGAGCATCGAACCGAGGTCGAGCGAGATGACTTTCTTATCGCGGAGAATCTCCGGGACGTCGCCCTGGAAGATGCGGCGGGCGAGTCCTTCGACGATGGCTGTTTTGCCCACGCCCGGTTCACCGATGAGGACTGGGTTGTTTTTTGTCCGGCGGCTGAGTACCTGGATCACGCGGCGAATTTCCTCGTCGCGTCCGATGACGGGATCGAGCTTGCCGCGGCGGGCGAGGTCGGTGAGGTCCTTGGCGTACTTTTCGAGCGCCTGGAACTTGCCTTCGGGGTTCTGGTCGGTGACGCGCTGCGATCCGCGGACGGCCTGCAGCGCCTTGAGGATGGCGTCGTACGTCGCGCCCTGGGCGGCGAGCGCAAGCTGCACGGGATCGTTCTTCTGGTGGGCGAGTGAGAGCAACAGATGCTCGGTGGAGACGTAGTCGTCCTTGAAGTTTTCGGCTTCCTTGAAGGCGCCGTCGAGCACTTTGGTGACGGCATTGCCGAGGCCCGGCTGCGCGGCCGACCCCTGCACCTTGGGCAGGTTGTTGATGGCGGCCGTGACCTGCGAGAGCAGTTGCTGCACGGGCACGCCGACCTTCTCGAGAACAGGGAGGACAACTCCCTCCTTGTCTTCGAGCAGAGCCGCCATGAGGTGCAGGGGCAGGACTTCGGGGTTGCCGTTTTCAGCGGCGAGACCCTGCGCGGCCTGGAGCGCTTCCTGCGATTTGACTGTAAATTTGTCCCACTTGATAGCCATGTAGTTCCTCATCTCTTGCCGGAGACGGAAGAATGAGCCCGGCTCCTCTTATCTAATTATTTCAACCAAACTTTGTGGTGTTTGTGACCACTGGTACTGCTGGATCGAGCATGAACGGTCTAGAATCGCGGCCATGCTCACCTTGTTGCTGATACTGGCTCTCCAAACTCCTGCTGCCACGAACACCGCTACAGCCGATCCGTTCGCCGCGCTGGAAGTGTATGAAGGCACCTGGACCGTTCATGCGGCACATCCGTTCTCCGGCGGTACGGGGCCCGATACGCTGGTGAACCACTGTACGCGCGGGCAGGCGTTCTATAGCTGCGAACAGGTCGTAAACGGCAAGCCAGCCGCGCTGGTAGTTTTCACCTTGTCGAAGACTCCCGGCAAGTACGATGTGGACAGCATCCTGCCGAACGGCCACGCTTCCAGCGATACGGATTTGATGATCGAAGGCGACCATTGGACTTTTCTGACGCACGGTGCAAATGGTGAAGCTTCTTACAAAACCGAAAATACGTTTCACGGGCGGGACTCGATCCATTTTGTGATCGAGAGGTCTACCGATGGTGCGCATTGGGAAACCGTGAATCAAGGCGACGATACCCGGGTGCGATAACGCCGCTAAAAGCGAAGGGCGAGACGGACGATGCCGCCTCGCCCCGCTACTTTGCTTGCGGATGATCAAGCCTTCGCTTCGACCTGTTTGGGAGCCTCAACCGCGGGAGCTGCCGACGCTACCTTGACTTCGATCTGCTTGGGCTTGGCTTCCGGCTTGCGGGCAAGCGTGATGCTTAGAACACCGTCCGCGGTGACCGCGGCGATGCTTTCGGTGTCCACCGTAACCGGAAGAGTGAAACTGCGGACGAAGCTGCCGAAGCGGCGCTCGATGCGATGGAAGTTCTCTTCCTTCTCCTCGCTCTCGAACTTGCGCTGTCCCTTGACGGTCAGCGTGCGGCCTTCAACGTTGATCTCCAGGTCTTCCTTGCGGACGCCGGGGACTTCCAGCTTGAGCACCAGTTTCTGTTCATCTTCATAAACATCGACAGGGGGAACGAAGCTGCCCATCGCGAGGGATTCCGAGGCTGTTTCGGTCTCGAGCGGACGTGCGAAGTCCTGAAAGATCGCGTTGAGGCGGTTCTGCAGGACGGATACGTCATTGAGGTTGCTGCGGAGGGGAACAAATCGTGTGAGAGTCATTGCCTTATCTCCTTCATTCCATGGGTCTCATGGAGTTGGTTCTGAGGTGTTGTGAGGGGCGCTGGCACCGCGCTCACACTCAGTTAGACGATAGTCTAGCGTAAAGGTTGCAGGTTATGTGATTCAAACTCACTCATATTTTGGTACGCCAGCGATCTGAAAGCCCTCCAGTTGGTCCAGAGGCGGTAACTGATTGAGGGCGCGGGCTTTGATCCAGCCGAGGACCTGCAGGCGGCGGAGACTGAGGGTAGCAGCGAGGCGGACAGTCTGGTCCTCGGCCTTGCTGACGATGGTGGTTTCGAGCAGGAAGTCCTGGTCCTCGCGGCCGGTGAGACGGCTGGCGTAGTTGAGCGCGCGCTCGTGCTCGGCGGGCTCGTCTGCGACGTAGAGGCCGCGGCGGATGCCTTCGGCGTAGCAGCGATAGAAGTAATGGTCGGCGGCGAGGAGGCCGGTTTTCAGGTCCGGCAGCGTGACGATCTGGGTGGCGGCGAAGAGCGGTGCGGGGTCGGCGATGAGCGAGGAGGCGAGGCGGAAGTCGGCGGTGAGCGAGGCGCCGACGGTAGGGAGGAAGGAGTCGACGCGCAGGACCCAGCGGAGGAGGCGGAGGGGTTCGAGCGAGAGGGCGA
Source organism: Acidobacteriota bacterium (assembly GCA_040388825.1). Taxonomy (GTDB): domain Bacteria; phylum Acidobacteriota; class Terriglobia; order Terriglobales; family Acidobacteriaceae; genus Granulicella. Next base: position 16,214 of record JAZKBC010000070.1, on the reverse strand, counting down.
CGTTGTCGATGGTGGAGGCGGGCCAATGGCCGTCGGGCAGAAGGAGAAGGTCGCGCTCGGTGGGGCCGAGGCGGTCGTAGATTTCGTGCTCGCGGAGGAGGTCGATGTGACGGCGGCGGGTGATGACCTCGTGGCCTTCGGGAAGGACCTTGGTCTGGAGGAAGCGCTCGCTGCCGGCACGGTCGGCGAGGACGGCGAGCAGGAGAGCGCGGTCGGCGAACTCGCGGCGGAGGTTGGGGGTGTCGTGGAACTCGGGCTCGGGTTCGGCGGTGGGCTCGACGACCGCGGGTGGAGTGGTTTGCTTTGTGCGGCGGCGCTTGCGGTAGCTCGAGATCGCGAAGGCGATGAGCAGGCCGACGGTTGCGCCGACGATGCCGTAGATGCCCATGCCGACAGCCCACAGGAGCCAGAGGATGCAGAGGACCGGCGTGAAGATGAGCAGCAGCATGCCGCGCAGTTGCTTGCGGGCGCGAGCGTCCTTGTGCAGGCGGCGCACGGAGACGCGGGAGCGCCGCCAGGTCTCGGGATGGACGAGCGTGCGCCAGTAGCTGGCCGAAAACAGGAGCTTGAAGAGCGACAACATGCTGAGCTTAAGGATAGCTGGTGGCGTTGCGCGCAGTTGGAGTTGAGTGGCTATGATGGAGGCTCGCGGAGGTAGATGTTGAAGAAGATTGTTTGTGCGGTGGTGGGAGCGTCGCTGATGGTGAATGCGCCGGTATGGGCTGGCGCGCAGAGTGCGGAGGGGACTCCCGTGAAGACGCAGCATGCGATGGTGGTTTCGATCCACCATGACGCTACCGATGCTGGCGTGGAGGTTTTGCGCGAGGGTGGCAATGCTGTGGATGCGGCTGTGGCAGTAGGATTTGCGCTGGCTGTGGTTTATCCCGAGGCGGGCAATATTGGCGGCGGCGGTTTCATGCTGATTCGGCCGGGAAGCGCGAAGTTGGCTGGCGGCAAAGCGCATTTTCTGGATTATCGCGAGAAGGCTCCGGCGGCGGCGAGCGCGGATATGTACCTGGATGCGAAGGGCAATGTGATTCCGAAGATGTCCACCGTGGGGGGGCGGGCCAGCGGAGTTCCGGGGACTGTCGCTGGGCTGACGTATGCGGAGGAGCATTACGGCAAGCTGGGCCTGGCGAAGGTGATGGCGCCGGCGATTCGCCTGGCGCGGGATGGATTTGTGCTTTCGGATCAGGAGGCACGGTTTCTGCACTCGGCGCTGCTGACGAAGTTTGCGGTGTCGCACAGGATCTTTCAGCGCGATGGGAATTTCTACAAAGGCGGCGAGACGTTCAAGCAGCCGGAACTGGCGAAGACGCTGGAGAGGATTGCAGCGAATCCACAGGATTTCTACAAAGGGAAGATGGCTGCGGAGATTGCGGCGTTCGAGAAGGCCAACGGCGGCCTGATTACTGCGAGTGACATGGCAGCGTACGAAGTGAAGGAGCGCAAGCCGCTGGTGGGGCATTATCGCGGGCTTGAAGTGCTGACGTCGCCGCCGCCGAGCTCGGGCGGGATTGTGCTGCTGGAGACGTTGAATATTTTGAGTGGGTACGACCTGCCGAAGCTGGGCGGCGACCGTTCGCCCGCGCAGGTGCACTACATTACTGAGGCTTTCCGGCGGGCGTATATGGACCGCGCGGACTTTCTCGGAGACCCCGACTTCAATCCCAACATGCCGTTGGCGCAGATGGCGAACCCTGCCTATGCGGCGGCGTGGAGGAAGGGGATTGAGGCCGACAAGCCCACGGCCAGCGCAGCACTGGTGCGGCCGGCGGGTTTTATGCCGGAGCCTCCGAAGCCGGTGGCGCAGCCCGTTCCTTCGAAGGAGACGACGCACTTCAGCGTGGTTGACGCGGATGGCAATGCTGTCTCGAGCACCTACACGCTGAACTTCGGATTTGGCAGCGGCGTCACCGTCGATGGGCTGGGCTTTCTGCTGAACGATGAGATGGACGACTTTGCGAGCAAGATGGGCGTGCCCAATGGCTTTGGACTGATCCAGGGACCGGCGAACGCGATTGCTCCGGGCAAGCGTCCGCTGAGCTGCATGACGCCGACGATCGTGAGCGAGCCTGCACGCAACGGCAAGCCGGGCAAGCTGCGGCTGGTGCTGGGTTCGCCGGGCGGATCAACCATCATCACCACCGTCGCCAATGACCTGATTAGCGTGGTGGACAACGGGCTGAACATCCAGGCCGATGCCGATGCGCCGCGCTTTCATCACCAATACCTTCCGGATGTGCTGCAGTTCGAGCGCGCCTTCAATGCGGACACCGTGAACGCGCTGGAAGCGATGGGCTACAAGACAGCGCAGGCCAGCGCGAAGGATGAGAAGACCGATGGGACGTGGGGCGACAGCGAGTTGATCGAAGTGGATGCGAAGACCGGTGTGCTTATGGGCGGGCAGGATCATCGGCATCACTTTGGCAAAGCGGCCGGCTACTAGCCCGCCGCTTTGCCTGTCGCGCCCATCCGTCGATCACTTGTGCAGCGCCTTCGCAATCGCCTGTTCCGCGAGCGGGCCCATGATGGCGTAGCCGTCAGCGGTGGGGTGTACACCGTCTTTGCTAAGGCCGGGCTTCATGCCGCCTTTTTCGTCGCCCATGGGCGTGTAGTAGTCGAGGTAGGTGAACTTCTTCTCCGCACAGTAGACCTTCAGCCATGCGTTGATGGCCTGAATCTTTGGCGCAGGCGTCAGACCGGGACGCCACGGATAGTCGAACGCGGGCAGCACCGAAGCGAGGATTACGTGGATGTGGTTCGCCGCGGCGAGCTCAGCCATGGAGGCAAGATTGTCTTCGGTCATCTCGAGCGTTGAAGGGCCGGTGTTGCCGGCGATGTCGTTGGTTCCCGCGAGAATAACGACGGCCACCGGATGCAGGTCGATGACGTCCTGGCGAAAGCGCACGAGCATCTGCGGCGTGGTTTGTCCGCTGATGCCGCGGTTGACGTAGGGCTTGCCGGGAAAGAAGTCGCCTGTGCCGCGGCCCCAGCCATCGGTGATGGAGTCGCCCATGAAGACGACGCGGCCTTTTTGCGTTGCGGACAAAGCGGCGTTGTCGTTGGCGTAGCGGTGGAGCTGGGCGAAGTCTTCAAGTTGCATGAGGAGCTTGGATTGCGGAATGGGATGCGGCGGTGGCGGAGCGGTGATGGTGGCTGTTTGAGCATAGCCTACACAACTTGCTGCAAGAATAGCGGCTGCCACGGCGGCTGAAACAGATCGCATGCGTATTGTTCCTCGTGTGGCATTTTAGCTGTCAAAAATTCTGTTGGCGATTTCCGTTGCAGGAATTTTTAGGTCGCAGAATGGGGCCCGATTCGGAAACGGTGGATGAAATTGCCAGGCGGCGTGTGCGATAGTTTGAACAGAGATGCAACCGGGAATTTCGACTTACGTTTTCTTTCCGCAGCGGCTGACGGCAACGCTGCTCGATGCGCTGCTGCGCAGTGGCGCAGGCGCGATTGAGGTGATGGCTGCGCGCCATCACTTTGATTACACCGATCGCGACGCGGTGCGCGAGCTGGTAGGTTGGTTTCGATCGAACAACGTGACCGCGACCATGCACATGCCGTTGTTCTCCGCTGACGAAGAAGCGAACTGGAGCAAGCACACGGCGCCGTCGCTCAACTTGATCTCGTCGCACAAGAACTCGCGCATTGACGCGATGGATGAAGTGAAGCGCGCGCTCGAGGCCGCGGAGCAGGTTCCGTTTCAGAGCTGCGTGCTGCACCTGGGGCTGAAGGGTGATGAGTGGGATTCGCGGGCGCTGGATGATTCAATGACTGCGATTGAGCATTTGAAGGCCTTCGCCGGCCCGCTGGGCATGAAGATGCTGCTTGAAAATTTGAACAACGATGTGGCGACGCCCGAGCATCTGGTGGAGATCGTGCGCGTTGGACATTTTTCGACGGTGGGCTACTGCCTCGATACAGGACACGCGCAGTTGGCGGAGCCTTCGGAAGAGGTGAAGGCTGCCGGAGCGAAGAGCGGGCTGGTGTCGGCCTTTGAGGCGTTCGGCGACAAGCTAGTCGAGCTGCATCTGCACGATAACCATGGAGCCTTCGCCGGCAAGGGCGATGAACATCTGCTGCCGGGCGAGGGCGCGATTGACTGGGGTGTTGTGACCGAGCAGATTGGTGCGCTCAAGCAACCGATGATTGGGATGCTGGAGCTTGGCTACGACCTGGGGTACGACGCGGTGGCGCTCGAAGCGAAGGCGCGTTCGGCCTGGAACACGGTTCGACCCGCGTAAGCGCCCGAGCCGCGTAAACTGGTAGACGCTATGTCTACTGAAGTCACCGCTCCTCTTACCTCTATTGCCAACATTGGCCAGCACGAAGGCCAGTCCGTCACGCTGCGTGGCTGGCTGTACAACCTGCGCAGCTCTGGCAAGTTGCTGTTTCCCACGTTTCGCGACGGATCGGGAACGATCCAGGGCATTGTGCCCAAGGCAGCCGTGCCCGAAGAAGTTTTCGAGACGCTGAAGAGCCTCACGCTCGAATCGAGCGTGGTGGTGACCGGCAAGGTGCGTGCGGACTCGCGTGCGCCGAGCGGTTACGAGCTCGACGTGGAGAACGTTGAGGTGACGCAGCGCATCAGCGAGGACACGCCGTACCCGATCCAACTGAAGGAAGCGGGTGTGGACTTCCTGATGGAACATCGCCACCTGTGGCTGCGGACTCCGCGGCAGTCGGCAATCCTGCGGGTGCGCGCAAGCATCATGCGCGCAGCCGCAGAGTTCTTCGACACCAACGACTTCATTCGCACCGATCCGCCGATCCTGACGCCGAACGCCTGCGAGGGCACAAGCGAGTTGTTCGAGATGAAGTACTTCGACGACGACATGGCGTACCTGACTCAGAGTGGCCAGCTCTACATTGAAGCGACGGCAATGGCGCTTGGCAAGGTGTATAGCTTTGGGCCGACGTTTCGCGCGGAGAAGTCGAAGACGCGGCGGCATCTTACGGAGTTCTGGATGATCGAGCCCGAGGCTGTGTACATGGACCTTGATGGGCTGATGACGCTTGCTGAAGATTTTCTGACGCACATTGTGAAGCGCGTGCTGGAGTCGCATCGCGCGGACCTGAAGGTGATTGGCAAGGATGTCGCCAAGCTCGAAGCGATCACCGCGCCGGGAGCGTTTCCGCGACTGAGCTATGACGATGCGCATCAGATGCTGTTGGACGCGCATGCCAAGGGGTTGATCGAGAATTTGCATGTGTACGGTGATGATTTTGGATCGCCGGATGAAACGTATATCTCGAACCAGTATGAGAAGCCGGTGATGGTGCATCGCTATCCAGCGGAGGTGAAGGCGTTCTACATGCAGCCGGATCCGAAGGACCCGACCAAGGCGTTGTGCGTGGATGTGCTCGCGCCGGAAGGGTATGGCGAGATCATCGGCGGATCGCAGCGTGTGGACTCGTACGATCTGCTGAAGAGCCGCATTGAGGCGCACAATCTGCCGATGGCGGCGTTCCAGTGGTATCTCGATCTGCGCAAGTATGGGAGCGTGCCGCACTCGGGGTTTGGCATGGGCATCGAACGCTGCGTGGCGTGGATCTGCGGGCTGGAGCATGTGCGCGAGACGATTCCTTTTGCGCGGACGCTGAACCGGATCTATCCGTAGCGGCAAGAAAAACAAGAACGAAGGCGCGGCGTGATGAGAATCACTGCCGCGCTTTTGTTGGCTGCGTAGCTTTGTTGGTGGAGAGCTGTTGACGCTGCTGAAGCGGAGGCGGTGATGGAGCCACCAATGAAGATTGCTGCAAACGTGACGGAGTGCATCGGAGATACGCCGCTGGTTGAGTTGAACCATGTGACCGAGGGCTGCGTGGCGCGTATCGTTGCGAAGCTCGAGAGCGCGAACCCCGCAGGCAGCGTGAAGGACCGCATCGGCCTGGCGATGATTGAAGCCGCCGAGGGCGCGGGTGCGATTCATCCGGGCAAGACCGTGCTGATTGAACCGACCAGCGGCAACACGGGTATCGCGCTGGCGTTTGCCGCGGCGGTTAAGGGTTATGAGCTGATCCTCACTATGCCGGAGACGATGAGCGTGGAACGGCGAGTGCTGCTGCTGGCCTACGGAGCGAAGATTGTGCTGACGCCCGGCGCCAATGGTATGAAGGGCGCGATCGCGAAGGCGCAGGAGTTGCTACACGAGACGCCACACAGCTACATGCTGCAGCAGTTCAACAACCCCGCAAATCCGCAGATACACTTTCGTACCACCGGGCCGGAGATCTGGCGTGACACTGATGGCGCCGCCGACATACTCGTTTCAGGCGTGGGTACTGGCGGCACGCTGACCGGTGTGAGCGCATATCTGAAGGCGAAGAAGCTGGACTTCTACACGGTGGCCGTCGAGCCGTCGGATAGTCCAGTGCTTTCCGGCGGGCAGCCTGGGCCGCACAAGATTCAGGGAATCGGAGCAGGATTCGTGCCAGATGTGTTGCGGACGGAGCTGATCGACGAGATTGTGAAGGTGACCAATGACGAGGCCATAGCGATGGCGCGGCGGCTTCCACGCGAAGAAGGGCTGCTTGTGGGCATCTCGTCGGGTGCTGCGGTGCATGCCGCGGTGCAGTTGGCGAAACAACCCAAACACAGCGGCAAGCTGATTGTTGTGATCCTGCCGAGCTCGGGCGAACGCTATCTGTCGACGGTTCTCTTTGACGAGCTGCGCAACGAGGCACTGCATACACCGACGTCGAGTGTCACGCTATGAAGCTGATGGATCGCGTTTGCGAGGATGCTCACAGCGTCTTTGAGCGCGATCCTGCTGCTGACTCGTGGGCTGCGGTGCTGACGTGCTATCCAGGGTTGTGGGCGGTGTGGTCGTATCGCGTGCATCACTGGTTTTGGCTGCGCGGTGCACGGCTGCTGGCGCGGCTGGTGTCGCAGTTCACGCGCTATATGACCGGAGTGGAGATTCATCCCGGCGCGGAGATCGGCCGGCGGTTGTTCATCGATCACGGTATCGGGGTGGTGATTGGCGAGACAGCAATTCTTGGCGATGACATTACGCTGTACCAGGGCGTGACGCTCGGCGGCACCGGCAAGCTGATGGGCAAGCGGCACCCCACGCTGCGCAACGGAGTCTTCGTCGGCAACAATGCCAATATCCTGGGCAACATCATCATTGGTGAAAATTCGCGCGTGGGTGCGGGTAGCGTGGTGCTGCGCGATGTTCCACCGGAGTCGACTGTGGTTGGCGTGCCTGCGCACGTTGTCTATCAGCACGGCAAGCGAGTGCTGATCACCGATCCAAGGGAGATCAGCGATCCGCTCTCAGACGTGATGCTGGCGATGGCCGCGGAATTGAAGCAGTTGAAAGAGCGCGTCGAGCGGCTGGACGGCGAGCTGCACGCAGCACGTGTTGAGCCAGCCAATGCGTTGACGGCTGAGCAGGAAGAGAGTGCGCAGTACAGGCAGGAGCAGTTGGCACGCTCGGACTATGTAACTACCGGCGAAGGAATTTAGTCGGTATCGAGGGAGCGTTCTCGCAGAAGGATTGCGTTCGCTACTGAACAGTAGCGACAGCTTCCGAAAAGGCGAGGCTGGCTTGCACCTGGCGAACCATCTCGGCGGGGTGCACGGGTTTGGCCAGGAGAGGAAAGCTGTATCCGGCGGAGCGAGCGGCCATCAGATCCGCGGCGGTGGCGTGCCCGGAGAAGAGCAGCACCTTGCAGTCTGGCCAGGTATTCACAACAGCGACTGCCAACTCGATTCCGTCCATGCCAGGCATTGCGACGTCGGAGATGAGCAACTCCGGTGGAACCGCCTGCGCGATCTCGAGAGCCGCAGCGCCGCAGTATGCAGTCAACGTGGCGAAACCGGCGCGGCCAAGAATCATCGCGAGGGTATCCGCGACCATTGATTCATCGTCGACGATCAGCACCACCGGGCGATGCCTTTCGTACGAATGCCTGGCATCGTCAAAGGGAACTTCATCCAGGGAAATTATGGAAGTGCGTGGTGTCGTAGCCATGGCCCATTACCTCTGTTTACGACCCTAGGCCCATTTCACAGGTACGGGTTAACTCTTTTGAATCGCGCATTTAGTGAAATATTTTGCGACACGGCAAACCCCCGGGAGAGCATCTCTCGTCCAATACTCTTTACGAATGCTTTAGTTTTGCAGCAGAATAACATCACGATAAGCACCGAACGGAGAAAGATTATGGACGGCGAAGACGGTGTCCATGCTGATGGCATGCGGTTTAAGTCCGTCTTGCAGTCCCAGGTTCCGAAGGGACGCGACGGCAAGCACAAGCAGATCATCACCCAACTGCTGAGCGATATCGAGCGGCTCGCTGAGGGTTCGGCTCTGAAAGTGCCGCTGACCGAGCTGCCGGACACGAAAGAAAATATTCGCTCGGCACTGAGCCGCGCAGCCAGCCAGCGCAATCTGGCGATCGCTACTTCCAGCAACAGCGAGTTCCTTTTTGTGTGGAGGACGGACACGCAGGGCTGACGCCCGGCGTCCGTTTTGGCGCACCTCGTTCGCGTTGTTCTATTCGCGTTGTTCCAAGGGCGTGTTCCAATAGACAGAGCGACGATACGAGGAAGCTGACAGAACCATGCCTTTGAATTGTGGAATTGTGGGTCTGCCCAACGTGGGCAAATCCACCATCTTTAATGCGCTGACGGCGGCGGAAGCCCAGGCAGCGAACTACCCGTTTTGCACCATCGACCCGAACGTGGGCATCGTCCCCGTGCCTGACGAGCGGATGGACCGCATCGTCACGATGGTGAAGCCGAACTCGATTGTGCCGACCACGATGGAGTTTGTGGACATCGCCGGCATCGTGGAAGGCGCGAGCAAGGGCGAGGGCCTGGGCAACCAGTTCCTCTCGCACATCCGCCAGACGGACGCGATCTTGCACGTTGTTCGCTGCTTTTCGGATCCCGAAGTAATCCACGTTGCGGGCGGCGTGAATCCGCTGCACGATATCGACGTGATCAATACAGAGCTTCTGCTCGCCGATCTCGACACAGTGGAGAAGCGGCTGGCTAAGGCGGAGAAGGCCGCCAAGTCCAATGCGGCCACCGCGGCGGCTAAGACTGAGTTGTCGACCATTCAGAAGCTGCTGGAGGTGCTGAATGCAGGCAAACCTGCTCGCACAGCTGACCTGGAGGACGCCGAGAAACTCGTCGCGCGCGATTTGTTTCTGATCACCATGAAGCCGCAGCTATACGTCGCGAACGTCGACGAAGCGGGCATTGCCAACGGCAACGAATACACAGCAGCGGTGGAGAAGCGGGCTGCCGAAGAGGGTTCTGAGGTTGTCCACATCTGCGGCGCGATGGAAGCGGAAATTTCGCAACTGGAGCCTGCCGAGCGGCAGGAGTTCCTCGCCGAGATCGGGCTCAAAGAGCCAGGGTTGAACAGGTTGATTCACGCCGCGTATCGGCTGCTGGGGCTCATTACTTATTTCACCTCCGGCGTGCAGGAGGTCCGTGCGTGGACGATCAAGCGCGGAACAAAAGCTCCTGGAGCTGCAGGAGTGATTCACTCAGACTTCGAGCGCGGGTTCATCAAGGCTGACTGCTACGCATGCGAGGATCTGTTCCGGCTGGGCAGTGAGCAGGCGGTGAAGGAAGCTGGCCTGCTGCGCTCCGAAGGCAAGGAGTACGTGGTGAAGGACGGCGATATCCTGTTCTTCAAGTTCAACGTGTGAAGAACGGTGACCAGAGATCGATTCGCGACATGGCGAACAGCCTTCCATGAGCACGCGCCTCTTCTAAGGAGCCTCCTGTGACGATTCGGCGGGTGATCTTCGGTTTCGCTGTTCCGCTGTGTCTCTACATCTGCTTTTTCGGGATTGGCTTCATGGGCTTTTGTCCAGGTTGGGAATGCTTCCCGCATACTTTTGCGTGGATTCTTGCCGCACCGTTACTCTTGATTGCAATCTGGTCGCTGAGATTTGCGGCCTTGGCGATGGTGGCTTTGTTATGTGTTCATGTGGCTGTCGATGTTGCTCAGAGCGGATTTTCTGTGAACACGTTGTGGGGAACAGATCAGGGTTTGGACGTTGCTCTCTGGGCGGCTGTCCTGCTGGTGGCCGTGGCTGCGCTGATTCCGGCCCGCACGCCGAAGACGAGCGAGACAGCGCTGGGCGATAGTCTCTAATCATGGCAAAGAAGAAACTACGTGTAGGCATTTTGTTTGGCGGCAAGAGCGGGGAGCACGAAATTTCGCTGCGCTCGGCTCGGTCGATCCTGAACGCGATCGATCGCAAGAAGTATGACGTGGTCGAGCTGGGCATCAGCAAGCAGGGCAAGTGGCTGCAGAGTGGTGACGCTCGCGGGCTGCTGGGCGATGGATCGGTGGTTGAAGTTGCGAGCGATGCGACTGCGCTGACCATTGCCGCAGCGGCTGCGGAACCGGGCTCGGGCGCTGGGATCGATGTCGTCTTTCCTGTGCTGCATGGAACGTTCGGTGAAGATGGCACGATTCAGGGGCTGTTTGAGCTGGCGGATATTCCTTACGTCGGCTCCGGTGTGCTGGGTTCAGCCGCGGGCATGGACAAGGATGCGATGAAGCGGATGTTCAAGTCCGCTGGTTTGCCCATGACACCGCATGTGACCGTGCTGCGCAGCGAGTGGAAAGCCGATGCGAAGAAGGTGACGCGCGCGGTGGAGAAGGCGCTGCGCTATCCGGTGTTTGTGAAGCCGGCGAACCTCGGCAGCTCGGTCGGCATCAGTAAGGTGAAGAAGCGGGCCGATCTTGCACCTGCGATGGATCTCGCGGCGAGCTTCGATCGCAAGATCGTGATCGAGCAAGGCGTTGGTGGACCGGGCGTGAAACCTCGCGAGCTGGAGGTTGCGGTGCTGGGCAACGATGCTCCGGAAGCGAGTGTTGTCGGCGAGATTGTTCCGGCCAAGGAGTTCTACGACTACGAAGCCAAGTACGAACTGAACGGCGCGGACGAGAGTGTAAGCATTATTCCGGCGAAGCTGAGCAAGGCGGAAGAGAAGCAGATTCGCACGATGGCGATTGCGGCCTTTCGCGCGTGCGACTGCGCTGGCCTTGCGCGCGTGGACTTCCTGATGGCTCCGGCAACCAGGGATGCGAAGGGCAAGCGTGTGCCGGCGGAGATTGTGTTGAATGAAGTGAACACGATGCCGGGCTTCACTTCGATCAGCATGTATCCGAAGCTTTGGGCGGCGAGTGGACTGAAGTATTCGAAGCTGATCGACCGGCTGATTGAGCTGGCGATGGAACGGTACAAAGAGAAGCAGGAGACGAGCTACTCGAAAAGCTGATGCGACGACGCGACCTGCTGAAGACCGTGCTGCCTGCGACTGCTATGGCGTTTTTGCCCGGCGTCGCTGCGGGCGCTGCCGAGCCGCAGACTGCGAGCGATCGCGGGTTCTGGCTGGCGCAGATGCAGCGGGTCGCGCATCCGGTGCTCGATGCGCTGGCGCACCGCAGCTTGAAGGCGACGATGCCTGTAGAAGCGGCTCGCGGAGAGGAGGCGAGCCGGAAACATACAACTCACCTCGAAGCGGTGGGACGCTTGTTGAGCGGGATTGCACCGTGGCTTGAGGATGGCGCTGCAAGCGGCGATGAAGGCGCGTTGCGAGCGCAATACATCGCGATGGTGCATGAAGGTCTTGCTGGCGCACTCGATCCGCGTTCACCCGATGCGCTGGAGTTCGATGCGAACGCGCAGAACCTGGTGGATGCGGCGTTCCTTTCGCTGGCTGTACTGCGGGCTCCGCAGGTGCTGAATGCGCAACTGGATGCTGGTGTGCGCAAGCGGCTGGCTGAAGCATTGCGAGCGACGCGGAAGTTTACTCCTGGCTTCAACAACTGGCTGCTGTTTGCCGCGGCGATTGAAGCAGCACTACATGCAATGGGAGAGCCGTTTGATCGCATGCGCGTTGATTATGCGCTGCGTGAGCATGCGAGCTGGTATGTGGGTGACGGCGTGTATGGCGATGGTCCGCGGTTTCATGCGGATTACTACGACTCGTTTGTAATCCATCCGTTTCTGCTGGCGGTGCTCGATGAGTTGAGCGGCGAGTCCGCAGCGTGGCAGGCGATGGTGACCACGGAACAGGATCGTGCAGCTCGCTTCGCGCACACGCAGGAGCGGATGATCGCAGGCGACGGAACGTGGCCGGTGATGGGGCGGTCGATTACGTATCGCTGTGGGGCGTTCCATGCGCTTGCCGATGTGGCGTTGCGGCGTGCTTTACCTGACGACTTGTCGCCTGAGCAGGTGCGTTGCGCGCTGGCAGCGACGATGCGGCGATCGCTCGATGCAGCCGGAACGTTCGATGCGAACGGATGGTTGCGCATCGGGCTTGCTGGGCATCAGCCTTCGCTGGGAGAGCGCTACATTTCCACGGGAAGCTTGTATCTGTGTGGCAATGTGTTTCTTCCGCTCGGACTGGATGCTGGTGATCGCTTCTGGTCAGCGCCCGATGCAGCGTGGACAGCGCAGAAGGTCTGGAGCGGACAGGACCTTGCTGCGGATCACGCGATTGAGAACTGAAGCTGCGGCTTAATACGCTGTCGCTGCGGCGTAGTCGGCGTTGAGGGTGGACTCGAGCCGGTGCAGTAGAGCGGTGTCATAGAGATACATGCCGAGCTCACGGTTCTCGACCATCGAAGCGAGCGAGAAGTTGATTGAGCCGAGGTAAGCGACCTGAGCCGGTGTGCCGTAGTCGGCGATGATGACCTTGGCGTGGATGTAAAGCGAGTGCACAGAGTTGGGGAACACATGGACGCCACAGCCGGCGGCCTCCAGCGCGGAGAAGTTGGTGTGATAGCTGGTCTGGTTGGTCATGGTGATGCTGACCTGAACGCCGCGCTGGCAGGCAGCTTCGAGCGCGGTGACGATCTTGGTGGCGCTCATCTCTTCGTTCTCGACTTCGAGCGTCCTGGTGGCGTTGTTGATGATGCCGACCATATCCGTCTGCGCCGTGGTTGGACTCCAGATGAGGTCGGTGCCCTGCGTGGTCGCGTAAGGGAAGTTCATGCCGAAGTCGGAGTTGAAGGTTCCTTCGAAGGCAGCGACATCCTGCGGATCGTTGCTGATTACGGCGAAGTCGCGGGTGCCGGGGTAGTCGCGGGTTTCGACGTTGAGCGTGAGCAGCGCGAGGGTGGTGTTGTCGACCGCGAAGGTCTTCTCGTGGGTGGCGACGTAGCGCTTGTCGGCCCAGACAGCGGTGCAACCGGGCTGGGCGTTGAGCTGGTCGTACGCGGCTTGGTCAGTGCTCTTCTCGTACTTCTGGTCGAGGATAACGCGGACGGTGACGCCGCGCTGGCAGGCGGCGACGAGATCACCGCTAAAGATGGTGTCCTGCAAGCCGTAGACGGTCATGTCGATGGTGCTCTTGGCGTTGTTGACCAGGTCGTAGAGCGCTTGCACGCCGTCGTCCGGCTCGACCAGAAGAGAGCGGGTGATGGTGAAGGCGGGAGCGTTGAGCGCAACTGCGTAGCTGGCCGGAGCGGCGCTGAGCGAGGTCTGGAACGGGGCGTCGGAGGTGATGAGGCCAAAGAGTGCGGTGGTGTTGAGTGTGGGGTGATTGACGACGTTGAGCAGCGCGGTGATGGTATCAGTCGGCGCCGTGCCGTTCGGTGGCGTGGTGAGTGTGAAGAGCTGGCCGCAAGCGGTGCTGTCGCCAGCAGTACCGCCGGAAGAGTTGATGCAGGGAGCGACGATGTCGCCGAGGGTGTTGATGAGGGCCGCCGGCGCGCTGAAGCCTGATGGAATGTTGACTCCGGGAGCTCTGCCTGACGAGAAGTCGACGAGCTGTGTGGCGAGGGTGAAGTCCTGGGCGAGCGACGGGGAGTCGTAGGCGGAAGCGCCGATGTTGGTGGGCGAGCTCATGAAGAGGTGCAGCGCGGAGACTGCAGCGGTCGTGGTGAGCTCGTTCACGTTGATGAACGTGCTTGAAGTGAGCGAGGAGCAGGAACCAAGCGCGGTCATCATCTTGAGGTTCGGGTTGGGCAGACCGCCGCCGGGGTTGCCGCCGGTGGCGATGAGGAAGACCTGGGTTGCGTTGGTGCAGCTGTACTGGCCAGTGAGGGTGAAGCTGCCATTGGCGTCCGTAGTTGCCGGCGTGGAGAGAAGGGCTGTGGCTGCGGTTGCGTCGCCGCTGGTGCTGACGGTGTAGAGCTGGACGCTGGCGCCCGCGACCGGCTGTTGGCCTCCGTGGACGCGGCCTGCAGCGGTGAAGGTGGTGTCTGTAGAGCTGGAGAGAGCTGGCTCGTGGATGGGCATGGTGCAGCCGGTGAGGAGGACGAGAAGGCTGCTGAGAACAACGACAGAAACAGAACGGCTATGCATGGAGGTGAAACTCCTGGGCCCGAGATGGATTGTGCAATGGATTGGCCGCGATGCGGAGCAACCGCAAGCTTGCGGCGGACCTATTCAGTATACAGTCGCGGGGCGAGTGGAACGGGCGCGGTTGGGGCTACGATAGAAGGCGATGAGTTCGAAAGCAATTTCACTTACGTTGGCCGATGTGCTCGCTGCGCGCGAGCGGATTTCCGGATCGATCTACAAGACTCCGTGCGCGCAGTCGAAGATGCTGACGCGGATGACCGGGCAGAAAGTTTTTCTCAAGCTCGAGAACCTGCAGATGACGGGCAGCTTCAAAGAGCGTGGAGCGCTGAACAAGATTGCCACGCTGACCGAAGAGCAGCGCAAGCGCGGTGTGGTGGCGGCGAGCGCGGGCAACCATGCGCAGGGCGTGGCGTATCACGCGACCGAGCGCGGGATTCGTGCGGTGATCGTGATGCCGCTGACGACTCCGCTGGTGAAGGTGCAGGCGACGCGCGGGTTTGGCGCTGAAGTTGTTCTGCATGGAGCGAACTACGACGAGGCCTGCACGGAAGCTACGCGGCTGTGCGAGGCCGAGGGCATGGTGTTCATCCATCCGTTCGATGACCCGCTGGTGATGGCGGGGCAAGGAACGATTGGGCTGGAGCTGCTGGAGCAGGTTGAAGGCCTGGAAGCCGTGGTGGTGTCGATTGGCGGCGGCGGGCTGATCGGCGGCATTGCGTGCGCGCTGAAGGAGTCGAACCCGAAGATTCACGTTGTTGGTGTGCAGACTTCAAGGCTGCCTTCGATGGCGGAGGCGGTGAAGGCGCATCACCTGGTGACGCTGGAACCGGCTACGACAATCGCCGATGGCATCGCGGTGCGGCGCGCGGGTGAGGTTACGTTTCCGGTCGTCGAGAAGTATGTCGACGAGATTGTGACCGTCGACGAGGACGAGATTGCGAGCGCAATCCTGACGCTGCTGGAACGAGAGAAGACGCTCGCCGAAGGAGCGGGCGCGACGGCCCTGGCGGCGCTGCTGCAGCAAAGGACTTCGCTGAAGAAGGATGCTGTGACCGCGGTGATGGTGAGCGGCGGCAACATCGATGTGACGCTGCTGAGCCGGATCATCGAGCGCGGTCTGGTGCAGGACGGACGATTGATCCGGCTGCGGATTCACCTGCTGGATAAGCCCGGAGCGCTGCTGGAGCTGACGTCGATCATTGCTTCGCATCGCGTGAACATTGTGGACACGCTGTACAACCGCGCGTACTACGGTGTGAACCTGGGTGATACGGCGATCGACATCACGATGGAGACGCGCGGGCGGGAGCAGGTGGAGGAGCTGCTGGCGGCGCTGGAGACGTCGGGGTATCGGTATAGCCGGGTGCTTTAGAGTCAGGGAGTAGGGAGTAGGGAGTAGACCCTCCCCCCTCCCCCCTCATCTGTTGCCCGGGGCTAAGTGGCTTGGTTTGTGGTGGTTACAGGCGGAGATCTGCCGCAAGTGTCTCATTTCAAATGGGTTACCTGTCAAGTATTTCATTCTGCTGGGGTTGCGGGCGTTTTTGCGCCTAGCGAGAGGATTGGTGGTCCTGAAGCGGCTGGTGGAGGCGCTGGCAGTCGTAAAAAGGTGGGGCTTCCAGTTCTCAGTTTTGAGTCGTGAGTTTTCAGTTTTGCTGTACTGGGGCGAGAGTTTGGGCGGCTGCGCGCCGCGGCGGGTGCCGGATCGAAGCTTTGTTTTTATCCCCTACTTCTATTGTAGCTAGTTGGAAGAGCAAGTGGGCCAGGATTGTTAGAGAGAAATCGCCAGTGTTTATAGGGTTTCTAGTGAATTTGGTGGGCGTGGGGGCTTGACAGGATTTGGGGTGAGTGGGGTGACCCCCTGAGTTGAGACAGTGCAAAAGGTCCCTGTACGCCGTTCGCTG
>JAZKBC010000069.1:0-22496 GCA_040388825.1 Acidobacteriota bacterium | reverse complement strand
TCTCGAGCGCAACCAGAAAGCCAACGATCTCCTGCAGAAGGACTACACCTATCACGTCCACAGCGAAGAGCAGGATACTGACTCGAACGGAGCCACGAAGAAGACGATCATTACCGACGCCGAGAGCCTCACCATCGACGGCGTCCGCATCAACCGCGTCGTCGCCCGCAACAATCATCCGCTGACACCGGAGGAAGCCAGGAAAGAAAACGACCGCATCGACAAAGACGTTGCCAAGGGCAAAGAAAAGCGGGCGAAGAACGAGTCCAAAGGCAAGGATACCGACAACCGCGGCGATGAACTCATCTCCGCTTCCCGCATCCTCGAGCTCGGTCACTTCTCCAACCCGCGCCGCGTCGATCTCAACGGCCGCCCCACCATCGCATTGGACTTCGCCGGTGATCCCGGCGCTGCGACCCACAACGCCGCCGAACGGCTGATTCGCGGCCTCGTCGGTACAGTCTGGGTCGATGAGCAGAACCGCATTATGGTCCGCGCCGAGGGCCACTTTCCCGATGACTTCAAAATCGCAGGTGGCCTCGTCGCCGACATCCATAAAGGTTTCAGCTTCGAAGTCGCCTTCACCACCATTGGCGGCCAGGTCTGGCTGCCGCAAACGGTACACGCTCAGGGCAGCGCCCGCGTCCTCTTGTTCAAGCGGATCAGCGGCTCGTTCCAGCTCACCACGTCGGACTACCGCAAATACCGCACCAGCACCACCATCATCCCCACCGATCGCATCATCGGCCCGGACGGCCAACCGATCACGCCGCCGGACGTAACCGAACCGGCCGCCCCGAAGTCAGATCATCAGCCTTAAACGCAACGAGGAAGCAGCCAAAGCCGCTTCCTCGTTACAGAGTTAGGAATTCCACCGTGAATGTCGTTCCCCGAAAGCCGAAGCTTACAGAGGCTGAACGTCAGAGGCCTGCCAGCCCTTCGGTCCCTTCACCACGTTGAACTGAACCGCCTGGCCTTCCTGGAGGCTCTTGAAACCATTGGAGTTAATCGCCGAGTAGTGAACAAACACGTCCTCGCCGTTCTGACGGCTGATGAAGCCAAAACCCTTGGCGTCGTTGAACCACTTCACTGTTCCCTGTTCCATGTCTCGCAAATCCTTGTGTGATTGATCTTGACGCTGAATCCAAATCGGGGCTTCGGCTATTGCAGAAAACCAATCTGTTTCAAACGGTGTGAAAATGTTAGCACGACCCGCAAATTTTTTACGAAAATCTTTTGCCGACGATTTTCCGCACCATTCCTAGTGCAAAATCGCCGCAAGTCCCTCAGATTCAGCCCACGCTAGTGCAGCTTGCGATCCTCGATATGGCTGCGCACGATTCCCTCAGCAGCCGCCAGAACCTCATCCAGCGTCATCGCAGTTGAGTCCAATATGACAGCATCGTCAGCTGGCTTCAGCGGAGACTCCACACGATTCCTGTCGCGCGCATCGCGTTCCTTCAACTCCTTCAGGATCGCCTCTTCGGGCTTCGCCGCAACCGCAGGTCCACCTTGCCGAAACCGCCGGTTGCCCCGCACCTCAGGCGCAGCGTCGAGAAAAATCTTCACCTCAGCATCGGGAAACACGACTGTGCCAATGTCGCGGCCTTCCATCACTACGCCGCCTTTTTCACCGAGGTGACGCTGCTGCTCCACCATCCACGCCCGCAGCCGCGGATGCACGGAAACCCGCGACGCCGCTGCGGTTACATCAGCCTCACGCACACGGCGCGACACATCCACGCCGTCCAGCAAAACACGATTGCCTTCCATCTGCGGCTGCAACGCAATGCGCGTGCTCGACGCCAGCTCGACCAACGGCTCTTCCTCGTCAAAGGACAGGTCGTTGTCGATCGCCTTCAATGCCAGTGCGCGATACATCGCTCCGGTCTCCAGGTTCAGGAACCCGAATCGCCGCGCGAGGTGCGCCGCCATCGTGCTCTTCCCGGCTCCAGCCGGTCCATCGATCGCAATCACCGGCCGCTCGCGCAGCACCGCGGTCTCACTCATCGACTACTCTCCCGCCGCCGGCCGCGGACGCTTCGGTCCGCCACCCGGTTTGCCCTTGAACGCGGGCTTGCCGCCGAACTTCTTGCCGCCGAACTTACCCGCAGGTTTTCCACCAAATTTTCCACCAGAACGCTTCTTCGGTGCGTCGTCTGGTCCGGGAACCCATTCGTCCTTGGTGTACGGACGCTTGTGTGCGTCCGCTGCCCGAGGCTTGTAAGGCTTCTTCTCAAACATGCGCTCGCCTTCCGGCACCGGCATCGGAATCAGCTCCGGCCTGCTGCGGAAACCTCCGCCCGACCGGCTGCCGCCAAACCTCGGCTTGCCTGCAAAACCGCCCGGCTTCGACGCCCGATCAAACCTGGGCTTGAAACCCTCACCCTCTGCACGAGGGCGGAATGGCTTCTTTGCAAACGGAGTCTCGCCACCCTCAGCCGAGCGAGGCACAAATGGCTTCCGCTCATACGGCTTCTTCTCGTACGGCTTTTTCTCAAACGGCTTCTTCTCGAAGCTGCGCGCTCCACCCTCAGCAGCACCTTCACGCGGTGTATATGGACGCTTTGCCGCAAAGCCTCCGGGCTTCGCCGCACCGAACTTCGGCTTGCCAAAGCTCGGCTTGCTGTCTCCATCTCCGCGCGGAGCATAAGGCTTCTTCACATAAGGACGAGCCCCACCCTCAGCCGAGCGAGCCGCGTACGGCTTCTTCTCATAAGGCTTCTTCGCGTACGGACGCTCGCCGCCTTCGGCTGCACCTTCGCGCGGCGTATACGCCCGCTTGGCTCCGAAGCCTCCAGTGGATGCGCCAAACTTCGGCTTGAACGACCCGCGAGCTCCACCTTCACTCGCTCCAAACGCCTTCTTCACGAACGGTCGCGTTCCGCCTTCACGCGGCTTGTACGGACGCTTCACAAATCCTTCTGCCTTCGGTGCGCGGTCAAAGCTAGCCTTCGGCGCGGTGCGCTTGTCTTCCGGCAATCCAGCCTGCTCGCGCGGACCCAGCGGCGGACGATCTTCCGGAGCCGGCTTGCGGAACTTCGAGAACGCCTCGGGCGCGCTCTTCGGCTTGGACGCCTTCTCCTCGTCCCACGGCTTGTCGAACACCGGAGCTTCGACCGCAGCCTTGTTGAACGGCCGGCGCTCGCGATCGCTCGGAAGCTCAGCTCCCGCAGCAACGCGCTTGGTCGGCTTGAAACCACCCGGCTTGGCGGCAAACGTCCGCCCACCCGGCTTCGCTCCAAACTTGCCCGCAGGCTTTGCGCCGAACTTCCCAGCAGGCTTCGCCCCAAACTTCCCAGCAGGCTTGGCACCGAATGCAGGCTTGCCAGCAGCAAACTTCTTCACCGGCTTGCCGCGCAGATCATCGGTCTTGTCGGCGTCAAAGCGCTGAATGCGCCCCGTGCCAATCTTCTTCGGAGCCGGAATCGCCGCAGCCGCGACGCCTTCAATCGCGCCCTCTTCGCCTTCAGCCGCAGGCTCAACCGCCGCGACCGGCAATCCACCCGGCAGATGCACGAGCGTCTTGCCGTCGACCACAACCGTCTCCAACTGCCGCGCACCGGTAAGCGCGTTCAGCACCTCGCGCACCCGCGAACGCGCCGTCAGCGGCGAAAGGAACGTCGCGATGTCATCTTCGGTCGCAGCCACAACCTGCGCCAGGTAGAGCGAAACCACCGCAGACAATGCAGTCGGCAAGCCCGCATTCGCGCCCGCCTTGATCGTCTTCGTGAAGCGCCGCGTCGAAAGCTCCCACAGCGTCGACTCGCCGTTCTGCTGCACCAGCGGAAGCACGCGCATCTGCGCCCACAGCTCCGCCAGCGAACGCACGATGGCGACCTCGGTCACCTCGCGACCCAGTTCATTGGCCAGCTCCGGAGCCGTCAGCGCTCCACGCTCGGTCAGCACCTCAAACACGCGCAAGCCTAGCGGAGAGACCTTCACCGCGCCTGAAGTCGACGGCGGCTGTTTCCAAGCCTTGTCGCCGCGCAGCGTAAACACGTAGCTGAACACCTGCGCCGACACCACAAAGTCCGGCGTCTCGGTTACACCGCCCAGCAGGTTCAGCGGCAGTGCCGTTCCTTCGGCAACCAGACGCGCCACCAGCCCGCGCGCCGTCTCCAGCGCGGCTGCAGTCGGGTTCGCATTCGCTGCACCCAGTGTGGCTTCCACGAACGATCCCGCCAGCGGAAACTGCGGACGCGGCGCAAACAGCACCAGGCCAAGGCTGGCAACCCACTCACGCGCGGCTTCGAGCGTCAGTATCGCCTCGCCGTCCTGATGCCAGGCTTTTGCTCGCGCAGACGCAAGCTGTTCTTCATTCAATTCAATCGCACTCAAAATCAACCTCATTCGCGCACCAGCGCGTTCACGGCAAAGCACTCCGCCGGCCTGAGCCAATCAGGCAAAAGGGCGAAGCGTCGAAGATCAGGAAGCCGAAACCATGTAGTCGGCAGTAAAGCAGGCAAATCGCTTCAACGTGGACCCCGGGAAGCTAGATCCGCTGAAACGCCCGCTGGATGTCCTTTAAAGAATACCGCAACGCGATGGGCCTTCCATGCGGACAGCTCGTCGGATGCTCGGTTTTTCCCAATTCCCGCAATAACCAGTCGATTTTTGCCGGTTCGAGCGGCATATTTACCTTAATCGCCGCGTGGCAAGCGATGGAAGCCGCAATCCTGGTCCTCCGAGCCTCTTCGTTCTCCACCTGCTGCTCGCGCTCGGTCACGGCCAGTACCTCCTCCAGCATCCGTTCCAGCTCGCGGCCCTCCAGCCCCACCGGAGTCGCCTTGACGGCCAGCGTCCGCGGCCCAAACGGCTCCGCCTCAAAGCCATTCCGCTCCAGCTCGTCGGCGATCGCGGCGAAGGTCACCATCTGCTCCGGCAGAAGCTCCACCAGCATCGGCATCAGCAACCGCTGGCGTTGCACCTGCTCGGTCTTGCGCTCGCGCAGGATCTTCTCAAACAGCACCCGCTCATGCGCCACATGCTGATCGACGATCCAAAGCCCCTCCTCGTTCGTCGCCAGGATGAACGAGTCCCGCAACTGCCCCAGCGGCTTCAGTGTCGCCAGCGAGTTCAGCGTCGGCTGCTCCTCGTTCGCCGTCTGCACCGCATCGCTGAGCGAGCCGTCGTCATACCCAACCGCGATTCCCGCCCCCTCAAACCCTAACCGCCCCGGCGAAGGCGGAACCATCTTCTCGCGCAGCTCAAACGAAGCCACATCGCCCGGCTCAATCGCGCCTTCACTCTCCGCGATGAGCGTCGCCGATCCGTTCGGCTCATACACCGCCTGATCGACGCCCGGCAGCGGGCTCACATCCACCAGCAACGACGAGCTCGCCGTCGGCGCCGAGTTCAGCGCGGAGAAAAAACTCGCCGCCGGCCGCGCCTTCATCAGCGCCGTGCGCACGGAGTCGCGCACAAAGTCATGCACAAACGCACTCTGCCGGAATCGCACCTCGGTCTTCGCCGGATGCACATTCACGTCAACTTCCTGCGGAGGCATCTCCAGAAACAACAACACCACCGGAAACGACGTCGGCGGAATGATATTGCGATACGCCTCGCTCAGCGCATGCAGCACCAACCGGTCGCGGATCAGGCGCCCGTTCACAAACACATAAATCGAATTCCGATTGAGCTTCTGCAGCTCCGGCTTCGACACAAACCCCGTCAGCCGCACCATGCCCGCTTCAGGCTTCTCGTAGTCCGCCTCACGCTTCCACGGCGGAGGCTCCGGCAATCCCGCGTGCGCGAAGTCCAGCTCCGCCGCCACGGGAATCATGCTCTCAAACGTCTCACGCCCGAAGATCTGGTACAGCCGCTCACCCGCATTCGCCACCGCAGGCGCGGTCAGCAACGCCTGCGTCGCCGAGTGCAGCTCAAAATGTTTCGTCGGATGCGCCAACGCGTAGTGCGTGACCAGCGCCGCCACATGCCCCAGCTCCGTCTGCTCGCTGCGCAAAAACTTCCGCCGCGCCGGAGTATTGAAGAACAGATCGCGCACGGCAATCGTCGTTCCCGGAGGCACGCCCGTATCCTCGACGCTCAGCATCTTGCCGCCGGCAATCTCGACCGTCGTGCCCACTTCATCTTCCGCAGCACGCGTCTCCAGCGTCAGCCGCGCCACCGACGCAATCGAGGGCAGCGCCTCTCCGCGAAACCCCAGCGTCGCAATCGACAGCAGATCATCGCTCGACCGCAGCTTCGAAGTCGCATGCCGCTCAAACGCCAGCAGCGCGTCGTCACGCCCCATGCCGTGGCCGTTGTCCACAATGCGAATCAGCTTGCGTCCACCGGCCTCAATCTCCACACGAATCCGCGTCGCCCCCGCATCGAGCGAGTTCTCCAGCAGCTCCTTGACGACAGACGCAGGTCTCTCAACGACTTCTCCAGCAGCGATCTGATTCGCCACCTGGTCGGAAAGAACTCGAATGCGTCCCATAGCAGGATTGTAACGATTAAGAGGAATGGGAAATCGGACCCGAGCCGTATCATTGCGTGATACGCTTCTAACTGGATTCAGTGGAGCGTGACATGATCCAGTCTTTCAAGCACAGTGGGCTGGAGAAATTCTTCAGGAGCGGGTCGAAAGCTGGCATTCAGCCTGCCCACGCTACACGGCTTTCGATACAGCTTGGCACGCTCAACATAGCCAGCCGAGTTGAAAACATGAATGTGCCCGGCTGGGATCTGCATCCCCTCAAGGGCGATCTCGCGGGTCAGTGGTCAGTGAAGGTGAACGGCAACTGGAGATTGACCTTCCGCTTCCAAGATGGAGATGCCTATGTCGTCAATTACCAGGACTACCACTGAAAGGAAAGCCGCCATGCGCATGTTTGACCCTCCACACCCCGGCCTGCTTCTGCGCGAATATATGGGAGACACTCTTACCGTCGCAGCCCTGGCAAAGCACCTGGGAATGACACGCGCCAACCTTTCCATGATTCTCAATGGACGGATGAGCATTTCGGCTTCGGTGGCAGTTAAGCTTTCCGAGGCCTTTCCCAATTCAGACCCGGAGCTTTGGCTCGGGTTGCAGGCGCAGTACGACCTCGCCCACGTGCGCAAGAGAAAGCGCACGAAGATTCAGCCCGTCCTGAAGCAGGCTGCCTGAATCTTAGCGATCCCCCACGAGATGCAGCCGCATGAAGTTCGTCGCTCCGGACTTCGTCGCCGTTCCAGCAACGATCCCCACAACCTGCTTCGACTTCACAAAACCCGCAGCCTCCAGAATGTCCTCAGCCATCTCCACCAGCTTGTCGGTCGACGTAAACCGTTCGCATTGGATCGGCCACGCTCCCCACAGCAGCATCGAGCGATTCACCACGCTCTCGAACGGGCTCAGCACATAGATCGGCGCATCCGGCCTGTACTTTGACAGCAGCCGAGCGGTATTGCCGCTCTCCGTAAAGATCGCAATGCCCGCCAGATCCAGATCCTGCGCCGAGTGCGCCATGCACTCGCAGATGGTCTCGGGCACATTCAGCGAGCGCCGCTTGTGCGCCGCCAGCGGCGCCGTGGGCCGCGGCTCCAGCTTCATCTGTCCTTCGGTCTCCATCACAATCTTGTTCATCATCGCGACCGAGTCCACCGGATACTTGCCCGCCGCGCTCTCCGCGCTCAGCATCACGGCATCCGTGCCGTCATAAATCGCGTTGGCAACGTCCGAAGCTTCCGCCCGCGTCGGCCGCGGGTTTTCAATCATCGACTCCAGCATCTGCGTCGCCGTAATCACGGGCTTGCGATACATCGCTGCTCGCCGAATGATGTGCTTCTGAATCGCCGGAACCTTTTCAGGTGGCATCTCCACACCCAGATCGCCGCGCGCCACCATGATCGCGTCCGAAGCCTCGAGGATGGAGTCGAGGTGATCGACCGCCTGCGGCTTCTCCAGCTTTGCGATCACCCACGCGTCATAGCCCAGCGCCTCAATGCGGCCCTTCACATAACGCACATCATCCGCTGTCTGCACGAACGACACTGCAATCGTGTCCACGCCCATCTTCAGCGCGAACTCCAGGTCGATCTCATCCTTCTCCGTCAGCGACGGCACCTTGATCGCCACGCCCGGCAGGTTGATGCCCTTCTTTTCGCCCAGCACGCCGCCGTTGACGATTTCCGTCACCACGTCCGCGCCCTTCAGCTCCAGCACGCGCAGCTCGATCAATCCATCCGACAGCAACACCTGGTCGCCGCGCTTCAGGTTCTCCGCCAGCGTCGTGAACACCGTGCTCACGCGCTCGGCCGTGCCTTCAATCTGCTCCGGCGTAATCGTCAGCCGCTTGCCGGTCTCAAGCATTACCGGCCGATGATCCTTCAGCACACCGGTGCGAATCTTCGGCCCCTGCAGGTCAGCCAAAATGCAGATCGGCTTGCCTTCTTCCTTGGCCACCTTGCGCACCATGGCGATCAGCTCGGCCTTCTGCTCGTGCGATCCGTGCGAGAAGTTCAGCCGCGCCACATCCAGCCCCGCACGCACGAGCTGCCGAAAAATCACTTCCGTGCTCGATGCCGGCCCGAGCGTTGCCACAATCTTGGCCCGGCGCGTTCTTTCGCCCAGCCCTGGGTTTCTGCCATTCATGCGAATCGTCCTTCCAGCTCTCGTCGCATCGCAGCCGCTGCCACCTGATGCAAACCGTTGTGCCTGTCAGTCAGTCATTCTACCTGTACGCCGCTTGGCCCACCCAGGCAGCCGTTTCCACACCGGCTCCTCGTCGCCCCGGCCGCGCCCCGGCCCCTTGCGCTCCACCGTCAACTGCGCATTGAACTCCGACCCCATCAGCACGCTCAGCGCAATGATGTACAGCCAGAACAACAGCGCAATCGCCGCCCCCAGCGACCCATACACCCGCGAATAGTTCGCGAACCGCGTTACGTACAGCCCAAAACACAATGTCGAAACGAACCAAAGCAGCGTTGCCACCGTCGCCCCCGGCAAACTCGACCGCCAGCTCCACTCTTTGCGAAAGATCGTCCACGGCTCCCGAATCCACGGCTCCAGGTGAATCCGCAGGTGCGTATCCAGGTCCGTGCCCAGGTGATAAATCATCCCGATCACCGCCACGCTGCCGCACAATGCCACCACCCAACGCAGCACCAGGGCCATCACATGCACCGGAGCCTGCAGCGACGGCGTAACCGCGCTTACCAGCCACCGCGTCAGGAACTGCCCAAACACTACAAGCAGCGTCGCAAACGTCATCGGGATAATCGACAGCGGCACCAGCGCCAGCGACCGAAGCCGCCTCGGCCAGAAGCTCCCCGGCGGCAGCGGAAGATCGTGCGCCCTCCGAAAGCCGTCCATCAGCGTCGACATTACACTCGATGCCCCGGTCAGGCTCACCACAACCGACCCCAGCAGCACCCGCGTCGTCTGCGGGTTCGCATGCGACGTCGAAAAATAAGCATCCAGCAGCGGCGTCACATTCGACGGCAGAATCCGGTCAAAGAATGCCGCCAGCTGAAATCGGATCGGCAGCGTATCCGGAAGCATCCCGATCACCGCCGCCGCCACAATCAGCGCCGGAAACAGCGCAATAATCGCCGAGTACGACGTCGCCTGCGCCACCGTGAAGATGTCGTGGTCAAACGCCGCCAGCGAAGCCGACCGCAGCAGACGCATCAGCGTCACGCACTGCATCGCCGGATCGAGGCAGAGCTTCGACCACGCCGACCGAAACATCTCCGCTGCCGAGCGGCTCATCGTCCTCGCCGTTGAGTGCATCCGCGTAGTCGCGCTTTCCGTGGAGTTAGTGCTTCCAGGTATTCAGAAACTCCGTCACCGACGCCGCATCCATATGCCGCATATCCGAGAACTGGTTGTTGGCCTGCGCATAGATCACCTTCCCATGGCCATCGATCACCGCCAGCGCCGGAACGCCCTTCATCGGAACGCCATACCGCTTCGCGATGTCGCCATTGGCGTCGATGCGTCCGATGTTCACATCCACCAGGATGAAGTGCTTCTCCAGCAGCTCCGCATTGGGACTCTGGTGGAAATAAATATTCAGCACCTGGCAGTCGCCGCACCAGTCGCCGCCAAAGTCCAGAATCACGCGCTTGTGCGTCCGGCGAGCTTCAGCCAGCGCCTTGTCGATATCGTGCTTCGCGGCCTCAATCGGAGGGTAGATATGCGCCGGGTGAATCCCGGCCGTAGCATCATGCTGCGCCAGCGCCGGAATCGCCATCACGGCCACCGCGGCCATCATCATCCCTCGTGCTGCTGCCAGAATCCCTGTGCGTGTCATTCCACTCTCCTCGAATCCGTCCCATGCGGGCACTTCTATCATCCGCCAAATTCCGCCGCAGTCCAACTTGCGGCACGGAATCATTTAGACGAACCAGCAAAACTCAACCGGCGTATTCTGATGCTCCATGAGCCCAGTTCGATTCGGTCTTCCCCTCTGCGCCGCCCTCTTTCTCGCCACCTGCTCGCTCTCCGCGCAAACCGCCGACCCCACGCTCGTCATCACGCCGCCTCCCCACGGCGACCCCATCGTCGACATTCTCTGGCCCAAAGGAGCTCCCGGCGCCGTCGGCAAGACTGAAGCCGACATTCCCAAGCTCTACTGCTACGCCGCCACCGGCCCCGGCCCGCACACCGCGGTCGTCATTCTCCCCGGCGGAGGCTACACCCACCTCGTAATGGGAAAAGAGGGTGCCTTCGAAGCCGACTGGCTCAACCAGCACAACATCAGTGCCTGCGTACTGCAGTACCGCCTCGGCCCGCGCTATCTCTACCCCTGGGCGCTGTTGGACGGCCTGCGCGCCGTCCGGGAAGTCCGCGCCCACGCCAAGGACTGGGGCATCAATCCCGACGCGATTGGCGTTTGGGGTTTCTCCGCCGGAGGCCACATGGCCGGCTACCTCGCCACCGCCCCTCCTCATGGGGTGCCGGAAGGATTCGGCAAACTCACCACCGGCACAATCTCAATGGATGCGATCGATCAGGAAATTTCCGCACGTCCCGACTTCGCCATCATCAACTACGGCCGCGTCGTCCTCTCTGTCCCCCAAGGCAAATCCCCAGTCCTCGCCACCCTCATCGGCGACCACCCCTCGCAGGCCCTGATCGACTACGTCGACCCCATCCTCCACGTCACCAAGGACACCTCGCCCACCTTCCTCTACGCCACCGAGCGCGACGAAAAGGTCGACTCCACCAACGCCACCCTCTTCTACAACGCCCTGCAAAAGGCTGGCGTCCCCGCCGAGCTCCACGTCTTCGAGCAGGGTCCCCACGGCACCCACATGGGCACCGACCAGCCCAAATTCCCCGAGCTCGCCGTCTACCCCATCCTGCTGGAGCACTGGCTCCAGCTCCACGGCTGGCTCCCCCCAACACCCTAAGCCGTCACTACCTTCACTTCCCGGTGTAGTACCCCTCGCGCGTCTGCACGAAGTCCTTTTTCTTTGCGTCTTCGTCGGTCAGCGTCAGCAGAATCTTGTGGTATCCCTCATCCGCGGCGGCCGCATCCGGCGTGAACCCCAGCCGGTACTGCGCCCGCAGCTCCTCGCCGATCTTCGCGTAGATCTCGTCGATCGTCTGCTTCTTGCTCACCTCAAAAACCTCGCCGCCGGTTTCGCCGCAGATCCGCTCCAGCACCTTCTTCCCATCCACATGCGGAGTCCTGCTCCCGCCACCGCCGCCCGGACGATTCTGCCCACCACCATTGCCACCTCCGTTGCCGCCACCCGGATATCCACCACCGCCGGGATACCCTCCGCCACCCGGATACCCTCCACCGCCGCCTGGATATCCTCCTCCGCCATATCCACCCCGCCGTCCGCCATCCTGATCCCGGCGGAAGTCCTGGCGATCCTCACCCTTGAAGTAAATCGCATACACAATTGTGTCCGCCCGCTGCGCCGCCTCGATCGCGTCCGTCAGCGCCTCCTTGCTTCCGCTGTCCACGCCATCCGTCAGCAGGATCAGCGCCTTGCGCCCGGTCTGTTTCGACGTTATTTCATCGCCCGACAGGAACACCGCGTCATACAGCGCCGTCCCTCCGCCGTGAATCCTCCGTCCCTCTCTCTCCACGCCGCCCACGTTGGGGTCCTCTCTGCGGGCCTTCGGATTCGTTGTGCCCAACTCCTTCAGCGCCGCCGCCAGCATCGGAGTCGAGTTCGTTGTGTCCGCCAGCAGTTCGACCTGCCGGGAAAACTGCATAACGAACGCTTTATCCGCGGCTCGCCCCGCCGAAGCCGGCATCAGCATATTGCGCAGGAAAGCATCACTCGCCGAGCGCTCGCTGTCCAGCGCATCCCCCTGGCTGCGGCTCGTATCCACCAGCAGCCCCAGCGTCAGCGGAACATCCGTATCGTGATCAAAATACTTGATCACCTGCGGTTTCTCGCCAACGGTCAGGGCAAAGCTCTCTTTCGTGAGATTCCCGACCAGCGCACCCTTCTTGTCCCGCACCACCACCGGAACCAAGACAAGCTTGGCGTTCACGGTCATCGTCGTCGCCGGAGTCTTCTCCGGCCGCTGCAACACCGGCTTGTCCTGCGCCGCACACACCAAACCGGCAGCCGCCATCGCAGCCACGACCGCTCTACTCTTCCACGTCATTCGCATACTTCTGTAGACGGTTCCTACCGCCGCAGGTTGCGCCGAATCAGCGAAATCCCTCGTTCGCGCCTCGCCTACTCGTCGTTCTCCCGCAGCTTGGCCACCACCGCAAAGTCCTCGAGCGTAGTCGTATCGCCCTTCACCTCGCCGGTCGTCGCCAGCTCCCGCAGCAGCCGCCGCATGATCTTGCCCGACCGCGTCTTGGGCAACATCTGCGTAAAACGCAAATCGTCCGGCCGAGCCAGCGCGCCAATCTCCTTGGCGACCCACTGCCGCAGCTCCTGCTTCAGCGCCTCGCTGGGCTCGTTGCCTTCCTCCAGCGTCACAAACGCGGCAATCGCCTGCCCCTTCAACTCATCGGGCCTTCCCACCACGGCTGCTTCGGCAACTTTGGAATGCGCCACCAGCGCGCTCTCGATCTCCATCGTTCCCAGCCGATGCCCGCTCACGTTGATCACGTCATCCACGCGGCCCATCAGCCAGAAGTAGCCATCCTTATCCCAACGCGCGCCGTCGCCGGTAAAGTAAACCGGCTTCCCATCCTTGTCCTTCAGATCCGAAAAGTAAGCCGTCTCATACCGCTCAGCATCGCCCCAGATCGTCCGCGCCATCGAAGGCCACGGCTTCATGATCGCCAGCAACCCACCCTGTCCCAGCGGAACCGGCTCGCCATTTTTGGTCACCACTTCTGGCACCACGCCGAAGAACGGCTTCGTCGCCGACCCCGGCTTGGTCGCCACCGCGCCCGGAATCGGCGCAATCAAAATCGACCCCGTCTCCGTCTGCCACCACGTATCCACAATCGGGCAGCGTTCCTTGCCAATCTCGCGGTGATACCACATCCACGCCTCGGGATTGATCGGCTCACCCACCGTCCCCAGCAGCCGCAGGCTGTCCAGCGAGTGCTTATGCACCCAATCGTTGCCCCACTTGATGAACGCCCGTATCGCCGTCGGCGCCGTATAGAAAATCGTCACCTTGTGCTCGTCGATGATCTTCCAGAAGCGATCATTCTCCGGAAAATTCGGCGCGCCCTCGTACATCAGCACCGTCGCACCGTTCTGCAGCGGCCCATAAACCACGTAGCTATGCCCGGTCACCCATCCGATGTCCGCCGTGCACCAGTACACATCGTCATCCTGCAGATCGAACACATACTTGCTCGTCAGGTACGTCTGCACGGAGTAGCCGCCAGTCGTATGCACCAGCCCCTTCGGCTTGCCTGTCGTCCCACTCGTATACAGGATGTACAGCGGATCCTCCGCATCCATCCACTCGCACGCGCACTCGGTCGAGGCCTTCGCCATCTCCTCGTGCAGCCACACGTCGCGGCCTTCTTTCATAGCCACGCTCGCCGACGGCGCTCGCTGATAGACCACCACCTTGCGCACGCCCGGGCACTTCGCCAGCGCCTCGTCCACAATCGCCTTCAGCTTCACCTCGCCGCCGCGGCGATAGCTGATGTCCTGGGTCAAAATCACCTGGCAGTCCGAGTCGTTCACGCGGTCCGAGATCGCATGCGCCGCAAACCCGCCAAAAATCACCGAGTGCACCGCACCGATCCGTGCGCACGCCAGCAGCGCAATCGCCAGCTCCGGGCTCATGCCCATGTACACGGCAACGCGGTCACCCTTCTTCACGCCCTGCGCCTTCAGCACGTTCGCAAACTTCTGCACCTCAACATGCAGCTCGGCGAACGTCAGCTTGCGCACGTCGGGCTTGCCATCAACCGCAGGCTCGCCTTCCCACAGCAGAGCGACCTTATCCTTGCGCTCGCCCTTCGCATGCCGGTCCACGCAGTTGTGCGAAAGATTCAGCTTGCCGCCGGTGAACCACTTCGCATGCGCTCCGCTGCCGTCGAGCACCTGCTCCCACGGAGCAAACCACTCCAGCTCACTCGCAGCTTCTCCCCAAAACCCAGCGGGGTCTTCCACACTCCGCTTGTACATCGCGTCGTACTCGGCCTCGCTGCCGATCCGCGCTTTCGCCGCAAACTCCGCCGGTGGAGGAAACACGCGGTCTTCCCGCATCAGCGAGTCAAACGTCTGGGAGTTCACAGCCGCGCCCGAAGAGGCCCCGGCGGACTCAGCCGCAGCAAACACTACCTTGAGTGGATCCATCGCAAATTGCTTCACAGTGCCTCAAATTACGTCATCTGGACCACGACAGGCAACAATGCCTTCGCAATCATCTCAATAGCTGAACAACAAAGCGCAAACCCATCAGTAATCCCCCGCCCGCCGAGGCTCTCCCTGCCAAAGTGCTATGGCTGCTATCCCACGTCAGTCACATACTTAAAAACACTTCGGCAATTGCCGATAAGGAGGATTATGCATGACCTCCTCACCCTCACGGCCTTCGTCACCATGCTGTTCTCCCCTTGCCTGGTCGCTTTTCACATCGTCAAATCTGCTGACGCCAACCTGGAGTAAACGGGCTCTGAATCCTTCGTGCCATCATAGGAATCGTGAACTTCGTTCTTGGCTCATTGATCGGCGTCTTTCTGGGCTTTGCATTCGGAGTCGGGTGCGCGCTCGCCGTGATGTACTCCATCTACATGGGGGGCTACCGCGCTGCAGTGCGCGATGCCAACCTGCCCTCAGCACCCGAGCGCCTCATCAAGGCACGCGCGAAAGCTGCAACGGCTCCGTAGCCTCAGCCCCGGGCGTCCATCTGCTCCTTCAGCTCACGAACCTGCGCCGACAGCCGCTCCAGCGCATCCAGCAACGCGTCCTCGCGGACCTGCTCGATCGACGGATTCATTCCTTTCACGAAGAACGTCCCATTCGGTTCCAAAACGCACATTTCCACCTCGCCGGGGTCGTTGAACCCGTTTTTATTCAACACGGAGACCAGTTCCTCCTCAGTCAACGCCTCCTTCTTGAGCGCAACGGCATCTATCCTTCCATGGGAGACGAGCGTGGTCGCGTTTCCTTCCAGCGCCTGGTTCAGTTTGGGGGTGCGATACAACACCCACATCACCACCCAATTGATCGTCAACAAAGAAACCGCGCCGATTACACCGCCAGTTATCGAATTATCGTCTCCAATAATCGCGTTCTGTACAGTATTCGAAAGGCTGAGCAACACCACCAGGTCAAACGGGTTCAACTGAGCCAGTTCGCGCTTGCCAAACACCCGCAGGCAAACCACCAGGAACACGTAAACCACGATCGGCCGGATGATCTTTTCGGCGACCGGTACGGACAGGGAAAACATATCGTGGACAAGGGTCGGCATCAGCGCTTGCATCGTCGAAATCCTCCACGGAGCCGGTCAGGTCAGGACTTCGCTTGCTCCCTGTGGCCGGTGCACCGTGAAAACATCCTATCCGGCCTCGATCCTGCCCGCTTGCCGATCGTCGCTCCTATCCGCTTGGCTTTCTTTCGGTTGAAACCTTTCCGAGCAAACAACCGACCAATTCCGTGCCGGGCTAGCTTACCGTCCGGTCATTTCAAGGGCCGCTTTTCAACCGCCGGAAACTCTTCCCCGGACCTCTCGCCTGCACCCGGCCGGAACCCGGATTGTCACTTGGATTCCCCACTCCGCTTTGCACGAAAGTAACCAGTACTTCTGTTATCTTTCTGGTAACCTCGAACGTCTCACCAAGGGGCCCAGATTCAAGGATCGCGCACTACATGCCGAAGCCACTCCGCAGCGAAGACCCGAACCCGCGTAACGTCCAGTTCTCCCATTTTGGCGTCCTGAATGATGGCTCGCGCAGCAAAGGCGCGTTCTTCACCTCTCTTTTCACCAACGCGGTCGTCCTTTTCCTGCTCGTGGTGCTGGGCAGCGTCGTTCATACAACGATCGTCGAGAAGAAAAAGACCGATCTCACTTTCGTCGAAGTCAAGCCGCCAGAGGTCAAGCCGCCGCCACCTCCGCCGCCCGTCAAGCTTCCGCCGGTCCCGCACATCGAACCCCCCAAGGTCGTCATCGAGAAGCCGATCCCGCCGCCGCCTGACGTGAAGCCCATCGAGGTGCCGCAGCCCAAGCCCTTCGTCCCGTCCCCGGCCCCCAAGCGAGTCACACCACCGCCCGCCCCCGTCGCCGTACACATGCCCGTGGTCGCAGCGTCCGTGCCCAACCATGACGCGCATCCCAGCGCGGTCAAGCTCGGAAATCCCGACAACCCGCTGAAATCGCTCACCGGTCCCGCCGTTGCCCCAGTCAATTTCGGCCAAGCCGGCCATCCCGGCATGAGCCCGGCGAACACCGGCAATGGCCCCCAGGCCACCAAGGTGGTCATGGGCAACGGCTGCCCCAACTGTCAGAACCTGAACGGCCATCAGCCAGGGGTTGCCCGTGTCGAAGGAATCCCCAATGGTCGTCAGGGTGGAACCGGCACAGCCCCCTACCGCCCCGGCGTGCAGACCGTCCAGATTCCCACCCAGCAGGCACAGGTTCAGCCTACCCACCTGCCATCCGCTTCAGGACCAGCCTCTTCGGCCCCTGTAGTCACCTACAAGCCCCAGCCCGTCTACTCCGCTGAGGCCAAGGCAATGCACCTCGAAGGCAACGTCTCGGTCAGGATTCGCGTCACCCCTAGTGGGTCCGTAGAAGTTCTCGGTGTTGTCCATGGTCTCGGCCATGGTTTGGATGAGTCCGCCGAGTCCGCTTGCCGCGGCACCCGCTTCAAGCCGGCGCTCGATGCTTCCGGCCATCCCGTCCAGTGGGAAGGTGTTGTCTTGGTCCGTTTCCAGATGAGCTGATCCTCAACCCGCGCTGTATCCTTGCACTAGCAAGACCGGGTAGCATCGGTCAGCAACAGTTTTGCAGGGCTGCATTTGTTCTATCTTTTTTTCTTTCAGTTGCTTGCCCTCAACCCGGGCCGGTACGCTGAACTCAAGGAGCTTTAGAAAACCTATGAACCTCCGGACGAAACTCACCACCGCTGTGACCCTCGCCCTTCTGGTTGCCCCTGCGATTCCCTCGGCTGCCTTCCCGCTTTTTGGTTCGAAGAAGCCGAAAGAGGACCCCTTCGTCCGCAAGCTGACTCCGGCCCAGAACGCACTGATCGACAAGTCCGTCGTCCGTGAAGCTGTGGTCGTCAAGACCCTCAAGGAACGCCTCCCGCTGGTGGAAACCTACATCCAGCGCATGAAGGCCGACCCCGTCATGTTCCAATCCCCCGAAACCGACCTCCACATGCTGGGCCGCGTCGACTTCGGCAAGGTCATCGGCGACGTAGGCTACGCCGCGGGCAAGGGACCGCAGGAGAAGAAGGGTAAGTTCAGCTTCTTCAAGCACTCCCTCGGCTACATCACCGGCCTCTCCGACAGCCTGCACCTCACCTTCTCCGAGCGCGGCTTCGTCTCCATGCTCCTGGTGGACAGCAACAGCTACAACCGCCAGACCTACACCTTCTCCTTTGTTCGCAACGACTTCCTCGGCACCATCCCGACGGTCGTCTTCGACGTGCACCCCACCAAGACCGGCGGCGCCGCCACCGGCCGCTTCTTCGGCCGCATCTGGATTGAGCGCAACGGCGGCAACATCGTCCGTTTCGACGGCGACTTCGCCGGCTCCGACGCCGACCGCAAAGAGTTCTACCACTTCGATTCCTGGCGCACCAACGTGCAGGAAGGCCTCTGGCTCCCCACCTCTGTCTATTGCGAAGAGACCGATCCCAAGAGCCCCACGCACGTGTTGAACTTCAAGGCCATCAACCACATCTGGGGCTACCAGCTCAAAGTTCCTGACTCCGCCGCCGAAGAGTCCGATCTCCAGGTACAGGGTGCGACCGACGAGAGCAACCAGGCCCAGGACGTCAGCCCGCTCGGCGCACAGCGTGAGTGGATCCAGCAGGCCGAAGACAACGTCATCGAGCGGCTCTACACTGCCGGCCTCATCGACGCTCCTTCGGACTTCGACAAGACCCTCGAAGCCCTCGCCAACAACATCCTGGCCTACAACCAGATCCAGACCTCCCGCCCGATTCGCGTGCGCACCCTGCTCACCGAGCCGCTCGAGTCGGTCGCCATCGGCAACACCATCCTGCTTTCGAAGTCCCTCATCGACACCACGGCGGTCGTCTCCGCCGACGGTGCCCAGCAGATGGGCAACCTCAACGCTCTGCTCGCCTACCAGGTCGCGCACATCATCCTCGGCCATCGCATCGACACCAAGTACGCCTTCAGCGATCGCCTCATGTTCCCGCCGGAGTCCGCCTTCACGCGCCTCCCCATGGGACATACCGACGCCGACAACGCCGAAGCCGCCAAGGAAGCCATCAAGCTCCTCGGCGCCAAGGAGCTCGCCGACGGACAGCAGTACTTCGGTCTCTTCCTGCAGCAGCTCTCAGCGCGTGAGAAAGGCCTCAAGGCCCTCACCACGCCGCAGATGGGCGATAGCCTGGTCAAGACCGACGGTACGTTCTGGATGCAGGCCCTGGTTTCCAAGGCGCCCAAGCTCGCCAACAACGATCTGAAGCAGCAGGGAGCCATGCCCCTCGGCCAGTTCCTCCGCTTCGATCCCTGGACCGACAAGGTCGTCGTCATGCACACCACCTACGAGCCCCTACTCAGTGCGCGCGACAAGATGCCCTTCGAGATCACGCCGGTCTACATGAAGCTCTCCTACTGGACGGCCCCTGTAGCTCCCGCTGCCGCACCGGCAGCAGCAGCGCCTGCGACCGGAGCCGCAGCCCCAACCGACAACACCGCAGCCCCGGCCAGCGCAGCGCCAGCCGGAACCACGGGCACCGACACCGGAGCAGCCACCACCGTTGCCCCGCCGGCGCCATCAACTGCTGCACCGGCTGGTACCGCACCCGCGGACAACCAGACCACCGGAACCGCCACTCCCCCGCAGTAGAGCGCGCGGCAGCCAACCGAAACACAACTTTGCCCCCGGTTCACCGGGGGCAAAGTTGTCTGCGGGAGAACATCAAAATGAGGTCACCCAAATCTTCGTAACCCCAACAAGAGCTGTACACTTGCCTTCACACCTGCACCCGCATTCGCCGCAATCCCGTCCAAAGGTTCATCGCCGCACTTGAGCGGCGGAGGGCTTTGTTCTTGCACCGAACCTAGTCCGTCTGTCATTCTTGACGCCTGCCCCGCCAACCGGCCCACGGAGACGCACGTTGAACCGACCGCTTCTCGCTCTCGCCCTGATTGCTGCTTGCACCAGCTTCGCCCACGCCCAGGCCCACGACACCGCAGGCCGCCTCGGCGACCTGCAGATCGGTGGAGGCGTCGCTCTCGCCAACTCCGACTACACCCAGAATAAGATTCGCGGCTACAGCTTCTACGCCGACTTCGACTTCCACACCCACTACGGCGCCGAACTCGAGTTCCACCAGGTCTCCGACCCCAACAGCCCCGTCTACGAACGCACCTACGAGGTCGGCGGCCGCTACCACCTCATGCGCAGCGCCCGCTTCCGGCCCTACGCCAAGCTCATGGTGGGCCGCGGCGTCTTCAACTCGCCCGTCTACAGCTACACCGTCCCCATCGCCGGTTGCGATCCCGCGGTCTCCAACTGCGTCTACACCGTCGTCACCACCAACTTCAATCTCGCCTACAACATGTTCGCAGCGGGTGGCGGGATCGACTACGCCGTCCTTCCCCGCCTCAACATCCGCGCCGATTACGAGTACCAGGACTGGCTCTCCGGTCCCGGCCTGTCCAACGGCCTCACCCCGCAGATTCTCACCATCGGAGCCGCCTACCACTTCCCCGCCGGCCGCCCCCGCTTCGCTACCCGATAGCCAGACTCATCCCACCCAACAAAAAAGACCCGGCCGCAGCCGGGTCTTTTCTGTCTGACTACTCCCTATTCCCTACTTCCTACTCCCTGCCTTTAGAAGTGGTAAGCAATACCGACCGACGGTGTCTGCACCACGTAGTACCGGTTGGTCTTGAACAGCGGCTCGCCAAAGTCCGGAGTCTTCAACGCAAACCCGCGATACTCCACGCGCACGTCAAAGCTCGGGCTGATCTCGTATGCCAGGCCACCGCCAAACAGCGCACCGATGTTTGTGTTCTGCCGCGTGTCCTTCACCGTCGTCCCATTGTCCAGGATCGGCGTAAAGATCATCGCGCCAATGCCCACTTCCAGGAACGGGTTGAAGTTGTGATACGTCCGTGTGTACACATACGCTCCGCTCAGCTCCTGCTGCTTGGCATGAACCTGGCCTTGCGGCAGCGTCACGTTGTGGTAGTGGATCGTGTACTGCGAGAAGCCGTAGTTGAGCTCGAGCTGGCTGCGCGGTGTCAGATCGTAGCGGTAGCTGCCCAGTACGCCAACGGTCTCGGTGCTGTGCATCGGGTGAACCAGCAGGCCGTTCACGTCAAACGCCGCGACACCAATTCCACTTACACTGAACTCCTGCCGGCTTTCCTGAGCCGTTCCTACTGCGGCGGCGCCCACCAGCAGTACGCCGAGCAACATCATCTTCTTCATGCTTGCTGAAATCCCTTCGCGTTCGCGCTTGGCGCCCAGACTCCTGCCAACCTTCCGCAGGCTGCCTTGAACTCCCGGGCGCGCTAATGCCTAATTGTACCCGCACAGCACGCCTTCACGCGCGTTTCAAGCGATTCTCCGCCGTTTCCTCCTGCTTGCTAACCAATCGCCCGTCTTTCTATACAAATTCCAGCAAAAACGAAGCCTCCCAACCGGGAGGCCTCGTCGCAGCAAACAATACAATTCAGCGTCGCTCATCCAGTCTTTACAGACCCGGAGGAGGCGGTGGAGTCGACGGCGGAGGTCCCTGCTCGCCGCCACCACCAGCACCGCGACGCTCACGCATCTTCGCCTGCATGTCCGCGTACTTTGTCTGCTGGTCCGGAGTCAGGACTGCCTTCACCTTGGCTTCCATCGCCTCACGCGCCGCGCGACGCTCCTGGCGGCTCATATCCGGGTTGGCCTTCATCTTCTCCACCTGCGCCGTATAGACGGCAGTCAACTGCGTCTGCTGGTCCGCCGTAAGGCCCAGCACCTTGGTCAGCCGCGCCACCACCTTCTCCGGATCCATCATCATGCCGCCACGGCCACCCGCAGGCGGTCCCTGCTGCGCTCCAGCCGGTGGTGCCGCCGGCGCTGGGTCCTGCGCCTGCGCCGCAGCCGCGGCCAATCCACATATGCACACCATCACTGCCGCCGCGCGCAACATACCCGCGATCTTCCTGCCTGTTTCCAATTTCTTCATCGCTTCCACTCGCTTTCGTCCATCTAGAGATCGCGCCGCCAACCCAGCCAGCGCTCGTGACTAGCGGTACAGACGCTGTTCCCCGCCACTAGTTCCGCAACCCGACACAATTCTTTTTCACCAATTAACGTCTCGCAGCGACTCATCTACAGCTTCCAGCCTTGGGCGTCTTCTCTACGCCCTACACTCTACGCTCTACACTCTCGCCGCTACCCCCGCTCCGCCACAAAACAAAAGGGATCCCCTTCCGCCTCGGCGTGCTCCTCCACCACCTGCAGAAACGCCTTCGCCGCATGGCTCAACGCTGCCTGCCGCCGGAACACCAGGCGCAGCTTCCGCTCCATCTGCAGCTCAGGAACCGCCACCGCCACCAGCGCCCCGGACTCCAGCTCGGTCTCCACCGTCAGCCCCGGAACCAGCGCCACTCCATTGCCCCGCTCCACAAACCGCTTGATCGCCTCGAGCGATGGCAGCTCCACCTCCATCTTCAGCGGAGTCTTGTGCCGCTTGAACGCTGCAATCACCTTCTGCCGCAGCGGCGAAGCCACATTGTGCGCAATAAACGGCTCCCGCCCCAGCCGCGCAATCGACACCGTCTTCTCCTTCGCCAGCGCATGTCCCGGAGCCACAATGCAAACCAGCTCATCCCGATACACCACCGTCGACCGCACCTGCGGATCCTCCGGCCGAAAACTCACCACCCCCATCTCCACCGAGTGCTGCAGCACCTCATCCGCAATCCGGCTCGCCAGCGCCCGCTGCACC